>JBEKEJ010000057.1:0-14430 GCA_050013895.1 Verrucomicrobiota bacterium | reverse complement strand
AGCGAGTTTGCCTTCCTCTTTTTCCGTAAAAATGAACCGGACGGCGAGTTGCCGCGCGACTTCCTGTCCGATGACCAGCCCGCCCAGCGCCGGCGCAACCACCGTGGCCGCGTCCAGCCTGCCGACTTTGTCCGCCAGCGCCCGCCCGAGCTTTTCGACGACGGGCATTTGCTGCAGGGCAAGCGCGCATTGAAAGTATTGGCGGCTGTGGAGGCCGCTGCGCAGGATGAAATGGCCTTCGAGCAGCGCGCCGCTGTCGCGAAAAATTTTCAGCACTTCGTCTTGCGTCATTGGCTCCCAGTTTTCTGTTTTTGGTCTCAAGTTTCAAGCTTGCATTAAACGCAGAGGCGCAGAGCACGCCGAGAAACGCAGAGGAATGGTTTTTGCTTTGCGAAACTCCGCGGTCTCTGCGCCTCTGCGTTGAAAATCACCGCCACATTTCTGCTGGCTTCTGAATTCCGAATTCTGAATTCTGCCGGTGTGTGGAAGTGGACCAAATTCGTCATCGCCATCCTGTTGCTGCCGGTCTGTGCCGGCGCGGCAACGGCATTGTGGAAGGTGCTGTGCGCCAGCGGCGGCGTGGACGTGGTTTGGGTGCCGCTGCTGGCGGGCGCGGCATGCTGGCTGGTGATCTTCCTGCTGCTGCCCAACCCGATGTGGATTTACGTCTTCGGCCACGAACTGACTCATGCCTTGTGGGCCTGGCTCTTTGGCGGGCAGTTGAAGAAACTCAAGGTTTCCTCCGGCGGCGGTCATGTCGTCGTCTCGAAAAGCAACTTCCTGATTGCGCTGGCGCCCTATTTTTTCCCGCTTTATGTGGCGTTGATCGTCGCCGGATTCTCCCTCGGCCGTTTGCTCTGGGACTGGCGGAGTTATCTGGTCTGGTTTCATTTGCTGATCGGCGCGGCGTATGCGTTTCACCTGACGCTGACCGGGCACGTTTTGAAGACGCGGCAGTCGGACATCACATCGCAGGGCTGGTTGTTTTCGGCGGTGATCATTTTTCTCGGCAACGTCTGTGTGCTGTTGTTCGGCGTGCCGTTGTTGACGACGAAGGTCGGCCTGTTGACGGCGCTGGACTGGTGGCTTGAGGGCACCGGACAGGTTTTGCACTGGCTGCAGAAGTGGCTTTAACCGTCGCGCGCCGATTTTGTCAACATTTCTGTCTTGAATTGTCGCGCCGTTTGGTTCAAATCCTCGGCAGACGCACGGTATGGACTTAGCCGACATTTTGAATCAGGAGCAAATCGTCACCGATTTGCGCGCAACCAACCGATGGGAGGCCATTGACGAGTTGATCGGCAATCTCGTCACCACGGGCAAAATACCGGCGGAACATCGCGACGCCATCACGGCCGCCGTCAAGAAACGCGAGACCTCGATGAGCACGGGCATCGGGTTCGGCATCGGCATCCCGCATGCCTCGACGGATTTGATCTACGAAGTCGTCGGCGCGCTCGGCCGCTCCAGGGCGGGCGTGAACTTCGACGCGCTCGACAACCAGCCGGTGAAGCTGGTTATGCTGTTCCTCGTGCCGCAAGGCCAGTTTCAAAAGCATCTTCACACCCTGGCGAACATTGCCAAGTTGCTGCACAAGGCCGACTTTCGCCTGGCGCTGGAACAAGCGGCCGATGGCGCCGCCATGCTTGCCATCATCCGCGATTACGGGAAGAAGTGACCCGCCGGAAGAACCGGCTCTGCGTGCGCCCAATCTCAAAGCCCGGTGCGAAATCAGGCTCGTGCAATCCTCCCCTCCGAAATTCTATCCGTGTCCATCCGTGTTCATCCGTCCTCCGCAGTGCTGCTACGGCGGATGGAAAGGACGAGCACAATATTGCTACGGAGGACGGGTCCGTGCTTAAATACTTTCCGTGCTGCCGCATAAACAAATCGAACTCCGCTTGCAACAGGCCGTGCGCGCCGTCCTGCCGGATGCGGACCCCGGCGGCATTCTTGCCCGGCCGTGTCCGGACCCGAAATTCGGCGATTACCAGTCGAACGCGCTGATGTCGCTCGCGAAGGCGCGCAAGCTGAACCCGCGCCGGCTCGCGACCGAGGTGCTGGCCAGACTCGATCTTTCGGAATTCTGCGGGCAGGTGGAAATCGCCGGCGCCGGTTTCCTGAATTTCCGGCTGAAAATTTCCGCGCTCACGCAAACGCTCGAATCCGCCGCCAAGGGCGAGCATTTATTTTTCAACCGGGCCGCGCAGCCGAAAACCGTGGTGATTGATTTCAGCTCGCCGAACGTGGCCAAGCCGATGCACGTCGGCCACATTCGCTCCACGATCCTCGGAGACAGCCTGGCGCGCACGCTGCGCCTGCTTGGCCACCGTGTCATCACCGACAACCACATCGGCGACTGGGGAACGCAGTTCGGGATGCTGCTGCTCGGGTGGAAACAACACCTGAATCCCGGCGCGTTAAAGGCCGATCCCATCGGCGAAATGGAGCGTCTCTACAAACTGATCAGCACCGCAAGCAAGTCTGATGAAAAGGTTTTGGAAGCCGTGCGGCTGGAATTGGTGAAACTGCAGAACGGCGACGAAGAAAACCTTAAAATCTGGCGTGAGATGATTGCGCTGTCCGAAAGGCAGTTTGATGAAATTTATTCGCGCCTCGGCGTGAAGTTCGACCAGGCCCTCGGCGAAAGCTTTTACAATCCGCGTCTCAAGCCGCTCGTGGATGAACTGCTCGCCAGGGGCATCGCGCGCGAAAGCGAAGGCGCCATTGCGGTTTTCTTCGATGACAATCCGCAATTGAAAGAGCATCCCGCGCTCATTCGCAAAAGCGACGGCGGATTCAACTACACGACGACCGATCTCGCGACGCTCGAATACCGGCTCGAAACCTGGCAGCCGGACGAAATCATTTACGTCACCGACGGCCGCCAGCAACTGCATTTCCAGCAGCTCTTTGCCGCGTTTCGCAAATGGCAATCCGCGACTTCCGAGGGGCGAGTTACACGAGTCCGTGAAACTTCAGACGAAAAAAGTTTGGGACTCGCGGAGCTCGCCCCTCCGAAAGATGTGAAACTGGCCCACGTCTGGTTCGGCTCGATTCTTGGCGAGGACGGCAGGCCGTTCAAGACGCGCTCCGGCGAGACGGTGAAGCTGGCCGATTTGCTCGACGAAGCCGAAGACCGGGCCTTCAAAATTGTTTCCGACAAGAATCCCGATTTGCCGGAGGCGCAGCGGCGCGACATCGCGCGCGTCGTCGGCACTGGCGCGGTGAAATACGCCGACCTGTTGCCAAACCGGCAAAGCGACTACGTTTTCAGTTGGGACAAGATGCTCGCGCTCAATGGTAACACGGCGCCGTATTTGCAGTATGCCTGCACGCGAATTCGGAGCATTTTTCGGAAAGCAGGTGAAACATCGAACATCGAACATCGAACATCGAACATCGAATTGACCGCCGCGGAGGAAATCGCGCTGGCGAAGCACCTTCTGAATTTCGGCCTGACGCTCGAAGCGGTCGCGGAAGAATATCGCCCGAATTTCCTATGCAATTTTCTTTATGAACTGGCCGGGAAGTTCACCGCGTTCTACGAAAATTGTCCGGTGCTCAAGGCCCATGACGCAGCGCGTGCCAGCCGGCTGGCGCTCTGTGATTTGACGGCGCGGGTTTTGAAACAAGGCCTGGAAACGCTAGGCATCGAAACCGTCGAACAGATGTAGGCTGCCCGCCCGGCGGCGGAATTATTTCTTCTCCCCCACTGCCGTTTGCGCCATGGTCGTGATGCAGCGCATTCCTTCCCAAATATCCACGTCGCCGCGATACATCCCGGCATTTTCGGCCCGGAGGGTGAAGATGAAACGGTTGCTCGATCCGGCTGCGATCGGAACATCAAAAGTAAAGCTCTGAGCGTTGTCGATCGGCACATGCTTGCTCGACTTGGCCGTCGGTTTCACCGATGAGACCGTGAATCCCGCCAGGTATTGATCGGCGAGGTCAACATCGGAAAGCCGCAGGACTTTGCTTGCCCGCTCATTTCTAACCACCACCTCCAATTCAAAAGTTTGTCCCACCGTCACATCCGTAGGACCATTCACTGACACGACAACCCCCTCAATGTCCTTGGATACATGAACGAAGAACAACACGACCGCAACCACCAGGATGATCCCGATCAACAGAACCGCCCCACATCCGATCGCGATGGTTTTCTTGGTTGTCATTTGGATCCGTGGCCGACCCGCGCCCGCCGGCGGGTTCCTCGGCTGTTTCCCGGGTCCAGGCAGCCGGAACCATCTGGTCCGCCGTTGGCTCTCTTTAACTCAACCGCATCGGCATCACCACGTAGAGGAAGGGACCGTTGATTTTCAGGACCCCGGGGCTGAGTTCATCAATCAATTCAAAGAAAACCTCGTCCTCGGTCAGCGCGTTGAGCGGGTCAATGAGGTATTTGGGGTTGAACGCGATGGCGACTTCCTTGCCCTTGTAATTGACCGCCAGACTTTCGCGCGCTTCGCCAACTTCCGGTGAATTGGCGGTGATGGCCAGGTTGTTCTTGCCGAAGGCGAGTTTGACGGAATTCGCCTTTTCGCTGGTCATGATTTCAGCGCGGCGCAGGGCGTGCAGGAATTCCTCGCGTGAGAGTGGCACGCGTTCCTTGACCTCCGATGGAATGACCTGACGATAGTTCGGGTAGTTGCCCTCAATCAGTTTTGTCACGACCAGCACGGAAAAACCCTTTTCATCCTTCAATGCGAACGACGCCTGATTCTCGCCAAATTTGATTACTATCTCTCCCTTTTCCTGCAGCAGACGGTTTAATTCATTCACCGCCTTTGCCGGAATGATAAACTCGCCTTTGCTCTTTTCAGCGAGATCCACTTCTTCATCCACCAGGGCCAACCGCCGTCCATCCGTCGCCACCACGGTCATCTTGTGGTCTTTCAAACTGATGTAAATGCCATTCAACACATACCGCGATTCATCCGTGGAAATGGCAAAGGAAGTCTTTCGGAGCATGGCTTTCACTGTTTCCTGCGGTAGCGTGACTTTCTTGTCATCCTTGAACTTTGGCAAAGGCGGGAATTCATCTGCTGTGAGCCCGTGGATCTTGTAGAACGAAGATCCGCAACGGATGCTGCAGATGTTCTTTTCGTCGACCTCGATGTCTATTTCACTTCCATTCAACTCACGCACAATGCCAAAAAGTTTCTTCACCGGCACTGTTGCCGCACCCGCCTTTCTTACCTTCGCCTCAACCGAGCAGGCTACTGTGACATCCAGGTCCGTCGCCGTGAATTCCATCTTCTCACCCTCCACACTCATCAGGACGTTCGACAAGATAGGGAGGGTCGTGCGCGCACCGACAACATTCTGCACTGCCTGCAGGCCGTTGAGAATCTGCTCCTTTGCGATGGTGAGGTTCATGCGCTATTTAATAGTATTTTCTTTTGTTAAAAGTTTCTTAATATTATGCGCTGTGAATAAGGCAAACAACCTTTTCTGTCAAGGTAAACACGGAGAAAATTGGGAGAAGAAAAAACGCGGAGCGTTTTGAGGCTGGCGTGAAACATCCAAGACTTGTTCTTCTTCACAGTTTCCACAACTCGTTCACAGGAAAAAGATGGTATTCAGCAAGGTTGTACACGGAGGATGACGGCCAGGAATGCAGCGGCGGCAATTTCCACCTCCTCCTTGGTTGATTCGCACCCGAGTGAAAAGCGGACCAGCGAATTTGCCTGCTCTGGAAGACCGAGGGCGCTGATCACGTGAGAAGGTTCGAGTGAACCGGCGGAACAAGCTGAACCGCTTGAGGCGCAAATGCCCGCCAGATCCAAGCCGGCCAGCAGAGAAATGCTGTCCGCCCCGCGCACAACAAAAGCGGCGGTATTCGCCAGGCGTTTAAACCTCGAGCCAACAAAATCCACATGTTTAGGTTGTTCAACCAGTTCAATCAACCGCAGGGACAGCGGGTCCAGACGAGCCCGGTCGAAAACCGGCGGCCGGACGAAGCGTTCCAGCGCTTCAACCAAGCCTACAATTCCAGGCACGTTTTCCGTCCCCGCCCGACGTTCATTCTCATGCCCGCCGCCGAAAAGGATCGGGTCGGGAAACAAGGGCGATCTGGCAAAAAGCAGGCCGGCGCCTTTCGGCCCGTAAAATTTGTGGGCGCACACCGAAACCAAATCGGCGTTGAACAGGCCGATGTTCCCGACCGGCTCCTTGCCAAACCACTGCACCGCGTCCGTATGGAAGACGATGCCGCGCTCGCGACAGACTGCGCCCAGCTCGGCCACCGGCTGGATGGTGCCGATTTCATTGTTGGCCGCCATGATTGAAACCAGGACGGTGTCCGGACGAATCGCCAGTTTCAAATCCTCCACCGAGACTTGTCCTTCGCTGTCAACCGGCAGGCTCGACACCTCAAAGCCTTCCTTCTTTTCGAGGTAATCAAAGCAGTGAAGAACCGCGTGATGTTCAATGGTCGACGTGATGAGGTGTTTTCCCTTCGGCTTGAGCCGCCGGGCCGCCCCGAAAATTGCCAGGTTGTTGCTCTCCGTGCCGCCACTGGTGAAAATCAGCTCGCTGGGCTTGCAAACGAGAAACTTCGCGGCGCGATCGCGCGCGTCATCCAGCGCCGCCCGGGCACGTTGGCCGACGTGGTGCACGGACGAAGGATTGCCCCAAACCTCGTTCAAAAAGGGCAGCATCGCCTCGCGCACCGCCGGATGCAGCGGCGTCGTGGCGTTGTAATCGAAATAAATCGTCTGCGGCACGTTGCTGTTGATACAATGGGAACGTGAGCGAAACGTCATTGACGTTTTACGTTTCACTCACCACGTTTCTAACCAGCGTAAATCGTAAATCGTAAATCGTAAATGACAACGCGGGTCAAAATTTGCGGCATCACAAATCCCGTTGACGCGCAGGCCGCCGTCGAGGCGGGCGCGGATGCGCTGGGCTTTGTCTTTTGCCAAAAAAGCCCGCGGTACATGACAGTTCCCGCCGCCGCGGAAATTTCAAAGCAACTGCCGCCGTTCGTCCTGCGGGTCGGAGTTTTCGTGAATGCGCCGGAGAATTTTGTTTTGCGCGCCATGAGCGTATGCGGTCTTGGACTGCTTCAGTTTCACGGCGATGAGCCGCCGGAATTTTGCGCGCATTTTGGTCTGATGAGCATGAAAGCGTTCCGTGTCCGCGACGTCAGAACGCTGAAAGAGATGGCCAAATACCAGACCGACGCGTGGCTGCTGGACGCGTATTCGCCCGAGGCGGTGGGGGGAACGGGCGAAAAATTCAGTTGGGACCTGGCCGTCGAGGCGCAGAAATTCGGCAAACCGATCTTCCTGGCGGGCGGGTTGACCCCGGGGAACGTGGCCGAGGCCGTTCGCAAAGTGCGGCCGTTTGGCGTGGACGTTTCGAGCGGCGTGGAAATTTCACCGGGGAAAAAGGACCACAAGAAACTGCGCGAGTTTATTAGCTCTGCTAAAACCGCCACAGTATAAAATTGTAAAGGATGATTTATTCGGCAGATTAGACGCGACAATTCATGTTCGGAAAAACGCAACTTTTGAGTTCCCTCCGGCGTGCGTTCTGATACATTGCGCGCCACGTTTTTTAAGCGATGAAAATTTCCGTTCCCAAAGAAACACAACCGGGCGAAACGAGAACGCCATTGACGCCAGACAGCGCCGGCAAGCTGGTCAAACTCGGCGCGCAGGTGGAAGTCGAGGCCGGTCTCGGACTGAGGGCGGGATTTGCCGACGCCGCCTACACCGCCGCCGGCGCGGCGATCACCGCCGACCGCAAGGCGCTGTTGGGTTCCGGCGACCTCGTGCTGCGCCTGCGCAAACCGCCAGTCGAGGAAATCGCGCTGCTCAAACCCGGCTCCATTCATGCCAGCCTGCTCGATCCGTTCAACGAAAAGGATTTGGTCCAAAAACTGGCCGAACGCGGCGTCAGCGCCATCAGCATGGAATTCATCCCGCGCACGACCCGCGCGCAAAAGATGGACGTGTTGTCGTCGCAGGCCAACCTGGGCGGCTACGAGGCAGTCATCCTCGCCGCTCGTTATGCCAACAAGATTTTTCCGATGATGACGACGGCGGCGGGAACGATTCTGCCGGCGAAAGTGTTCATCATCGGCGTCGGCGTCGCCGGTTTGCAGGCGATTGCCACCGCCAAACGGCTCGGGGCGAAGGTCACAGCCTACGACACCCGGCCCGTCGTGGAGGAGCAGGTCAAGTCGCTCGGCGCGCAGTTCCTCAAGATCGACCTCGGCGAAACCGGCCAGACCAAGGACGGCTATGCCAAGGCGCTGACCGAGGAACAAATCCAGAAGCAGCGTGACGCGATGAAAAAGACCTGCGGCGATTCCGACGTCGTCATCACCGCCGCGCAGGTGTTCGGCCGCCGGGCGCCGATCTTGGTCACCGCTGAAATGCTCAACGCCATGAAGCCCGGCAGCGTGGTGGTGGACCTGGCGATTGAGACCGGCGGCAACGTCGAGGGCGCGGTCCTGGACCAGGTGACCGACCGCAACGGGGTGAGAATCGTGGGCATTGGCAATCTCCCGGGACGCGTGCCGCTGCATGCCAGCCAGGTGTTTTCCGCAAACCTGACGAGCCTCATCGAGGAATTCTGGGACAAGCAGAACAAGAACTTTGTCCTCAAGCTCGACGACGAAATCATCAAGGGCTGCCTCATCACGCACGGCGGAAAAATCGTGAACGAAAAGCTCGCGGCAAAACCCAGTATGAAATTATGAGCACCGAAATCCTGGTATTTTTCATTTTTGTCCTCTCGATTTTTCTCGGGTTTGAATTGATTTCCCGGGTGCCCTCGATGTTGCACACGCCGCTGATGTCCGGCACCAACGCCATTCACGGCATCATTCTGTTGGGCGGCATGCTGGTGCTGGCGGACGCACACAACACCCTGACCATCGCGCTTGGGTTCGTTGCTGTAATTTTTGGTTCGGCCAACGTCTTCGGCGGGTTCATGGTCACCGACCGGATGCTGCAAATGTTCAAGAAGAAGAAAAAATGAGCTCGTCCATCGCCCTTACCTATATCGCGGCCGCGGTTTTGTTCATTCTCGGCATTAAGTTCTTGAGTTCGCCGAAAACCGCGCGCTACGGCAATTTGCTGGCCGCATTCGGCATGTTGATCGCCTTGGTTGCCACCATACCTTTGCTTGGAACCGGGGAGACCTCGCTGTTGAAGCACGGCTGGAACCTGAGCTATACCCTCATGGTCGTCGGCATCGTGATCGGTTTGATCATCGGCGCTATCGGCGCGTATTCGGTGAAGATGACTGCGATGCCGCAGATGGTCGCGGCATTCAACGGCCTGGGCGGCGGGTCGGCGGCGCTGGTCGCGAGCCTGGAATTTCTGCGGCGCGCCAACAGCCCCGAAGGCATCACCACGTTCTTCGCCATCACGATGCTGTTTGCCACGTTGATCGGCTCGCTCTCGTTCTCCGGCAGCATCATCGCGTTTCTGAAATTGCAGGGGCACCTCGAAAAGCCGCACACGTTTCCCGGACAAAACTTTCTCAACGGCCTTATTCTGCTTGTCATCCTTAGCTTGTGCGGTTTTCTCACCGTGGAATCATCCAACAATTACGCGACGCAGGCGTTCGTTGCGATGTTCGTGCTGGCGCTGGTTTTCGGCGTGGCGATGGTTATGCCTATCGGTGGCGCGGACATGCCGGTGGTCATCTCGCTGCTAAATTCGTTCACCGGCCTTGCCGTCGCGGCGGACGGCTTCACCATTGACAATATTTCGATGATCGTCGCCGGGACGCTCGTCGGTTCGTCCGGCACATTGCTCACATTGCTCATGTGCAAAGCCATGAATCGGCCAGTCACCAACGTCCTGTTCGGCGCGTTTGGGTCCGCCACTTCCGGCGGCGGGGCGGCGGGCGGTAATGCGGCGGGAAAAACCGTCAAACCGATTCAAGCCGACGAAGCCGCGCTGCTGCTCAGCTACGCTTCGCAGGTGGTCATCGTGCCCGGTTACGGCATGGCCGTGGCGCAGGCGCAACATTCGGTGCGCGAACTTTCCGACGAACTCGGCAAACGCGGCGTGGAAGTGCGTTTCGCCATACATCCCGTCGCCGGTCGCATGCCGGGCCACATGAACGTCCTGCTCGCCGAGGCCAACGTGCCCTACGACCAGCTTTGCGAAATGGAAGCCATCAATCCCACGATGGATCGCGTGGACGTGTGCCTCGTCATCGGCGCTAACGACGTGGTCAACCCCGCCGCGCGCGAGGAAAAGACCAGCCCGATTTACGGCATGCCCATCATCGAGGCCGATCACGCCAAGACCGTCATCGTGATGAAACGCTCGATGGCCGCGGGCTTTGCCGGCATCGAAAACCTGCTTTTCTACAAGGACAACACCCGGATGCTGTTCGGCGACGCCAAGGCCTCGCTCAATGCACTCGTCGCGGCGGTGAAGGCGAGCTGAAAATCAACCACGGATAAACACAGATGCACACGGATAAAACCGTTGCTGCATTTGAATCCGTGTCTATCCGTGTCCATCTGTGGTTGAAACAATTTCTTTGCACGCCCTGCGCCTTTGCGTGAAAATGAAACCATGAGCGCAGTTGCCAAATCCAAATTACCCGATGCCCACGGCCATTTCGGCCCCTACGGCGGGCGATTCGTTCCGGAGACGTTGATGCATCCGTTGCAGGAATTGGAGGACGAATACCGGCGGGCGCAGAAGGACCCGGCGTTCAAGCGCGAGTTCGAGTATTACCTGAAAGAATTTTGCGGGCGCCCCACGCCACTTTACTTTGCCGAACGGCTCAGCCGGGAACTCGGCGGCGCGAAAATCTATCTCAAGCGCGAAGACCTGCTCCACACCGGCGCGCACAAAATCAACAATTGCATCGGCCAGATCCTCCTCGCCCGGCGCATGGGCAAGACGCGCATCGTCGCCGAAACCGGCGCCGGCCAGCACGGCGTCGCCACCGCCACGGTCGCCGCGATGTTTGGACTGAAATGCGTGGTTTACATGGGCGCGGTGGATTGCGAACGGCAGGCGCTCAACGTCTATCGCATGAAAATGCTCGGCGCGGAGGTCGTGCCCGTGAAGGCCGGGCAACAGACGCTCAAGGAAGCCATCAACGAAGCCATGCGCGACTGGGTCACCAACGTCCGCACCACGCATTACATCCTCGGCACGGTCTATGGCGCGCATCCGTATCCGCTCATGGTGCGGAATTTTCAGCGCGTCATCGGCGACGAAGCGCGCCGGCAGATGCTCGAACAGGAGAAACGCCTGCCGGACTTGCTCGTGGCCTGCGTCGGCGGCGGCTCCAATTCGATGGGACTGTTTTATCCGTTCCTCAAGGACAAATCCGTGAAGATGGTCGGCGTGGAAGCGGGTGGCGAAGGCATCAAGGCGGGCAAACACGCGGCGCGGTTCCAAGGCGGCTCGCTCGGCGTGTTGCAAGGAACGCGTTCGTATCTGTTGCAGGACGAATTCGGCCAGGTGCAGCTCACCCACAGCGTCAGCGCCGGCCTGGATTACGCCGCCGTCGGGCCGGAACACGCTTGGCTGCGCGACCAGAAACGCGTGGAATACACTTACGCGAAGGACGACGCAGCGCTCGCAGCGTTCATGAAACTGGCGCGGCTGGAAGGCATCATTCCCGCGCTGGAAAGCGCGCACGCCGTCGCCGAAGTCATGCAACGCGCGCCCAAAATGAGCAAGAACAAGCTCATCATCGTGAACCTCTCCGGTCGCGGCGACAAGGATGTGGCGCAGGTGGCGGCGAAGGTGAAGCTGGAAATTCCGAAGTGAATACGGAAACCAGCGCCGTCAGGCGCGATATCTTTGTAGATCGCCAGCCATACCAGTACGAAAGCTCCGTAGGAGCGACATCTTCCCTTTGCCGCTTCTGGCGGAGCTGAATCAAAATCAAAATTCCCAACTACAAAGATTCCGCCCCTGACGGGGCTATCCACAGACGGTTTCGGGCGTGACGCCCGAAACAACCCGCGGAACGCGGGTGCTACAACATTTTTCACCGCGCCTTGGCGTCCCGGCGTTCATTATTTTATCGTCGGACGGGACGTCGTTTGATAGATTGAGCGGATTATTAGGATGGAACTGGATACGGACCAAAAGGCCAAACAGGCCCGCGAACTGTGTGAAAAAGGGCAATGGCCCCAGGTGCTGGCCCTGGCCCAGAAATGGCACGCGGAAAATCCAGCGGCGGCCACGGCGCTGTTTTATCAGGGCGTCGCCCTCACGGCGGCGGGCCGGTTCGTCGAGGCGGAAACCGCCTACCGCCGGGCGCTGCAACTGGACGCGACGGATTTCAAGGCCTGGAACAATCTCGCGGGAATCTTATTTGATGCGCGGAACAAACCGAAGGAAGCCGTCCAATGCATGCAGCAGGCACTGAAGATTGATCCGCAAAACAAGGTCGGCTGGGCGAATCTGACGAGCATGGTGGGCCGGTTGGGCCGGCATGACAAGGCGCTGGAGTTCGCCGAGCGCGCCCTCAGGCTCGACCCAAATTTTGTCGAAGCGCATCTGCACAAAGCCGCCGCCGCGAAGTCGCTCGGCCGTACGGAAATCGTCAAGGAGGTTTGCGCCGCCCTGGCAACCTTCGGACCGGAAAAGTTCCGTCGCGCCCGCTGAACCCACGGCGGATGTTCCGCCGGTCGCGTCAAAAGTTTGCGCTTCGCGCGGATTTTCGTTTAATCCCAGCAACCATGAACCGCGCACTGGCCCTCGCCACCAACCTGTTCCCGATTTGGGTCCTGGTGGGCGGCGCGCTGGCGCTGGCGCACCCGGCCTGGTTCACGTGGTTCAGCGGCGATTTTATCACGTGGGGACTTGCGGTCATCATGCTGGGCATGGGCATCACTCTGAGCGTGGACGATTTCAAGCGGGTCTTGAAGATGCCGCGCGCAGTCGCCATCGGGTTTGCCGCGCATTACGCCATCATGCCGTTCCTCGGCTGGAGCATCGCGCATCTGCTCCGGCTTGAAACGCCGTTTGCCGTCGGGTTGATCCTGGTGTCGTGCTGCCCGTGCGGCACGGCTTCAAACGTCGTCAATTACATCGCGCGCTCGAACGTCGCGCTGTCGGTGCTGATGACCATGTGCTCCACGATCGGTGCGATTGTGATGACGCCGCTGCTGACCAAGTGGCTCGCGGGCCAATACGTGCCGGTGGACGCGCTGGGTTTGTTCCTGAGCACGCTGAAAATCGTGCTCGCGCCGGTGGTCATCGGCGTGGCGTTGAACCGCTTCACACCGCGCTTCGTAAAATTCGTCCTGCCAGTGTCGCCGCTGGTCTCGGTGCTGACCATCACGCTCATTTGCGCCAGCATCATCGGCGGCAGCGCGGACGATTTCAAACGGTCCGGCGGCGAACTGATTCTGGCGGTGTTCCTGTTGCACAGCGGCGGGTTCTTCCTCGGCTACTTTGCCAGCCGGCTGCTGCGCTGTGACGAACTGACCAGCCGCACGATTTCCGTGGAAGTGGGCATGCAGAATTCCGGGCTCGGGGCGGCTTTGGCAAAGGCGCATTTCGCGGCCATGCCGCAGGCCGCGCTGCCCTGCGCGATATCGGCAACGTTCCATTCGGTGATTGGCAGCATGCTCGCGGGCATCTGGCGATTGCGGCCGGTTCGGCCGTCGCAAAATCCGCCCGTCGGGGCAACCCTCGCGCGGTGAATCGGCTGCGATTTCAAATGGCCGTTTCAACAACCGGTTCCGGGGGCATTTCCCGGCCGGCCGCGCCTTTCGCACCGGTCAGTCCCAGCATTACGGTCATCAGGCTTGCAGCGGCAAACAAGCCGACGCAAGCGGGCCAGCCGCCCTTCAGCCAGAACCACGCCGTCAACGCCGAACCCGTGCTCCCACCCGCATAGTAAAAAGTCACATAAAGACCGGCAGCCGCCGAACGGGCGCGTCCCGCAACCTGTCCGGTTAGCACGGTGGCGGCCGATTGTGCGACAAAAATGCCGGAGGAAAAAACCGCCAGCCCAATTATGACCAGCGACAACAAAGGGGCCAAGGTCAGCAAAAGACCGCCGAGACACATGCCGAGCGACAGCAACGTTGTCCGGCGGAATCCGTGGCGGTCAAGGAAGCGGCCGGCCAGCGGGGTCACGACGCAGCCCAGCAGATAGACAAAAAAGATGCTGCCCAGTTCGGCGGGAGTGAGGTTGAACGGCGGCCGGGCGAGATAAAAATTTGCGTAGGTGAACACGCCCACCAGCGAAAGCAGGACGGTGAAACCCATGCCGCAAATCGCCAGCAACCGCGGGTTCCGGAGGTGCCCCCACGTGTCACGCGCCGACTTGAAGACGTGTCTGGCGGGAACGAAATTGAGCGCCGGTGGAAGCCATTGGCGCACGGCCAGGGCCCCAAGCAGGTCCAGCAGGCCCAAGGTCACAAAGGCGACGCGCCAGTCCCAGTGCGCGGCGATGATGCCGGTG
>JBEKEJ010000056.1:0-14486 GCA_050013895.1 Verrucomicrobiota bacterium | reverse complement strand
CGCGCCTTGATTTGCGCCGCAGCGAATTCGTCCACCTCGCGCGTTGTCAAACCCGGTTTGATGAACGCGGCGATGGCTTCCAGCACCGCGCCGGCCACGGCGCAAGCCGGCCGCATCAGTTCCAGGTCGCGCCCGCTTTTCAGAGTGACGTCTTTCAAATCTCAATCGTAACCTAAATCCCGTCCTTGATCCGAATGCAATCAGGATCAAGAAAAATCAGAATCGTCCGCGCAACCGGCCTTTCTTCAAAAAACCGTCGTAATGGCGCATCATCAAATGCGATTCGACCTGGCGCATCGTGTCCAGCAAAACGCCGACGGTGATCAACATGCTGGTGCCACCGAAAAACTGGGATACGTTGTAAGGAATAGTCAGCTCGCGCGACAGGATGATGGGGATCACGGCAATGATGGTCAGGAAAATTGCGCCCGCCAGCGTGATGCGGCTCATCGCCTTGTGCAGATAATCACTCGTGCCCTGGCCGGGGCGCACGCCGGGGATGTAGCCGCCGTTTTTCTTTAAATCGTCGGCGATCTGGATTTCGTTGAACTGCGTCGCCACCCAGAAATACGAGAAGAACAAAATCATCAAGCCGTAAAGGCACATGTAGAAAACCGAACGTTCGCCGAGCAAGACCGCCAGTCCATGGAAGAAATCATACAAGAACGGCGTTTTGACGGAAAAATCAGCCAGTTTCGCGCAGATCGGCTGCGGAAACAGCAGGATGGATTGCGCAAAAATGATGGGCATGACGCCGGAGTAATTCACGCGGAGCGGCATGAATGACGTGCCACCGGAGTAGAGTTTGCGCCCGACGGCGCGTTGCGCGTATTGCACGGGAATCTTCCGCTGCGCCTGCGTTACGGCAATGACGCCGCCAATCACCAAAGCCAGCAGGAGCACCAGCATCACCCCCGTGCCCATGATATGATAATTCGACTCCCTCGCGCCGAACATGTCACCCAATCCCGTCACCGCCTGCGGCAACCGCGCCACAATGCCGATGGTGATGACCAGCGACACGCCGTTGCCGACGCCGCGCTCGCTGATCTGTTCGCCGAGCCACATCAGCAGCATCGTGCCCGTCGTCATGACCAGCACGGTTTGAGAGAGATACAAAAACTGATTGTCAATCAGCACGAGCCGGCCTTGAAACCCTTGAAAAATCTTCCCGGGATTTTCCCAACTGCCGGCAAAATACAAACCCTGACCGAGACAGATCAACACCGTCAGATAACGGCCGTATTGGATGATTTTTGCCCGGCCACCCTCCTCGCGCGCCAGCTTGCTGAGTTTCGGCCAGACCGCCGTGAGCAGTTGAATGATGATTGTCGCGCTGATGTAAGGCATGATGCCCAGGGCCCCAATGGCACAGCGTTCGTAACCGCCGCCGGCAAACGTATTATACAAGCCCATCAATCCGCCCTGGCTTTTGTTGAAGATCTCAGCCAGCGCCGAGCTGTTTAAACCGGGAATGGTGATGAATGAGATCAGCCGGCACACCGCCAACAGGCCAAGCGTGAACAAAATCCGGGACTTCAGCTCCGGGATTTTGAAGCAGTTGGCAAACGTGTTGAAGATATTGCGGAACATGCGTTAAACGTCATCCAGCCTTTGCCGGCACGGCGGGTTTGCGACTGACGATTTCACACGTCCCGCCCCTGGCTTCGATTTTGGCGCGCGCCGAGACGCTGAACGCGCTCGCGCTCACCACCAGCTTTTTGGACAATTCGCCTTCACCGAGAATTTTCACGCCGTTGGCACGGCCGTTGGCCAGACCGGCCGAGCGCAAAGCCGTTTCATCCACGCGCGCGCCGTTGTCGAACCGCTCCAGGTCGCCAATGTTCACCGCGATATAACGCGTGGCAAACCGCGAGTGGTTGAACCCGCGCTTGGGGATGCGGCGGATGAGCGGCATCTGGCCGCCTTCAAAACCGATGCGAATCGAGCTGCCGGACCGCGCCGTCTGGCCCTTGCCGCCGCGACCGCTCGTCTTGCCATGACCGCTGGATTCTCCCTGGCCGAGCCGTTTGCGGCGGTGCTTGGCGCCCGGACGGGGTTTCAAATCATGTAATCGCATAAAATAGTCAGTAGTCAGTGGTCAGTAGTCAGTAGCTGGCGTCCGTGGCGAGATGCTACTGACTGCTGACTACCGACTGTTGACAGGGCTAATTTCATTCAAGCTACAGCCGGGTTTGCCACAGGAACCTCCGGCGTTTTCACTTTTTTAATTTCCAGACCGCGGCCCTGGTAAATGTTCTCGCGCGTGCGAAGGCTCAATAATGCCTTGAGCGTGGCCTTGACGACGTTCGCCGCGTTCTTCGAGCCGAGCGATTTGCTCAAAACGTCCTTCACGCCCGCCGATTCCAAAACCGCGCGGACGGTCTTGCCGGCGATGATGCCGGTGCCCGGCGACGCCGGACGCAGCAGGACCTTGGCGCCGCCGAATTCGGAGAAAACCTCGTGGGGAATCGTTGCGTCTTTCAGCGACACGTAAACCATCTGGTTGCGGGCCAGTTCGCCGCCGCGCCGGATGGCATCGGCCACTTCCCCCGCCTTGCCCAAGGCAATGCCCACACGCCCTTTCTTGTCACCGACGACAACCAACGCGCTGAAATTGAAGCGACGTCCACCTTTGACGACCTTGGCGGAGCGGTTGATGTAAACGACTTTTTCCGTGAGTTCTTCCGACGCGCCGCCGCCGAAACTCATTTCGGGCGCATCGGAAGCGGACTTGGCGCGGCGACCGCGGCCACGCGGGCCACGTTGCGGTTCACCTGCAATTTTTTCGATTTCAGCCACAATATCTTTTCTGGTTTCAGGTTAAAATTTCAATCCGGCCTCGCGCGCCGCGCCGGCCAGCGCCGCCAGCTTGCCGGGCACCGTCACCGGCTTGCCATCCTTGCCTTTGCCTTTGACTTTTGACCAATGATAGCGCGCTCCGCCGCGGTCAAAGACAACGAGCTTGATGCCCTTGGCGAGCGCGGCCTCCGCCGCCAGTTTGCCAATGACTTTTGCGCTGGCCACATTGGCCGCGAGCTTGTCGCGGTCGGGCGTGCTTTTGCTCGTGGTCGAAGCCGCCGCCAGCGTCACGCCGGCGTGGTCGTCAATGAACTGCACGTAAATGTTCTCGTTCGTGAAGCGAACGCTCATGCGCGGGCGTTCTTTGGTGCCGTGGATCTTCCGGCGCGCGCGCCAGTGGCGCAGTTGCGCAAGCTTTTGTTTCTGTTCCGTTCTCATTTCATTGCGTCACCCCGACATCGGATGTCGGGGTGAACTAAAATCAATCATTACTGGACCGTCTTGCCTTCCTTGCGCTGGACGTGTTCGCCCGCGTAACGCACGCCCTTGCCCTTGTAAGGCTCCGGCGGATAGAAGCTGCGGAGTTCGGCGGCGACCTGACCGACGAGCCGCCGGTCCGGGCCTTCAATTGTCAGTTTCGTGTTTTCCTCGACCGTCACTTTGATCTGGTCGGGAATTGCGTAGTTGATGGGATGCGAAAAGCCCAGCACGAGATTCACGTTTTTGCCCTGAACGGCGGCCTTGAAGCCGACGCCCTGGATTTCAAGTTTCTTGACGAAGCCTTCGGTCACGCCCCGGACCATGTTGTTGACGAGCGCGCGGCTCAAGCCGTGCAGCGCCTTCGCCTGCGCGTCTTCGCCCGCGCGGCTCACGACGATTTTGCCGTCCTGCACCTTGAGGCTGGTGCGGCGGGGCAGTTCCCAGTCGAGCTTGCCCTTCGGACCTTCGACAAAAATTTTCCGGTCCTTGACCTCCACTTTCACCTTGGGAGGTATGGTAATGGGTTGTTTTCCAATACGGGACATAAATTTTTACCAGATGCAGCAAAGCAATTCGCCGCCCAGATTCTTTTTCTTCGCCTGCGTGCCGGTCATCACGCCTTCGGACGTGGACACGACCGCGACGCCCAGACCGCCGAGCACGCGCGGGATTTCCGCTGCGCCGACGTAGTGGCGCAGGCCGGGCCGGCTTACGCGGCGCAATCCCTCAATCACGTTCTTTTTGCCCTGATACTTTAGTTTGATGTTGATGGTTCTGGGCGTTTTCCCCTCGACGGCCACTCCGGCGACGTAGCCTTCCTTTTGCAAAATGTTCGCGATGTTTTCCTTCACGCGCGAATGCGGCACCGCGACCACCGGGCGGAGGGCGCGGCCGGCATTGCGGATCCGCGTCAGCATGTCTGAAATCGGGTCTGTCATATTTTAATCGTTCTCGTGCTCGTCCTTCGTCCTCGTCCTCGATTACGATTGCGAGGACGACGACGAGGACGATCAAATCGTCACCAACTGGCTTTCACCACACCGGGAATCAAACCATTCAAAGCGGCTTCCCGGAAGGTGAGGCGTGATACGCCGAATTTGCGCAGATGACCGTGGCGCCGTCCGCTCATCGCGCAGCGATTCACCAGCCGCGACGGGCTGGCGTCGCGTGGCAGCTTGGCGAGACCGGCATAATCGCGCCTGGCCTTCAGTTCCGCGCGGATCGCGGCGTATTTCCTCACCGTTTCAGCTTTGCGCTTGTTGCGCTCTCTCCATGCTTTCTTGGCCATAGTTTCTTTCGTTCTCGTTCTCGTCTCTCGTTCTCGTCCTCGATTACGGGCACGAGGAGGAGGACGCGGATGATCAACTTTTCATTTGGCTTCCGGTTTTGCCTCGGCGGCGGCTTTGGCCGGCATTTCTTTGGCTTCCGGTTTTGCCGGCGCCTCCTTCGCTTCCGCCAATGGAAAACCCATCAGCTTCAGGAAATCCAGCGCCTCCGCGTCGTTCCGCGCGCTGGTCACGATCGTAATGTCCATGCCCTGCGTGCGTTTGATTTTGTCCAGTTCAATTTCCGGGAAAATCGTCTGTTCGGCCACGCCGAACGTGTAATTGCCGCGACCGTCAAACTTGCGCGGCGACAATCCGCGGAAGTCGCGGATGCGCGGCAACGCGGTGGCGACGAGCCGATCGAAAAATTCATACATCGCGTCACGGCGCAGCGTCACGCGGCAGCCGATGGGCTGGCCTTCGCGCAATTTGAAGTTCGCGATGTTGTGGCGCGACTTGCTGATGGCCGGTTTGCGACCGGTGATAAGCGCGAGGTCCTTTGCCGCGTCTTCGACCGCGTTTTTCTCGAGCGACGCGCTGACGCCCATGTTCACCACGATTTTCACCATGCGCGGGATCTGGTGAACGTTGGAGTACTTATGCTTTTCCTTCAGCGCCGGGGCCACTTCGTTCACGTATTTGCTGTAAAGTCTGGCTTTCATGGCTCAATCAGGCATTGGCTGCCGGGGCCGGCACTTGCGCACGCGCGTCAAACAGCTCCGCCTTCATCACGTTGGAGATGTGGATGGTCCCCTCGCGCTCGACGATGGCGCCCTGCGGATGCTGCTGGCTCTTGCGCGTATGCCGCTTGATCAATTGCAGGCCTTCGACAATGACGCGCGCCTTTTTCGGCGACACGGCGATGAGTTTACCGCGCTTGCCTTTTTCCTTTCCGGCCAGCACCACCACTTCGTCGCCTTTTTTCACATGACACTTCATAAAATTTTCAAATCACTTTCCGCCTTCGCCTTCGGCCACGGCGCGACCGCGCCGAAGCGAAGCGCAGGCGGGTCAAATCACTTCCGGCGCGAGCGAGATAATTTTCATAAACTTTTTGTCGCGCAACTCGCGCGCGACCGGCCCAAAGATGCGTGTGCCCTTCGGGTTCAACTCCGGGTCTATGATGACGACCGCGTTGCTGTCGAAGCGCAAATACGAGCCGTCACTGCGGCGGATCGGCTGCCGGGTGCGGACAATCACCGCGTTGTGGACCTCGCCTTTCTTCACCTGGCCGTCCGGCGCGGCGTCCTTGATGTGGACCTTGATGATGTCGCCCACATGCGCATAACGCTGGTTGCGGCCCAACACGCCGATCGCCCAGGCGATCTTTGCGCCTGTGTTGTCCGCCACGTCCAAATGGGACCGAATTTGCAACATAAAATCTCGTTACTCCGCCACCGGCATGACGCCTTGATTGCGCTCCACCACTTCCAGCAACCGCCACCGTTTCGTTCTGGAAATCGGGCGCGTTTCCTCGATGCGCACACGGTCGCCCGGTTTGGCCTCGCCCTTTTCGTCATGGGCGTAAAACTTCTTGTACGCGGTCACCACCTTGCGGAACCGCGGGTGCGGAAACCGGCGTTCGACGCGCACGACGATGGTTTTGGCCATCTTGCTCGCGATGACCTCGCCAACGCGCTGCTTGCGTTGTCCGCGCGCCGTCCCCGTTGGATTTACAGTGTCAGCCATACGATTAAGCCGCTTTGTTTGGCAACTCCGCTCCGCGTGAGCGGAGTTGGGAGATGCGCGTTTCGAGCCGCGCGACGTCGCGGCGCAGCGTCCGCAGGCGCGCCGACTTTTCCAGTTGGGCGCTCGCCTGCTGCAAACGCAGGTTGAACGTTTCGTGGCGCAGGTCGCGGCTCTTGGCCGACAACTCCACCAGCGTCATGTCTTTCATTTCCGAAAACTTCATAAAATCGTCTTTGCAGCGTCGAGCCTGTGGCTCGACCGTAGGCGCACAGCGCCAACACTACAATCATCTGCTCAGGTGATGCCGCGAAATAAACTTGGTTCGGATTGGCAATTTTGTCGCTGCCAGGCGCAATGACTCGCGCGCCTCCACTTCCGTCACGCCGTCCACCTCAAACAGCACATTTGCCGGACGGATCACCGCCACCCACGATTCCAGCGGACCCTTCCCCTTGCCCATGCGGGTTTCCAGCGGCTTTTTCGTGAACGACTTTTGCGGAAAGATGCGGATCCACATTTTTCCGCGCCGTTTCAGGTTGCGGGCGATGGCCACGCGCGCGGCCTCAATCTGCTTGGTGTCGAGCCAGCAACGCTCGAGCGACATCAAGCCGTATTCGCCAAAGGCCACCGTGTGCCCGCGCGACGCCAGGCCGGCCCGGCTGCCACGGTGCATCTTGCGATACTTCACTCTTTCAGGCATCAACGGCATAATAAAAATCCCCTTCTAAACGGGCGTAGTTTCGGCCGGTTGCTCCTTCTGCTGCGGCTTGTTTTCACCCAGGCAAATCCAGCATTTGATGCCGAGCTTGCCGTAAACGGTCAACGCCTCGGCAAATCCATAGTCAATGTTCGCGCGCAACGTGTGCAACGGCACGCGGCCCCAATGATACATTTCCACGCGCGCGAGTTCCGCCCCGCCCAAACGGCCCGAACAGCGAATCTTGATTCCTTCCGCCCCAAAATCCTGCGCCGTCTGCAGCGCCTTTTTCATTGCGCGCCGGAAGGAAACGCGGCGTTCCAGTTGCAACGCGACGTTTTCCGCCACGAGCTGCGCGTCGAGTTCCGGCGTTTTCACCTCGACGATGTCCACGTAAACCTCCTTGCCGGTCATCCGGCTCAACTCTTCTTTGAGCTTGTCAATTTCCGCGCCTTTGCGGCCGATGACCACGCCCGGACGGGCGGTGAGAATGGTGACGCGACAACGGTTTGTTGCGCGTTCGATCAAGATTTTCGGCACCGACGCCGATTCAAGCTTCTTCTTCAGCAAGGCGCGGATTTCGCGGTCTTCGGTCAGGAGCGCGCCGAACTCTTTCTTGCCGGCATACCACTTGGAACGCCAGTCCTTGTTGACGGCGAGGCGCAGACCGATAGGATTTGTTTTTTGGCCCATGGAGATTATTCGTCCGACAGGGTGATTCTGATGTGACAGCGGCGTTTGAGGATGGGTCCGGCGGAACCGCGCGCCTTCGGCATAAATCGTTTGATAATCGTCGCCGAGCCGGCAACGGCTTCCTTGATGCGCAGGCTTTCCGGCTTGAGTTTGTTGTTGTTTTCGGCGTTGGCGATGGCCGACTTGAGTGTCTTGGCCACGAGCCGGGCGCCCTTGCGCGGGACGACCTGCAGCACCGCCTGTGCCTGCAAGGCCCGCAACCCCTGGATTTGCCGCACCACCTCACGCATTTTCTGCGGAGACATCGGCACATTTTTCAATATCGCGTGGACTTCCATGTTACTTTGCCTCCACCTTGGCCGTGTGCGCCCCGTGTTTCCGGAATATGCGCGTCAGCGAAAATTCGCCGAGCCGGTGGCCGACCATGTTTTCCGTCACAAACACCGGGTTGAAAATTTTGCCGTTGTGAACGTTGAACGTCAGCCCGACGAAATCCGGCGTGATGGTCGAGCGGCGCGACCACGTCTTGATCGGCGTTTTTTGATTCGTGTCCTTCGCCTTCTGGATTTTTCCCAGCAGGTGACCATCAATGAACGGACCTTTTTTAATCGAACGTCCCATATCTAAAAATTTTCGATTTACGATTTACGATTTACGATTTTATTCACGGTTTAACCGTTATTTGTTTTTCATCGGCCGGCCATCGCGGCGCACGACGATGAACCGGTTGGAGATCTTCTTTTTGTGGCGCGTCCGGTAGCCCTTGGCCAGCAGACCCCACGGCGACGTCAATTGCTGCCAGCCGCCGCCGGACTTCGACTTGCCAGCGCCGCCGCCGTTCGGATGGTCAACCGGATTGCGCGAAACGCCGCGGTTGATGGGGCGGATGCCGCGATGCCGCGAACGTCCCGCCTTGCCCAAAATCACATTCTCATGCTCCGCGTTGCCCACCTGCCCGATCGTGGCGTAGCAGGCTTCATTGATCTGGCGGATTTCACCGGACGGCAGACGAACCAGCGCGTAACCCTCGCCGCGCGACATCAACGTGGCGGCGCCGCCCGCCGTGCGCACCATCTGGCCGCCGCGACCGGGAAACATTTCGATGTTGTGAATCGCGATGCCGACCGGGATGGTTTTGAGCGGAAGCGAGTTGCCGATTTCCGGCGGCGCCGTCGGCCCGCTGGTAATCCTTCCGCCCACCTTGATGCCCGCCGGGGCGATGATGTAACGCTTCTCCCCGTCCTTGTATTGCAGCAACGCCAGGCGCGCCGAGCGCATCGGATCGTATTCGATGGCCGCGACCGTCGCCTCGACGCCATGCTTCTGGCGCTTGAAATCCACGAGGCGGATTTTCTGCTTGTGCCCGCCGCCGATGCCGCGCGCGGTCATGCGACCGTAGTGATTGCGCCCGCCGGTCTTCTTCCGCGTGACGACCAGCCGCTTCTCCGGCCGCGTCTTCGTGATCTCGTCGTAATCCGCGAACGTGACGTAGCGCAGAGACGGCGTTAGCGGTCTAAATGTTTTAACTGGCATAAAAACAAAGTTTCAGCAGCAACTCAGGGAGTCGGCAAGACCATCATTCCTGTCCCTGCGGGGAATCAGTTATCGGCCTGCAACCATGCTGACCATCCGCCCTTCCGAGCGAAACGGAGCGAGCAAAATATCAAAGGTCTTCCCATGTGCAAGAGGTTTTTTGATAAATTTTCCGGCGAAAAAACGGTCACGGCAACGAAGATTGAGTCTGCAAACCGCCGGAGTGAGGAAGCCTGAGAAACTTCTTCAGCTTGCCGGGCACCCGTCTGGAGTTGAAGCTGAAACTTTCTGATCCGCGGCCACCTACAATTGTTGAGCCACCCCCCTATTTACAAGGAGTTTTCGTGTATTTCCCGGGAAAGTCAAGGTATTCAGCGCCATGCACTCCACATCCGGCGGCGAGAAAATGGACTGAAATGCAGTGGCTGGAGCGACGTTGGGGTTGTGGCGTTGCTGGCAGCGATAATGCTGTATCGGCTCGTCGGTGAACCAATCAATACAGCAGCATTACTGAACGCTCTAATGAAAATTAGAACTCTGATTGTTGACGATCAGTTAATCGGGCGCGAAGCACTGCGGCACCTGCTTCAGCAGGAGCCTGATCTGGAGATTGTCGGCATGGCCGCCAATGGCTGTGAAGCTGTCGAGTCCATCAACCGGCTTGCGCCCGACCTGGTATTCCTCGATGTGCAGATGCCCGACCTCGACGGGTTTGAGGTGGCAGCCAAAATCAACCGCACGCGGATGCCGATCATCATTTTCGTCACCGCCCGCGACGATGTGGCGTTGAAGGCCTTCGACGCGCATGCCTTGGATTACATTGTCAAACCTTGCCAGCCCGAGCGCTTGCGGCTGGCGCTGCAGCGGGCCCGACAACAATTGCAAAGCAATCAGACCGGTGAAATCCAGCGCAAGCTCGATGAGTTGTTGCGTGATCTGAAGGTGAGCTCAAGATATCCGCAGCGTCTGACCATCAAATCCAACGGACGCATTCTGTTTCTGCGTGTGACCGATATCAACCTGGTGGAGGCGGCGGGCAATTACGTGAAGCTATTCGTCGGCAACGAGACGTATTTATACCGCGAAACGATGACGGCGCTGGAGGAAAAGCTGCCCCCGGAACATTTTCTGCGCATCAGCCGCTCGGCCATTGTAAATGTCGAGTCGGTCAGGGAATTGCACCCACTGTTTCACGGCGAATACATGGTTTCGCTTCGCAACGGCACGCAAGTGACGCTGACCCGGGGTTATCGAGAACAACTCCGGCAGTTGGGCGTGCCGGCGTAGGCCGCGCTTTGCCCCGTTTTTAGACAGTTCTTCTGGAATTTCGCCCCTCCCAGGGCGCAATTCATCCCTCAATTACCGCAATGTGTCCCCGATTTGTTTCGTTTCGGCTCGTTTCTGCGACTGGTTTATAGACTGCGCAGTTCCGGCTTCCGGCCGGCGTTGCGCGTGAAAAACCGGGTAATGAACCAGCAACATCACCCGGTTCCAAAATGCGCCAATGGCACTAATAAAAGCAGATCTATGAAGAGATTGACATCCTTAATGCGACTCACCCTTGTCGCCGGACTTTTTCTCGCCGCGGGCAGTTCCGCCTTTGCAGGCTGGTACAACACAAACTGGACCTACTGTAGAGCAATCACCATTGACCACACCAGGGTGAGCGCCGACCAGTCGGGTTTTCCCGTCCTGATCAATCTGACTTCCGATACCGGCTTGGCGGCTCACGCCCGCAGTGACGGCTTCGACCTCCTCTTCACCTCAAGCGATGGCACCACCGTATTGCCTTACGAGCGGGAAAAATATACGAACTCCACCGGCGAGCTGGTGGCCTGGGTAAAGGTTCCCACTCTCAGCAGCACGACCGATACGGTCCTCTATCTGTATTACGGGAATGCCGCCGCGACGGACCAGCAGAACGCGAGCAACGTGTGGGATTCCAATTACAGGGGCGTATGGCATTTGAAGGATAACCCCAGAGGCACGGCTCCCCAAATGAAGGACAGCGCAGGGGCCGCCGACAACGGCACGACTGGAAGCGGCTTTGTAGCGGGTGACCAACAGCCCGCAAAAATCGACGGAGGGTTGCACTTTGGTGGAGCCGCCAATTACGACGTCTCCATTGCCAACGAAACGAATTTCGACTTTCAGTACAGCAATTCGTTCACCATCGAATATTGGTCCAAGCCAACGTCCGGCCAGACTGGCAAACAGAATCCGGTTTCAAAATTGCAAAACACCACAACGTTTCCAGGATACGAGGTTGGCCATAACTACGGTGGCACGCCGTCAGGTGGCACACCAACCAACGTCGCTGGAGGCGTTCGTATTGTCCTGGTTAATAAAGCGGATGGAAGCGCTTCTGCTCGCAGGCAAATTGTCGTTTACCGTCCCGGAACTAAACTCAATGACGGCGCCTGGCATCACTACGTCTGGACCTATAACGGCAACGGACACGCAAACGGCGTTACTCTGTACGAAGACAGCATGCCGCTCCCTCTGACAACCGACAGCGAAGGGGACACCCTGGGCGCTAATTCGATGCTCAACAACGTGCCATTGCACATTGGCATGCGCGACAGTAATACGACAAATTGTTACAATGGTTTGCTGGACGAAGTCCGCATCTCTGCCGTTGTCAGAAGCACAAACTGGATCGCTACCGAATACAACAACCAAAACTCTCCTTCCACTTTCTACGCGCTTGGCACAGAACAGGCCATCACCACCACTACCTCGGTTTCTCGCACCTCAGGCAACAGCCCCTCCACATACGGTGATTCCGTCGCCTTTACCGCCACCGTCAGCGGCGGGGCGACTCCCACCGGAAATGTCATTTTCAAGGATGGCGTGATCCCATTGGCAACCAACGCGCTCGTCAACGGCCAGGCCGCCTACACCACGACCCTACTCGACGTCAGCGGTTCGCCGCATTCAATCGCGGCCTACTACCAAGGCGACAGCACCCATGGCACCAGCGACAGCTCCGGAAGCCCGGTGTCGCAATCCGTGAACCAGGCCAACTCGAATGTAACGGCCTGGCCGACTGCCAGTGCGATCACCTACGGCCAGAAGCTGGCCGACTCGACCCTGAGCAACGGGTCAGCGACGCCGGACGGCAGCTTTGCCTTCACCTCGCCTGACACCGCGCCCAATGCCGGAACCGCTTCGCAAAGCGTAACCTACATACCAGCTGACACCGCCAACTACCGCACCGCCAGCGGTTCGGTGAGCGTGACGGTAAACCAGGCCAACCCGAATGTAACGGCCTGGCCGACTGCCAGTGCGATCACCTACGGCCAGAAGCTGGCCGACTCGACCCTGAGCAACGGGTCGGCGACGCCGGATGGCAGCTTTGCCTTCACCTCGCCTGACACCGCGCCCAATGCCGGAACCGCTTCGCAGAGTGTGACCTACACACCGGCTGACGCCGCCAACTACCACACCGCCAGCAGCCCGGTGAGTGTGACGGTGAACCAGGCCGACCCGAAAGTAACGGCCTGGCCGACTGCCAGTGCGATCACCTACGGCCAGAAGCTGACCGACTCGACCCTGAGCAACGGGTCGGCGACGCCGGATGGCAGCTTTGCCTTCACCTCGCCTGACACCGCGCCCAATGCCGGAACCGCTTCGCAGAGTGTGACCTACACACCGGCTGACACCGCCAACTACCGTACTGCCAGCGGCTCCGTGAGCGTGACGGTGAACCAGGCCAATCCGAAAGTAACGGCCTGGCCGACTGCCAGTGCGATCACCTACGGCCAGAAGCTCGCCGACTCGACCTTGAGCAACGGGTCAGCGACGCCGGACGGCAGCTTTGCCTTCACCTCGCCTGACACCGCGCCCAATGCCGGGACCGCTTCGCAGAGTGTGACCTACACACCGGCTGACACCGCCAACTACCACACCGCCAGCGGCTCGGTGGATGTGACGGTGAACCAGGCCAACTCAAGCCTGGCCGTTGAAACTTCGGTCAACCCGTCTGTGCAAGGCTCAAACGTCACGTTCACAGCTACTATCAGTCCGGTCTCCCCGGCCACCACCACGCCGTCCGGCAACGTGCAATTCCTGATCAACGGCTTGGCCGCTGGCGACCCGGTGCCTCTCGCGGGCGGCATTGCCACCTTCAACACGGCGCTCCTGCCGCCGGGCACCAACACCGTCACCGCCAACTACCTCGGGGAGGGCAATTACTTCGGCAGCAGTGACAGCTTATCGCAAGTGGTCACCGTCATCGTCCAAACCCCAAGTGCGCTTGGTCTGACCGCCAACAAAGACGGCACGGTGACGATGACCTTTCAAGGCACGCCGGGAGCGCAGTATCTGGTCCAGGCGGTGAGCAACCTGGGTCAGCCTGCCGGCTGGGAGAATGTCTCGACTAACACCGCCGGGCCGGATGGGTTGTGGAGGTTTACCGATTCCACCGCAGCCCACCCGGTCCACTTCTACCGCGCGGCCAAACCATGAGAAACCAATGATTTGCCCGCCTGATCTGGAAATGTCCAAGACAACCGGATCAGCGGGCGCCAATTGAACCAGCAGAACTGTTTAACATGAAAATACCCGGACAGCCAGTGTTATGAAACAATTGACGGCCATTCTGGTCCTCGCGCTTGTCCTGGTGTTTCCCGGCGCTGCGACGATTCAGGCGGCAACCACCGGCGACTTCCGCTCTCATCAAACCGGCAACTGGAGCAACACGACCACCTGGGAATATTATGATTCGGGCTGGGTCACACCCGCTCCGAGCGCACCCGCAGGCACTGGCACCATCACCATTCAAAGCGGCCATACGGTGACTGTGGATGTGGCGGTGAACATCTCCGGCACCCTCGTTAACTCGGGAACCATCACCCCGGTCAGCACCTTGACCATCGCCTCGGGCGGAAAATACCAGCATAACTTCACCACGACCGCCGGGACAATCCCGACAGCGACCTGGAGCGCCGGCTCGACTTGCGAAATCGTCGGCTACACCGGCAACACCAAGCCCAACGGGTTGGGCCAGGCCTTCTATAATTTCACCTGGAACACGCCGGCTATGACGAATGCCGCTGGCTTTGGGCTGAATGCCGCGCTCACGACTATTAATGGCGATTTCACCATCGTTGCCACCGGCACGGGCGGCCCGCTGCAAGCCGTCGGCGCCGCCTCCAGCAGCGCCTACACGCTGAACATCGGCGGAAAATTGATCGTCCAGGGAGGCACCTTCACCCTGGCGGGCGCCTCTTACAGCAACTACACGCTGAACATCGGCGGCGATC
>JBEKEJ010000055.1:0-14631 GCA_050013895.1 Verrucomicrobiota bacterium | reverse complement strand
CGGAATTCACGCACGTTTCGCGCCCTAAAAACCCGTTTGCCGAGCTGAGTCCAAACAAAAATTTCGCAAGAAAACCCGCATTCGATTCGCGCGAAGCCAAGACTGGCCTGCCGGAATCCAGGCTCTCATTTCGAAGCGTGCGCGGCTGCTTAGGTTGGAGTCAGCGTTGACCCGGTCGAATCCATGAGGAGGGTCTCCCGGAACACCCCAATTCGCGCGGAAATTCCGGCGGCGGCCCGGCCGAAAAAATCGAAAATACCTGTTGACAGGGATTTGCCAGTTACATAATTTAGACGCTGTCGGTAGTCCGTAAAAAGTCAAAAAGCCGTTAGCTCCTTGGGTCTTTCGAAAGGAAGCCGAGGGGAGATGGTTTTTTGTCGTTTTGCGTTTCAGGTTGAATTGATGGTAGAATTGCGCCCATGTAGCTCAGTTGGTAGAGCGCGTCCTTGGTAAGGACGAGGTCATCAGTTCAATCCTGATCATGGGCTCCAGTTTGTGGATTTAAAAAACTAAAAACTAAACGCAGGAGATAACAATGGCTAAAGAGCAATTTCAACGAACCAAGCCGCACGTCAACGTCGGCACCATCGGACACATTGATCACGGCAAATCCACTTTGACGGCCGCCATTGTCAAGGTGCAGGCGAAAAAAGGTCTGGCAACACCAATTTCTTATGCCGAAATCACCAAAGGCGGCACGGTCCGTGACGAAACCAAGACACTGACCATCGCGGTTTCCCACGTGGAATACCAGAGCGACAAACGCCACTACGCCCACATTGACTGCCCGGGTCATGCCGACTTTATCAAGAACATGATTACCGGCGCGGCCCAGATGGACGGCGCCATTCTGGTGGTGGACGCGTCGGAAGGTCCGATGCCGCAAACCAAGGAACACGTCCTGCTGGCCCGCCAGGTGGGTGTGCCTGCCATTGTGGTTTATTTGAACAAGGTTGACCTCGTGGACGACAAGGAACTGCTGGATTTGGTGGAGATGGAAGTCCGCGATCTGCTGACCAAGTATGAGTTTCCCGGCGAAAAGACGCCGATCATCCGCGGCAGCGCCAAGGCGGCAATGGCGGGAGACAAGACCGCCGAGGAATCCATCCAGAAATTAATGGAAGCCATCGACGCGTTCATTCCGCTGCCAACCCGCGAAGTGGACAAGCCATTCCTGATGTGCATCGAGGATGTGTTCAACATTGAAGGTCGCGGCACCGTCGTGACCGGTCGTGTGGAGCGCGGCGTGCTCAAGCGCATGGAAGACGTGGAGATCATTGGCTTGCGGGACACGCGCAAGACCGTGGCGACGGACATCGAGATGTTCCGCAAGCTGCTCGACTCGGCGCAGTGCGGCGACAACGTCGGCGTGCTGTTGCGCGGCACCAAGAAGGAGGAGGTCGAGCGCGGCATGGTGTTGGCCAAACCCGGCAGCATCACCCCGCATACAAATTTCAAGGCGGAAGTTTATGTGCTGTCCAAGGAAGAAGGCGGCCGGCATACGCCCTTCTTTACCAACTATCGTCCGCAATTTTATTTCCGGACCACCGACGTCACCGGCACGGTCACTTTGAACAAGGGCGTCGAGATGGTGATGCCGGGCGACAATGTTTCCGTGGAAGTAAAGGTCATCGCGCCGGTGGCGATGGAAAAAGGCCAGCGATTCGCGATTCGCGAAGGCGGTCGCACCATTGGCGCCGGTCGTGTGACGGAAGTGATCGCGTGAGGCGGTTTCCAGGTTTGGAGAGCGGGCAATGAACCCCGCGGCTCCATTTTTGTCAGAAAGACAAACGAGATTGGGCGGATACGGCAGTAGCTCAATTGGCAGAGTAGCGGTCTCCAAAACCGTTGGTTGGGGGTTCAAGTCCCTCCTGCCGTGCCAGCCTTCGCTCGCAGCGAGGCCAGAGCGAAGGCTGCCGCGCCGGAGTGAAACGAAGGCGGGCTGGAGACGGAGGCCGGATGAGATGAACTGCGAGCTACGGCTCGGCAAGCCAGTCTGCCAGATTATGGAGAGGTGGCAGAGTGGTCTATCGCGGCGGTCTTGAAAACCGCTTCGGGCTAACACCCGACGGGGGTTCGAATCCCTCCCTCTCCGCCAGCCTTCGCTCGGAGCGAAGCGAAGTGTGAAGGCTGCCGCGCCGGAGCGACAGCGAAGGCGGGCCGTGTGTGATAGGACGAAACGTCCGAGCAACGACTCGGCGGGCCAGCCAGGCCTTCGCTCGGAGCGGAGCGAGTGCAATGCGCGAGCCCGAGCTATGGACAAACGCTGTGAACAGTGGCCCGGCGAACCGGAAAGAGTTGTGAGTGAGTATTTGTGAGTAATTTTACAATTGCATTCTGGGTGGTGGTGATCGGATCGGTCTTTGCCTATCTGTGGTGGCAAGGACAAATCCGGCGCTTTGCCACTTATGTTCAAGAAACTCGGGAAGAGTTGAAAAAATGCACGTGGCCGACGTGGGAGGAGTTGAAGGGCTCTACCGTGCTCATCACCATTACCATTGCCCTGATGGGTCTCTTTACCATGGTAGTGGACCGGGTGCTGTATTTCATTCTCCTCAAACATTGAGCACCATGCGCAGTCAATGGTTTGTCATCCATACGCTTTCCGGCCAGGAACAGAAGGTCAAGGAGAGCATCGAGAAGCGCGTCAAAACCGACGAGATGCAGGACTACGTCAAGGAAGTCCTCGTCCCGATGGAGAAGGTCGTCGAGGTGCGCAACCAGAAGAAGACCGTGTCCAGCCGCAAGTTGTGGCCGGGTTACGTGTTCGTGGACATGGCGCTGCTGGACGAAAACAACCGCATCATCGAAAAGCCCTGGTATTTCATCAAGGAGACCCAGGGCGTGATTGGTTTTGTCGGCGGTGAACCGCCCGTGCCGACGCCCACGGCGGAAGTCGAATCCATCAAGGCGCAGATTTCCGCGTCGGAAGAGACGGAAAAACCAAAAGTCAATTTTGAAGTCGGCGAGACCATCAAGATCAACAACGGACCGTTCCTCAATTTCAGCGGCGTGATCGAGGAAATTGATCCCGAACGCGGAAAGTTGAAGGTCACCGTCAACATTTTCGGACGCAACACGCCCGTGGAACTGGAGTATTGGCAGGTGGAAAAAGCATGAGAAGAACCAACGGAGTGCTGGAGTAATGGAGTGATGGGGTGTTGAGCTGCAGTTTGCTCATTACTCCAATACTCCCATACTCCATCACCCCAACTCGATTTTATGGCAAAGAAAGTCACAGGACAGATTAAATTGCAGATTCCGGCGGGCCAGGCAAACCCCGCGCCGCCGGTCGGCCCCGCGCTTGGCCAGCACGGCGTCAATATCATGGGTTTCTGCAAGGAATTTAACGCGGTGACCAAGGCCGACGCGGGACTCGTGATTCCGGTCGTCATCACCGTTTACCAGGACAAGTCGTTCACGTTCATCACCAAATCGCCGCCGGCGTCCATCCTGTTGAAAAAGGCCGCGGGCATCACCGCCGGTTCCAAGGAACCCAACAAGGAAAAGGTCGGCAAGGTCACGCGCAAACAGGTCCTGGACATCGTGAAAATGAAGCAAAAGGATTTGAACGCGGTAAACGAGGAAGCCGCGTTCCGGGTCATCGCCGGCACGGCGCGCAGCATGGGAATTGAAGTCGTCGGATGATTCAGATTTAACAACGCGATTGAGATGAAGATTGAGAGCAGGATTAAGATTATGATTAAGAGCGCCGAGGCCCTGTTTCCTGATCTGACTCCTGATCTTAATTTCAATTAAGAACCAACAACCGCGGGAGAGTCATTCAAGGCTCGCTTGCACCGCACCAAAGCAAATGCCCAGTAAACGATACAGAAAAGCGCTCGAAGCGGTGGATGGCAAAAAAGGCTATCCGCTCAAGGACGCGGTTGGTGTCCTCGCCAAATTTCCCAAGGCGAAATTCAATGAAACCATTGACCTCGCGTTCCGGCTCGGAGTGGACCCGAAGCAATCGGACCAGATGGTCCGCGGCACGGTTCCCCTGCCCCACGGCAGCGGCAAGACCGTGCGCGTGCTCGTGTTCGCCAAAAGCGGCGCGGGCGCCGACGCCGCCAAGGCAGCGGGTGCGGAATTTGTCGGATTTGAAGACATGATCGCCAAATGCCAGGGCGGCTGGGCGGATTTTGACGTGGCGGTGGCCACGCCCGAAGCGATGGCCGAGGTGCGCAAACTCGGCAAGGTGCTCGGCCCGCGTGGCCTGATGCCAAATCCGAAGACCGGCACCGTGACGGATGACACCGCCAAGGCCGTCAAGGAAGTCAAGGCCGGCCGCGTCGAGTTCAAAGTGGACAAGGCGGGCAACGTCCACGTGGGCATTGGCAAGGCGTCGTTCCCGGTAAATCAAATCGAGGAAAACGCGCGCGCGGTGATTGAAGCCGTGTTCAAAGCGCGTCCCAGCAGTCTCAAGGGCACTTATGTCCATACCTGCACGCTTTCGGCGACGATGAGTCCGCCGGTGCGCCTGGATGTGCGTGAATTCACAACCCATTAACCCGAAACCGATTTTGAATCATGCGAGCTGAAAAACAAATTTTGACGAAGGAATACGTTGCGCGGCTGAACGCCTCGCCGTTCTTCATCGCGGTGAATTATCAGGGCCTCAAGGTGGCCCATCTGACCGAACTAAGGAAACGGCTGCAAAAGGCGGGCGCGGAAATTCATGTGGTCAAGAACTCCATCTTCCGCATCGCGGCCAGGGAAGCCGGCATTGGTGAATTTACGACCGAACTCGCCGGACAACTCGCCGTGGTCACCGGCCAGAAGGGCATCTCCGCCGCCGCCAAGACGGTCAAGAACTTTGGCGCCGAATTTGATAAATTGAAGGTCCAGTTCGGTTATTTGGAGAATAAACGCCTGGAACAGGCAGTGATTCTGGCGCTGGCCGATCTGCCCAGCCTGGACGCGTTGCGCGCCATACTGCTGGGATTGTTGAACGCGCCGGCGACAAAACTGGTCGTTTTAATCAACACGCCCGCGTCGCAGATTGCGCGCGTGGTCAAGGCCAAGGCCGAAAAAGGTTGAACCATTTCCCGTCCGCCCTGACCCGCGGGCGGGACAAACAAACAAGAACAACAACGTAAATCGTCGGTTCGGAAACGGACTTAAAGACGCCGTGGCGTGTCGCGCCGGGTCCCGCAACGCGGGAGCAGGCGGACTGCGGCGGACGACGAGACGAAGGAAAGGTAACATGGCTGACATAACAAACCTCGTGGAAGAATTGAGCAAGCTGACGGTTCTCGAAGCCGCCGACCTGGTAAAGAAACTGGAAGAAAAATGGGGCGTGACCGCCGCCGCGCCAGTCGCAGTGGCTGCTGCCCCGGCTGCCGGCGCCGCGGCGCCTGCCGCCGTGAAGGATACGTTCGACGTGATTCTCGTCTCGGCCCCGGCGGACAAGAAAATCGCCACCATCAAGGCCGTCCGCGAAGTGAAGGCCGGACTCGGCTTGGCGGAAGCCAAGGCGCTGGTGGAAGGCGCGCCGAAGCCGGTCCTCGAAGGAGCGAACAAGGCGGATTCGGACGCCGCCCGGAAGAAGCTCGAAGACGCGGGCGCCAAGGTGGAAGTCAAGTAATGGGTGAATTCGTGGGCGGCTCCGGCAGTGGTCGGAGCCGCCCCGCTGTCGCCCGTTCTCAAAGTTACAATTTTGTTGCGAAACGAAACAGCCAGCAGTTTTCGGAGAGGCAGGTCGGCCGTTAAAGACGGTAAGCCGGTCTTCTATCGTTGATTTAAACGCGCCGGCGAATTGCCGGCCAACCAGAAAGTCCAAATGCCATCGCGAGCCACAGAAAGAATCAATTTCGGCAAGATCAAGGAAATCGTCGTGCCGCCGAACATGATCGAATTGCAGACCAATTCCTACATGGAATTCCTGCAGGCCGACACGGCGCCTAAAAAACGCCAGAAACATGCCGGTCTCGAATCGGTTTTTCAGGAGGTGTTTCCGATTGAGAGCTACGACGGCAAGTGCAAGCTCGCTTATGATTCCTACGAAGTCGGCGAGCCGAAAATGGACTGGCTCGAATGCCTGCGCGAGGGACTGACCTACGGCGCGCCGCTTTATGTCACGTTCCTGCTCAAGGAAGAAGACAAGGGCGCCAAGGAAGAAAAAGTCTTCATGGGCGAACTGCCGCTGATGACGCCCCAAGGCACGTTCGTCATCAACGGAGCGGAACGCGTCGTCGTCAGCCAGTTGCACCGTTCACCAGGCATTGCGTTCGAGGCCACGCAGCATCCCAACGGCAAAATGCTGCACAGCTTCCGCGTCATTCCCGACCGCGGCTCCTGGTATGAGGCGCAATTCGACACGAGCGATTTGCTTTACGTTTATCTCGACCGCAAGAAACGCCGACGGAAATTTTTGACGACGACGTTCTTCCGCGCGTTGAGTTTTCTTGACGCCGAAGCGGAGGGCAAGGGCGCCGACAAGAAAAGGGACGGCACCAAAAGCGGCACCGACGAGGAAATCCTGAAGCTCTTTTACGAAATTGAGGAACTCACGGTCAAGGAAGCCGAGAAACTGGAGGACCTGTCCAGCCGCGTTTTGATCCAGGACGCCATGGACGAGGAGAAAGGACTCGTCGTCGCGCGCGCTTTTGAGCCGCTTTCCAAGGCGGTGGTCAAGCAAATCGCCGAACTGGGCGTCGCCAGAATCAAGGTCGTGGACACAGCCGTGGACGAGGGCATCATGATCAAATGCCTGAAGAAAGATCCGGCCAAGAACGAAGAGGAGGCGCTCAAGGACATTTACCGGCGCCTGCGTCCGGGTGATCCGCCGACCGCCGCCAACGCGCGCGCGCTGCTCAAACGGCTGTTCTTCGATCCCAAGCGCTACGACCTGGGCCGCGTCGGCCGTTACAAAATCAACCAAAAACTCGGCCTCAAGGACAAGGAAGCCTCGCGCATCCTGACCAAGGAGGATCTGGTCGCCGCGACCAAATATCTGCTCCGCCTCAAAAAGGGCGATGGCAGTCTGGACGACATCGACCATCTCGGCAGCCGCCGCATCCGCACCGTCGGCGAATTGCTCGCCAACCAGTGCCGCGTCGGCCTCGCGCGCACCGAACGCCTCGTCAAGGAGCGCATGACGCTCTTCGACCAGAGCGTTGAGGCGATGACGCCGCAGAAACTCATCAATCCCAAGGCGCTTTCGGCGGTCATCCGCGATTTCTTTGGCCGGTCGCAACTGAGCCAGTTCATGGACCAGATCAATCCGCTCGCCGAGTTGACGCACAAACGCCGTCTCTCCGCGCTCGGGCCGGGCGGCTTGTCCCGCGACCGCGCAGGCTTCGAGGTCCGCGACGTGCATCCGTCGCACTATGGCCGGATTTGTCCAATTGAAACGCCGGAAGGCCCGAACATCGGCTTGATTGCGTCGCTGGCCACCTTTGCGCGCATCAACGAATTTGGCTTTCTCGAGACGCCGTATCGCAAGGTCGAGAACGGCAAGGTCACCGAGAAAATTGATTACCTGACCGCCGACCGCGAGGAACAATTCATCATCGCCCAGGCAAACTCGTTGATTGACGACAAGGGCAAATTTCTGACCGACCGCGTCGTCTGCCGCGCCCGGACCGACTTCATTGATGTCGAACCATCGCGGGTGGATTACATGGACGTTTCGCCGAAACAACTCGTGTCCATCGCCGCGTCGCTGATTCCGTTCCTGGAACACGACGACGCCAACCGCGCGTTGATGGGGTCCAACATGCAACGGCAGGCCGTGCCGCTGCTCGTGACCGAAGCCCCGCTCGTCGCCACCGGCCTGGAAGACCGCGTGGCCCGCGATTCGCGCGCCGTGGTCGTCGCGGAGGAAAGCGGCCGGGTCGCCTCCGTCAACGGCGATCACGTCATCATCACCGATGACGGCAAGCTGCCGGAGACGAAAAAGAAGATCAAGCACGACCCGGAAAAGGGCGTTTGGGTCTATCCGATCCGCAAGTTCATGCGGTCCAACGCCGCAACCTGCATCAACCAGAAGATCCTGGTGGACAAGGGCGATCACGTGCGCAAAGGCCAGATCATTGCCGACGGCCCCTGCACCAGGAACGGTGAACTCGCGCTGGGCCGCAACGTGCTCGTCGCCTTCATGCCGTGGAACGGCTACAATTTCGAGGACGCCATCCTCATCAGCGAGAAAATCGTGAAGGAAGACATCTTCACGAGCATTCACATTGACGAATTCGAGGTCAGTGCGCGCGATACGAAACTCGGCCCCGAGGAAATTACGCGCGACATTCCGAACCTCGGCGACGAGGCGCTCAAAAATCTCAGCCCCGACGGCGTTATCCGCGTGGGCGCGGAAGTCAGGCCGGGCGACATTCTGGTCGGCAAAATCACGCCGAAATCCGAGACCGAGCTCGCGCCGGAGGAGCGCTTGCTCCGCGCCATCTTTGGCGAAAAGGCCGCCGACGTGAAGGACACGTCGCTCAAGGTGCCTTCCGGCACCTACGGCATCGTCATGGACGTGAAGGTCTCGTCCAAGAAGGAGGGCGAACGCAGCGGTAAAACCACCTCCGTCGGCGAGGAAAAACGCCACGCCAAACAGATTGAAGACGACCACAAGAAGAAGACCGATGAATTACGCGACCAGCTCACCGAGGCGCTGAGCAACATTCTGCTCGGTGAAAAAATCCCGCTCGACGTGGTCAACAGTGAGACCGGCGAAATCATCATCCCGGCCAACCGCAAAATCACCAAGACGCTCCTGCGCAAGCTCGCGACGGTCTATGACCGCATCGAGATTGACCCTTCGCCCATCCGCAACAAAATCAACGAAATCATCGGCAGCTTCAAAAAGAAGTTCGACGACTTGCAGATGCAATACGATGAGGAAATGGAACGCGCCGAGGCGGGCGAAGGCGTCGAAGCCGGCATTGTCAAGTCGGTGAAGGTCTATATCGCGTCGAAACGCAAGCTGTCGGTCGGTGACAAGATGGCCGGACGCCACGGCAACAAGGGTGTCGTCGCGCGCATTGTCAAGGAAGAGGACATGCCGTTCCTCGCAGACGGAACGCCGGTGGACATCGTGTTGAACCCGCTGGGCGTGCCGTCGCGCATGAACGTCGGCCAGGTGCTCGAGACGCACCTCGGCTGGGCCGCGAAGATTCTCGGCCTGAAACTCGCCACCCCGGTCTTTGACGGCATCAAAGAAAAGCAAATTCGCAGCTATCTCAAGGACGCAAAACTGCCGGAGCACGGCAAGACGGCGCTTTACGATGGCCGCACCGGCGAGTCGTTCGACCAGGAAATTGTCGTCGGCTACATCTACATGATGAAGCTCGGCCACCTGGTCGCGGACAAAATTCATGCCCGGGCGGTCGGGCCGTATTCGCTCGTCACGCAACAGCCGCTGGGCGGCAAGGCGCAATACGGAGGCCAGCGCTTCGGCGAAATGGAAGTCTGGGCGATGGAAGCCTACGGCGCAGCCTACACGCTGCAGGAATTGCTCACCGTCAAGTCCGACGACGTGCAGGGCCGCACGCGCATTTATGAAAGCATCGTCAAGGGCGACAACTCGCTCGAGGCGGGAATCCCCGAATCGTTCAACGTGCTGGTCAAGGAAATGCAGTCGCTTGGCCTGGACGTGAAGGTCGGCTATTCGAATCCGCTTGAACATCCAACCAACGGCGAACCCGCCGCGCTCCTGACCACGGTTTAACTGAAAGAAATTTGCCTATGTCCAGCACCAAAGAAAGCGCACGCGAATTGCTCGGCCTCGACAAAGTCAACCAGGTGGACTATGTCGCGATCTCCGTCGCCTCGCCGGAAGCCATTCGTTCCTGGTCCAAGGGGGAAGTCAAAAACCCCGAAACCATCAATTACCGCACGTTCAAGCCGGAAAAAGGCGGCTTGTTCTGTGAACGCATTTTCGGACCGGTCAAGGACTGGGAATGTTCCTGCGGCAAATACAAGCGCATCAAGCATCGCGGCATCGTCTGCGACCGCTGCGGCGTGGAAGTGACGCTGGCGCGCGTCCGGCGGGAACGCATGGGCCACATCGAACTCGCCGTGCCGGTTCAACACATCTGGTTCTTCAAGTGCATGCCGTCACGCATCGGCCTGGCGCTGGACATGACCGCGCGGCATCTGGAGCGCGTGATTTATTATGAGGATTACCTCGTCATTGATCCTGGCAACACGGCGCTGAAGCAAAACCAGTTGCTCAACGAGCACGAATTTCGCGAAGCCCGCGAAACCTACGGCGCAGACGCGTTCGTCGCCAAGATGGGCGCGGAGGCTGTGCGCGAGGCGCTGGCCAAGGTGGACCTGGCCAAACAGACGGATCAATTGCAGCAGGCCATGACCGAAACCAAGAGCAAGCAGATCCGCAAGAAACTCGCGAAGCGGATCAAGTTGCTCCAGGGGTTGCAGCTCTCCAAGAGCCGCCCGGAATGGATGATTCTCACGGTGCTGCCGGTGATTCCGCCGGACCTGCGCCCGCTCGTGCCGCTCGAAGGCGGACGCTTTGCCACCTCCGACCTGAATGATTTGTATCGCCGTGTCATCAACCGGAATAACCGGCTCAAGACGCTGCTTCAGCTCAAGACGCCTGAAGTCATCATCCGCAACGAAAAGCGCATGTTGCAGGAGGCGGTGGACGCGCTGTTCGACAACGGCCGTCACGGCCGCCCCGTCACCGGCGCGGGCAATCGTTCGCTGAAATCCCTGAGCGACATGCTCAAGGGCAAGGGCGGACGCTTCCGTCAGAACCTGCTCGGCAAGCGAGTGGATTATTCGGGCCGCTCGGTCATTGTCATCGGTCCCGAACTCAAACTGCATCAGTGCGGCCTGCCCAAAAAGATGGCGCTCGTGCTGTTCGAGCCGTTCATCATCCGCCGCCTGAAGGAACTCGGCTACGTCCACACCGTTCGCAGCGCGAAGAAGATGATCGAACGCCAGACGAAGGAAGTCTGGGACGTTCTGGAGGAGGTCACGAAAGGCCATCCGGTGCTGCTCAACCGCGCGCCAACGCTGCACCGTTTGTCCGTGCAGGCCTTTGAACCGCTGTTGATTGAAGGCGAGGCCATCCGCATTCACCCGCTGGTTTGCACCGCCTACAACGCCGATTTCGACGGCGATCAGATGGCCGTGCACGTGCCGTTGTCCGTCGAGGCGCAGCTGGAAGCGCGCCTGTTGATGATGGCGCCGAACAACATCTTCAGCCCGTCTTCCGGCAGACCCATCATCACGCCGACGCAGGACATCACGCTCGGCTGTTATTATCTCACGGCCGAACCGCGCACGCCCGCGCCGTCCGATTCGCGCAAACTCCCGCTCTTCGGCTCGAAAGAGGAAGTGTTGTTCGCCTACGAAGACGGCGCGTTGAAGACGCATGACCGTATTCGTCTGGCGAATCCTGATTTCGGCAGAAAGGTGATTTTCGGCGACGCCGCCAAGAAACTCGTCGAGACCACCGTGGGCCGCGTCATTTTCAGCGAAATCTGGCCGACGGAACTGGGTTTCCCCAACAAACCGGTCAAAAAGTCCGAACTCGGCGATTTGATCTGGAAATGCTACAAGTTCGCCGGCCACGAAAAAACCGTGACCATGCTCGACAAGCTCAAGGAACTCGGCTTCCGCGAAGCGACCAAGTCCGGCTGCTCCATCGGCATTGACGACATGATCATCCCGAAGGAGAAAGACCAGGAGATTGACACGGCTCAGAAGCAGATCAAGGAAGTCGAAAAACAGTATCGCAAGGGCGTCATCACGCCGGGCGAACGCTACAACAAGATCGTGGACATCTGGACGCATTGCACCGACATGATTTCCAACGTGATGTTCAAGACGCTGGAGCAGAACCAGGGCAAGCGCGAATACAATCCCGTTTATCTCATGGTGGACTCCGGCGCGCGCGGCAATCGCCAGCAGGTGCGCCAGCTCGCCGGCGTGCGCGGCCTCATGGCCAAGCCCAGCGGTGACATCATCGAGAAACCGATTCTCGCCAACTTCCGCGAAGGCCTCACCGTGCTCGAATACTTCATCTCCACGCACGGCGCCCGCAAGGGCCTGGCCGACACCGCGCTCAAGACCGCCGATTCCGGCTACATGACCCGCAAGCTCGTGGACGTGGCGCAGGACGTCATTATCCAGGAGGCCGATTGCGGCACCGGCAACGGCATCTGGGTCTCGGCCGTGTATGAGGGCGAGGACGAAGTCGTCAAGCTCGGCGACCGGCTTGTGGGCCGGTTCGCGTGTGATGACATCGCCAATCCGACGAACCCGAAGGAAATGCTCATCCGCACCAACGAGGAAATTGACGAGGACAAGGCCAGGCGCATTGAAGGCGCAGGCGTGGACCGCGTGCGCATCCGCTCCGTGCTCACCTGCGAAAGCAAGCACGGCGTCTGCATCCATTGCTACGGCCGCAACCTCGCCACCGGCGCCCCCGTCAAGCTCGGCGAAGCCGTCGGCATCATCGCCGCCCAATCCATCGGCGAGCCGGGCACACAGCTCACGATGCGGACGTTCCACATCGGCGGCACGGCGGCGCAGGTGTTCAAGATTCCGCAAATCAAATCCAAGCACGACGGCACCATTCATTACAACGAACTGCGCGTCGTCGAACTGGAGGACGGCAACAACATCGTGCTCAACAAGAACGGCTCGGTGGCCATCCTCGGCGACGACGGCCGCGAACTGGAAAATCACAACGTCGTCATCGGCGCGGTCATTTCCTTCAAGGACGGCGCCAAAATCAAGAAGGCCGAGACCTTCGTGCAGTGGGACCCTTACAACGTGCCGATCCTTTCCGAAAAGGCCGGTAAGGTGAAGTTTCACGACATTATCGAAGGCGTGACGATGAAGCAGGAAACGGACGAAACCACCGGCCAGGAAGCCATGGTCGTCATCGAGCACAAGGAAGATCTGCACCCGCAAATCACCATCAGCGACGATGGTGGTGAAGTCGTGGCCAATTATCCCATTCCGTCCGGCGCGCACGTCGTCGTGGGCGAAGGCGACAAGATCGTCCCCGGCACGCTGCTGGCCAAGACGCCCCGCAAACAGGCCAAGACCAAGGACATCACCGGCGGTCTGCCGCGCGTGGCCGAGCTGTTTGAGGCGCGCCGGCCGAAGGACGCCGCGGAAATTTCCAAGATTGACGGCGTGGTGGACTTTGGCGCGAGCGTCCGCGGCAAACGCTGCATTCTCATCAAAGACACGCAAACGCAGGCCGAGGAGGAACACCTCATTCCCATCGGCAAACACGTCATCGTCTTCAAGGGCGATTTCGTCAAGAAAGGCCAGCAATTGACCGAAGGCCCGATTGACCCGCACGAAATCCTCGACGTTTGCGGCCCTCAGGAATTGCAGGAGCACCTCGTCAGCGAAGTACAGGAGGTCTATCGCCTCCAGGGCGTCACCATCAACGACAAACACATCGAAATCATCGTCCGCCAGATGCTCCGCAAAGTGCGCATCACCGAGCCGGGCGACACGGAGTTCCTCTGGGGCGAACAAATTGACAAGCTGGACTTCGAGGAAGAAAACGAGCGCGTCGAAAAGAAGGGCGGCAAGCCAGCCGAAGCCTCGCCAGTGCTGCTCGGCATCACCAAGGCATCGCTCGAAACCGACAGCTTTCTCAGCGCCGCGTCCTTCCAGGACACCACCCGCGTGCTGACCGAAGCCGCGACCCGTTCCAAGGTGGACAGCCTCCGCGGGTTCAAGGAAAACGTCATCATGGGCCACATCATCCCGGCCGGCACCGGATTTGACATGCACCGCCGGGCGCATCTCAAGCCGCTGGTTGAGATCGAAGACGTGCCGGAACCGGCCGAACCAGCCGCGGCGGCGGAAAACCCGCTGCTGGCATAAACGCAGAACCGTCTCCCTCCGCAGACCTGCTGCGGAGGACGGCGCCTCTTTGTGGCCGGTTTGACGGGTGAAGAATTGATTTAGCTCGCTACCGGCCCCGGTTTGCGGCAACATGGTTCATGGCCAAGCCTAAAAAATTGTCCCGCGCCGACGTTCACAAACAAATTGACGCCTTTCGGGGCATCCTCAAACGCAATCCCGACGGCAAACAGTCGGCGGAACAATGGAAGGAATCCAGACGCCCGGAAAACGGCGAACCTTGGGCATTGAAATCAAAGCCGGCGGCTGAAGTGAGAACCGCCGGCCCTTTAGGAAAACGCAAAGCGATGTCCGTTAATTCCCGGAAGGCAGCAGCCATGGCCGGTTTATAACCGCCCGCCACACGACAGGAACGGGAGCGGCTGACGATGCCGTGTTTTGCGGCTTCATTAATTGGCCGAAATTGTGGTTGCCACGGGCGGATTATTTGCTATATTCCGCATTCCATTTTTGAGACGAAATGCCGACAATTAATCAATTGGTCCGCAAGGGCCGGCGCAAAGTAAAGTACAAGTCCAAATCGCCCGCCTTGGAAAATTCGCCGTTTCGACGCGGCGTCTGCATCCAGGTCATGACGCGCACACCCAAGAAGCCGAACTCGGCGATGCGCAAGGTCGCCAAAGTCCGCCTGACGAACGGGTTCGAGGTCATCGCCTACATCCCGGACGAGGGCCATAATTTGCAGGAGCACTCGATTGTGATGGTGCGCGGCGGCCGCGTGAAGGATTTGCCCGGGGTGCGGTATCACATCGTTCGTGGACC
>JBEKEJ010000054.1:0-14675 GCA_050013895.1 Verrucomicrobiota bacterium | reverse complement strand
GCTCCTCGAACAGGAGAAGTTCGTCTTCAATTCCGGCTTGGAACCGGCGGACCTGCAGGCCGTTGCCGCGCACAATTTTTTCACCGCCAAACCGATCGTGGTGGCCGAACCGCCGGAACTGGAAAATCCCGACGCCCTGCTGCTGCGGGCGTTTCGCGAAGCCGGCTACATCTGCTTCCTGACCGTCGGCGGCAAGGAGAACCGCGCCTGGCCGATTCGCAAGGGCATCACGGCCTGGGAAGCCGGCGGCACCATTCACACGGACATCCAGAAGGGTTTCATCCGCGCCGAGATCATCAGCTACGCGGACTTCATCGCGGCGGGCGGCGAGACCCAGGCCAAGCGCGCCAACAAAATGCGGCTGGAGACGAAGCAATACGTCATGCAGGACTACGACCTGGCCAACTTCCGGTTCAACAAGTAAGCGCACGGCTTTCATTTCCCGCTTTTTTCACTGCGCCACGTTGTTTAGATTCGGGTGCATGGCATTTCGCTGGCGATGGCTGTTGATTTTGTCCGCGCTCATTTTGAGCGGCGGACAACTTTTTGCCGCCGGCGCGAAGGAGCAGAGCGCTTATGCCGCCGCCGTGGCCGCGTTTCAGGATGAAATGTGGGGCCGGGCGGAGACGGAGTTCGCGCAGTTCCGGCAGAAATATCCAAAATCCGCCAACGTGCCGGAAGCCGTGTTGCTGCAGGCGCAAGCGGAATTCAAACAGGGAGAGCTGGCACAGGCCATCGCGCTGCTCGCCGATACCAACCATCTGGCCAAAGCGGGTACGCTGACCGACCAATACGTTTATTGGATTGGCGAAGCGCAATTTCAAAATGTGGACCTGGCGGCCGCGGCGGAGACGTTTATTTCGCTGTCGCGCGATTTCCCCGAATCAACCTTGCGGCTCCGGGCGGTGGTGGAGGCGGCGGCGGCGCGCGCGGAGCTTGGCCGATGGCCGCAGGTGGTCGCGCTGTTGCAGGAAACCAACGGCGTGTTTCAACGCGCGGTGGAACAGGACCCCGCGAGCGAACTGGTCACCCGCGGGCGCCTGATGCTGGCACAGGCGGCATTCGCGCAAGAAGATTTTGGCGGCGCGGCGGCAACCCTCGCGTCCGTGAACCCACAGACCCTCGAACCGAATTTGGACTGGCAACTGGCGAATCTGGTCTATCAGGTCAAGCTGGCGATGGGCGATACCAATGCGGCGCTCGCGGCCACCACCAATCTGCTCGAAATCGCGCGGCTGGGAAATGACGAATCCCTGCGCGGGGAAAGCGTGGCGTTGCACGCGGGTTTGCTGGAACAAACCGGGCTAAAAGCCGAAGCCCTGGAGGCGTATCAGGAAAATCTGACCAACGCGCCGGTGGAACGGCAGCGACAGGCGATCCTGAAAATCACGGAACTGGCCGTCGCCCAGGGCCGGTTTTCGACGGCTGAGGACTCGCTCCGTGATTTTATCACACGATTCACGAACTCACCGGCGGCCGACATTGCATTGCTGTCGCTCGGCGAACTGCATTTGAAGGATTACGCCGCGTCCCGCACTGCGGGATCGTCCACCAATCATCTGGGGGAGGCGACGAACCATTTGCTGAAGGCGCAGGCACGGTTCGACCAGCTTACGAACGGCCCGCTCGCCGGCAAGGCGTATTTGGACCGCGGCTGGTGCCTGTGGCTCCTGGGGAAAATTCCCGAAAGTTATGACAGTTTCAAATCCGCGACGGAGAAACTGCCGCCGTCCAAGGACCTGGCGGTGGCGCGATTCAAACTGGGCGACGCGCTGTTCGCGCAGACAAATTATACGGGCGCGCTGGAAAATTACCGCGCCGTGGTTGACGATTTCTCGCAGTTCCCTGCCGTCATGCAATCACTCGGCAGCCGCGCGCTTTACCAGAGCCTCCGTGCGTGCATGGCCTTGACCAACACGGCCGGGGCGGAAGACACGATGGGGCGGATTCTGAAACTGTATCCAGCCAGCGAAGAAACCGGCAACAACTTGCTGCTCATGGGTGAATATCTTGCGGACTTGGGCCAGCCGACGAACGCTCTGGACGTATTTCAACAATTTGAATTGATCTTCCCCCATTCGCCGGTGCAACCGCGGGTGGAACTGGCCATCGCACATGCCTGCGAACAGGAGCAAGACTGGCCGACGGCCATCGGAATATACGAAAAATGGCTGGCGGATTACCCGACCAACGCGCTGCGGCCACAGGCGGATTACGCGCTGGCCCGGGCGAATTACCAGGCCGGAAATGAAACAAACGCGTTCATTCTATTCACCAATTTCGTCGCGCGATACCTGACAAACGGCCTCGCGCCGGACCTCGCGCCGCTGGCGCAATGGTGGCTGGCCGATCATTTTTACCGCGCGGGCGATTATTACCACGCGGAGTACAATTACAAGCTGCTGTTTCAGACCTGGCCGGCCTCCGATCTGGCGTGCCAGGCCCGCATGATGGCCGGACAAATGGCCGTGGCGCGGGGCAGCCTGTCGGACGCCATTCAGTATTTCACCGCCCTGATCACCAGCCTGACAACCAATACCAACCGTCCGCCAGAACAGTATGCCGAGGCCCTGTTCGCCTACGGCGGCGCGCTGATGCTCAAGCCGCCGGATGATCTCACGAACAATCCATTGGCCAATTTTCAACTGGCCACCAACGTGTTCAGCCAGATCTGCCAGTTGTACCCCGCCAATGAACTCGGCGCGCGGGCGTGGTGCGAAATCGGCAAGTGCGATTTGCAACTGACCAATTATGACGCCGCCATGGATGCCTACGCGCAGGTTTTTGACAACACGAACGTGCCGGCAACCATTTCAACGCGCAGCCAGGCGCAGATTGCCTTCGGCGTCGCGCTCGAAAAAAAGGCCGGTCTGGCGTCCGGCACGAATCAAGCCGCGCTCCTCCAGCTTGCGCTGGACAATTATCTCGACGTGTTCGACACCAGCTTCGGGAAGAATCTGCGCGCCGGCGAAACCGCGGACCCGTTCTGGGTGGAAAAGGCCGGCTTGCAGGCGCTGCCGTTGATTCAATCGCTCGGCGTTGCGCCGCCGGAACGTTTCATTGACCAGATGGAAATCCTGCTGCCGCAATTGAAGGACCTGCTCGAAAAAAAACGGGCCGCCCTGCCGCCAGCAAAATCTTGAGGGTAGTGACTCATCTTGAAGTTTGGAGTTCCGCCTTCAGGCGGTCCCAAGGCCGCGTGAACGCGGAACTCCGAACAAAATGATACAACCAAGTTGAGCGGCTATTTGACACGCGTGCCCGCCGCGATTAGCTTTCCCCAGGAATGGAAATGACGGAAACACTCACAACTGAACCGGTTGTCAGCCTCAGCGAAAATGCGGCGGCGGAAGTCAAATCGCTCCTTGCGCAGCCGGAAAACGCGGGCAAGACGCTGCGCATTTTTGTGGAGCAGGGCGGCTGTTCCGGAATGCAATACGGCATGGTCTTCGATGGAAAACGCGATGGCGACCTCGCTTCCGAGCAACATGGCGTGGAAGTTCTGGTTGATGCGATCAGCGCGCAATATCTTCGCGGCACCGTGGTGGATTTCAGCGATGCCCTGACCGGCGGCGGTTTCAAGATTTCCAATCCGAACGCGAAGCAGAGTTGCGGCTGCGGAAAATCCTTTGAGACTTGAGCGGATTCGATCAACCCGCGCAAGCCTGACAACGCCGTCCCGTGTGATGCGGGACGGCTTTTTTATTAGAAGCCTTTTAAACAAGGGTGTTTTGAAGGGAGCCAGGAGTTGATGCCAGTTTGGTGTCAGTAACGGACAAGCAACTTAGAGCAGCCAACAGCCGCTGGCCCCGGCGTCTTCGACTGTGACATGAGAATTGATTGTCAGAGTTGCATTGGAGAGTCAGGCTCGGCGGCTGTGGCTGAGCTTGGTCGTCAGGTGTCATTCGCTTTTTGTGAAACGCAATAATCGTAATTGTCTAAATAACGATGAGACCCGCTTCCTGCCCTGACCGCTGTCATGCCGCCATCCGCTTCAACACGCTCTTGCGGAGTGTATTTAGCTGGATGCAAGTAATTATCGAACTGCCCGACCTTTTCCTTCGCCGCGCCGAGGAAAAACAGCGCCAGCTTGAATGCGAACGGCGCAAATTTCAGCACCACGTTTGAGCCTGATGTGTTCCAATTCGTATAGGCCTTTGGCTGATTTTAATTTGCAACAGGGTTGAACTTGCAGATCAGCGAAGCGTTGGGCAAGTTGTCATTAAAGAAAGAGACCTTTATGGCTATATCAGCACCTGACCTTACCAAGCCCACACAGGGTAGTGAAGAAACCATTCTGGTCGTCGAGGACGAAACCGACCAGCTGGAATTGGCGCGACACGTTCTCCAAGGCTGCCATTACCGCGTTTTGGCCGCTTCGTCCGGTGACGAAGCCCTGCGGCTTTGGGACGAGCACCATGGCCAGATTGATTTGCTCCTGACCGACATGATCATGCCCGGCGGCATGTCGGGCAACGACCTGGCGGCGAAATTAAGAAAACAGAAGCCCGGTCTCAAAGTGATCTACACCAGCGGTTACTGTTCCGAATTGGTGGAAAACGATTCCGGCACAAACAACTCCGCTTTTCTCGCCAAACCATATCTGCCGTTCCAATTGGCCCAGGCAGTTCGGAATTGCCTGGACGCCCCTCCTGAAAGCAAGCACTAACTGGCCGCAACATCAGCGCCGCTGGCCAGCGCCGTCAGCAACCTTGTTTCGCCGCGTTGAAATCGCCCGCCCTCTTCGCAAAACTTACGTCTCGACCCCTGCTCTCATGGATTGGAAGGTTTGGACTTGGCCGCGATTTGCCAGCGCAACTCTTTCATCCGCTTTTGAGCGTCTGTGAATTGTTGAGGCGTCAACTCCTTTCTCAGAAGATCGCGGCTCTGGGCTGCATCTGAATCTGCCTTGGCCGCCATGCTAAACCACGCATACGCCTCCATTTTATCCTTCACCACGCCTTGGCCATTGGCATAGCAGTAGCCCAGATTGAATTGAGCCTCGGCGTGACCCTGCTCGGCGGCCCGGCGATACCACTTCACCGCCTCCACCGCATCCTTCATCACGCCCCGGCCATTGTCGTAGCAGCAGCCCAAATTGGATTGAGCGGGGGCATAATCCTGTTCGGCGGCCTGGCGAAACCACTTGACCGCCTTGCCATAATCCTTCGCCACGCCTTGGCCATTGGCGCAGCAGACGCCCAGATTGAATTGAGCCGGGGCGAAATTCTGCCCGGCGGCCTTGCGATACCACTTCACCGCCTCAGCAGCATCCTTCGCCACGCCCCGGCCATCATCGTAGCAGAAACCCAGATTGAATTGAGCCTCGGCATCTCCCTGCGCGGCTTTGGCTATATATTCTTGAAATTTGCCGGGCAGGGCGACGCCTTGCGGTGTGGCGGCGCGGGTCGAAAGCAGGCCCGTGACGCGATGAAAGGCGGCGCTTAGAAATCTACTCATTGAATTGAACCCTACGCCTTGGCCATTAAGACCTGCAAGCCAAAATTCTTTTGCCGCCGCCCCATCCGTTGAGCGGCGGGTTCCAGCTCAAGGGTAGCTCCGTATTGTCTTTACCCCGACGTTTCCGAACAATTCCGAACAGTTTTTGACCGGCGGGAAGCATAGGTGCGACATTAAGATACTTGACTTTTGCACGCTAATGGTGTTGATTATACCAACTTACGCAGCTTGTAAAGGGTTCGGGCTGAACCGCCATGTCCCGTGTGATGCGGGACGGCTTTTTGGAGTGTATGCCCCTCGCCCGTCGCGTTGGTGCGCGCGAGAGGATTTGAACCTCCACCCCTTGCGGGACCGGATCCTAAGTCCGGCGCGTCTGCCGTTCCGCCACGCGCGCATCCGCCCACAAACTGCGTCTTGCGCCGCCAAAGCTCAAGCCCGGTTTTGACCGGCGGTTCCGCGCGAAGCGTTTGCCCGCGCGAATCCCTGTCTGGAGACAGACGGGCGAGGCCGTCTCAAAAATATCGGAGGGGCGAGTTATACAAGCCCCTGACTGATCGAAGCCTCTGAAAATGGGGGCTCGTGTAACTCGCCCCTCCGACGAGAAATTGTTTTGAGACAGATTCGGACGCGCTGTCCTACGGTGAAAACGCCCCGAACAGAGCGCGCATTTCTTCGTCCACGTCCGCCGCGTTAGCCAGGGTTTGCGCGATTTCGTCGCGAAGCAGTTGCCGGTAGCGTTTCCGCAGCCGGTGCACCGCCACGCGGACGGCGGTTTCGTCCATGCCGAGTTTTTGCGCGGCGTCAGCATGGGACACTTCGCCCTGGCCGGCGGTGAGGAAAACTTTCAGTTCGGCGAACTGTTTTCCCCGACCGTCCGCCTCGGACTCGGCGCGCAGCCGTTCGATGACCTTGGCGAGCAGCGCCACTGCCCATTCGCGGTCGAACGCCTTGTCGGGGCCTGGCTCGGCGGTGGCGGCGATTTGAAATTGCGTGTTGGCACTCTGCCAGTCAAGGGACAGCGGCGTCACGCCGCCGCCGCGTTTCTGGCGCTGCGATTTGTCCCATTCGTTGGCGAGAAAATGTTTCAGCGACGCGAGCAGAAAAGCGCGGAAACGGCCGCGTTCGGCGCTCAGGTTGGCGAGATAATTTTTTTTGAGGAAGCGCGCGAAGAAGGCCTGCGTCAGATCCTCGGCGTCTTCCTTGTTGTGGCCGCGGCGGCGGACATAGGCGTAGAGCGGAAACCAGTAGGTGCGGCACAGTTCTTCGAGTGCGCGGTCGGACTGCGGCGAATGCCGTTTGCCCGCCGCGAGCACGACCGTCCAATGCGTCGTGGCGAAGATGTCGCCCGGCGCGGACGCGACTGGTGTTGAAGGTTCGGAGGTCAAATCACTTTTTGACTTTTGCGTCCGCGTCGCTCACAGCCGATTTGATCCGCACGTCATCGAGGACCGACAAAGCCTCGTCCCGGATTATTTCCGCGTCCGATTTGCGGCCCGCGCCGACGAGAATTTCAATGAGCTCGCGCGTTTGGCCGACGAAATGGTTGTCGGCGAAAGGCGGTGGTTCCGGAACAGGTGGAAAATGCGCGAAGGCCGGATTCGTTTTGGCCATTGCCTGAAGACGTTCTTTGTCCTGTTCGCGCCGATTCGCCTGCTGGTCTTCCCAATTCTTCATTCGTTCCCGCGAATCGCGAATCCTTTCAAAAGCCGCTTGCGGATCGCCAAGGTAACCCAGACATTTTGCATATTCGCCCTGCTGCACAAGCAGGCCTTGGACAAAAGGATAACATTGTCCGGCCAATTGCCGATCCCGCTGCTCAATGACTTTGAACAACGCCAGCGTCGCTTCGGTGTCATTGAGATATTGATTGATGCCGGCGATTTCCTGAAACAAATCAAAATAACCTGCGCCTTCGGAAAATTGACGCGCCTCGGCATCGCGGATTTCCATCAGCGCCTGCTTCGCCTTCGGATAACGCCGGCCCAGTTCGACCCAGTCGGAAAGCGCGAAGGAAAGCCGCACCCCTCTTTGTCCGGCGTCGTTTCGCGAATGATTGAAATACCAGAGATAATGTTGCAACGCTTCCTCGTAACTGCCTTCCGCAGTGAGGCTCTTGGCCGCATTTAGAATTATCTGCAAATCCGGTTGCTCGTCGGAGGCAAGCGTGGGCGACCAGGTTTCGGCGGAGGCGACACTTGTTTCATTCGTTTTGGCGGCGGTTTGTTTTGCGACCGATGGCTCGATCATCAGTCGCAAGCCACCGCTCAATTTCTTCGCCTTCGCCGCTTCGAGCATTTTTTTGGCTGTCTCGTCGGCCTGGCCGGAATCCACGATGTCCTGCGCCCATTTTTCGGCCTGTTCAAAATTGCCTTCGAGCAAATACAGCCGCGCCAGCCCAAACCACGCCGCTGGCGCGCGAGGGGCGGCTTGGAGTAAAAATTTCTCCGCCTCGTTATATTTTCGCTGCGACAAATAAATTTGGCCCAGCCCATTCAGCGCGCCCGGTTGATTGGTTTCAATCGTGATGGCTTTTTGAAAAGACATTTCTGCCGCTGCGCCGTTGCCGGCATTGAATTGCGCCCAGCCGAGCCCGTTCCAAGCGTTCGCGTCGTCGGGCACAAGTTGAACGGCCTGCTGAAATTTGGCCTCAGCCTCGGCGAACTTGTGCGCCTGCCAGAATTGCCAGCCTTGTCGCGTCCACTCTTGGACAGCAGCCTGCTGTGAATGCCGTCTGGCCCTGACGAAATTCGGAATCGCAACAGCCGCAACCAAGCCCAAAATGGCGACGAAAATTATCGCCGCCGCCACTCCGGCCGCGACGCCAACGACGATTTTCCAGCCACCCCCCGCCTGCGCTGCCGCGCTTATGGTTTGAACCTCCACTTGCGGGCTGCCGCCTGGCGGAGTCGTTGCAATCGTCTCCACCATCGTCTTCACCTCGCTGGCTTGCTGGTAACGGCGCTCGGGCTTCGTTTCCAATGCGCGCAGCACGACTTCATCCAAGCGCACGTCAATTTGAACTTTTGAAGACGGTGGTTCGATTTTTTTGCCGGGCAGCTCGCCGGTCAGCATCTGGTAAAACACCATGCCCAGAGCGTAAATGTCCGCGCGATGATCCACCGCATCCGGATGTTCCTTCTGTTCCGGCGCCATGTATTGCGGCGTGCCCATGACTTTGCCGGCGGCGGTGAGTTCCTGGAGCGCCGGTCTCTGACCCGGCTCGTGGGAATCGTCTTCGCTGCTCGCGCCGGGTCGGAGACCGGCGCTCCGATTTGCAGCATCTGTCCCCACCAGTTTCACCAGACCAAAATCCGCCACTTTCACCCGGCCGCGGCGATCCAGCAAAATATTTTCCGGCTTGATGTCGCGATGGACGATGCCCTGGTCGTGCGCGAATTGCAGCGCGTCGCAGATCTGCGGCACGATGGCCAGCGCTTCGCGCGGCGCGATACGGCCGGCGTGAAGCAATTGCCGCAGGTTCATGCCGTCCACGAATTCCATCAGAAAATAGTAAAGCGGTGTAGCGTCGGGCCTCTGGCCTGACGTGGAGGGCGGCATCTTGCCACCCGGAACTGCGCCCGAATTTTCCACGCGGTCCGAACCAATCGCAACCTTTCCGCCTGGCAGGATGCCCGGCTCCACGGCAGGCGAGGCGCCTGCCGCCACTCCAAACTCGTAAAGCGTGACGATGCCCGGATGATTCAGCTTCGCGAGCGCCCTGGCTTCGCGCGCAAAGCGTCCGGCAAATGCAGGGTCTTCACCGATGCCGGGCGGGAGAATTTTCAGCGCGACAACACGGTCCAGTTCCTTTTGCCGCGCCTTGTAAACCGCGCCCATGCCGCCCTTGCCGATGAGTTCAAGGATTTCGAGTTGCGGAAAAAGCGGCGCGAGCTCGGCAATGGACGGGGGGTTGAACGGCGGCGCCTGTCCGCCCGTGGCAGTCTCGGCGGCCGCGCCCTGTTTCAACAGGCAGGCGGGGCAAAGTCCGGCCAGCGCGCCCGCCGGCAGCGGCGTGCCGCACTGCGGACATTTGTTTTCGCCGGGCATGGGCTGATCCAATTTTACCGTGTCCATGCCCGCTTCAGAAGCAAAACCGGAAGGATGTTACCGTTTATTAACCACGAAATACACGAAAAGGTTCAAAGAACAATCCGTTCGTATTCCACTTTGGGGTAATGGCCGAAATTCACGAGCAAGCCGAGTTTGAACTTGGTTGCCCGTAGATAATTCTGAACTTGCGCACGGTGTTCGTCAGTCAAGGCTGTGACCGCTTTCAGCTCAAGAACAATTTTGTCGTAACCGATGAAATCGGGCGTGTATTTGCATTTGAGCGGCCTGCCTTTGTAAGTGAGGGCAAGTTGCGGCTGTGCATGGAAAGGAACTTTGCGGTCGGCAAGCTCCATTTCCAAACATTCCTGATAAACTGCCTCCAGAAAACCGTTGCCCTTTTCCTTGTAAACCTCAAAGCAAGCACCCATGATTTCAAAACTTTCCAGCTTGTAGATGATGTCCATTGAATTTTTCCTTTCGTGTGTTTTGTGTATTTCGTGGTCTAAAATCAGCGCAGCTTGAATCCGCCCTGAAAAATCACTTCGGCGGCGACGACAATCAAAAAGACCGCGCTGACGAGGGCGTTGAGGCGGAAGAACGCGAGGTTGATCCAGTTCAGACTGCGACGGCGCGCAATCCAGTGTTCCAGCCCCAGGCAGACGACGATGACGAACCAGCCGAGGAAGTAGGCGAGACGAAATCCACAGAGCAGTCCGAACAGCACCAGCAGTCCGCACATCAGCATGTGCGCGAGAAACGCGGCCGCCAACGCATTCTTCGGCCCCCAGGCCACGACCAACGAGTGCAGCCCGTGCGTCTTGTCAAATTCATAATCCTGCAACGCGTAAATGATGTCGAAACCGACGAGCCACAGCACGACCGTCAGCGCGAGTGTGGTCATCTGGAAAATTTCCAGAACGGAAGCCTCCGCGCCTTTCACCGCCAGCCACGCGCCGACCGGCGCCAGCGCGAGTGAAAGGCCGAGGAAAACATGCGTGTACTCCGTGAACCGTTTTGTGAACGAATAAAAACAAATCACCACCAGCGCAACCGGTGAAAGTTGAAAGCAAAGCGGGTTCAGGAGATGACTGACGGCGATCAAACCGGCCGCGGACAACGCGCAGAGCGCAATGGCGCCGGCCAGGGAAATTTGTCCGGTCGGCAAATGGCGGCCGGCCGTGCGCGGATTCAGCGCGTCGAATTTCCGGTCAACGATGCGATTGAACGCCATCGCACAGGTCCGCGCACACACCATCGCGGCGAGGATCAGTCCGAAGGTCCGCCAGCCCGGCCAGCCACGGTGCTCGCGCGCGGCCACCAGCATCGCCGCCAGCGCGAAGGGCAGCGCGAAGGCGGTGTGGCTGAGCCTGACAAAACCGCCCCATTTTTTAATTAGAGAAATCATTCGGTTTGGAAACATCCAACATCCAACATCGAACATCCAACATCCAATTTTTCAGCCTGCTTTGTCGGAAGGAGGTTGCCCGGATGAATTGCGACGCTCGGCCAGCGCATTTTTCTTCGCGGTCTGGATGCTCGAAAAGAAAATGCGGATTAATTCATCCGATTCGCACAAAACAAAAGGCAGTGTCGGTTCATCTTTGCCCCAGCCCTTGCGCTTGATCAGCCGGGCCCAGCGGCGGGTTTCGCGCAATTCCTTGAGACAAACCTTGAGCTTGTGGATAAAATCATCACGCGATTCCGCATCTTCCGCTTCGCCATGATTCGGGTATGGCGACGTACCCGAGCGCAGCATCTGACCTGCAATGTGATTTCCGGCACGAGTGTTCGGGAGACCTTCGGAAAGATCAATCACTGCAAAGGCGAATTCCAACAACCGCTCCTCCAGATTGAATTTGCGGCCTTCCGGGTGGCCTTCATGGAATATCCAGACGCTCGCCGTCCCTTCATTCGGCGTTGGATGTTGGATGTTGGATGTTGGATGTTTCCCCCTATTCATCTCATTCCTTTTCTTCCGCCCAGCGCGGGACGAGCTTTTGCGGCAGGCCGAGATGATCCAGCACGCGCGCGACCACGGTGTCCACGACTTCCTGGACGGTTTTCGGATTCGAGTAAAACCCCGGATTGGCCGGCAGAATCGTCGCGCCGGCTTGCAGCAGCAGTTCCATGTTTTTGACGTGGACGAGACTCAACGGCGTTTCGCGCGGGACCAGAATCAGTTTCCGCTTCTCCTTCAACACCACATCGGCGGCGCGGAGCAAAACGTCTTCGCTGTAACCGTGCGCGATGCGGCCCAGCGTGCCCATCGTGCACGGGATGACGACCATGGCGTCGGGCGGATTCGAGCCGCTGGCAAACGGCGCGTTCATGCTTTTGAGGTTGTGTGTCCTGGCTCCGGTGGGCAGGCGCAGGCCGCCGGGCAATTCCTCCGCAATGACCTGCTGCGCGTAATGGCTCATCACGACGTGCAACTCGTCCCGGCGCGGGTCGAGATTGTCGAGAAGGCGTTGTGCGTAAAGCGCGCCGCTGGCCCCGGTGATGGCAACGAGAATATTCACTGCAAAAATTATGTCTGAACCGCACACCGCAAACAAGCGCGCCGGAGAATCACGCAGCCTCAATTTCGTCCTCGTTCTCGTTCTCGTCCTCGAATACCACACGGTTCGATTACGAGAACGAGGACGACGAGAAGGAGGATTGAACTCGAAACAGCTTGAGTCCGACTTTGCCTTCCGCACAATGGCCGCGTGTTAAAACCGGCAGGCATCATTTTTATCGCGGTGTTTTTTTTGGCGGGTTGCGCGACCGCGCCTCCCCGCGCCCCCTACGGCCCGCTGCCACCCAACTGGCCGGCGACCAATGAAGTTCAAAAACCGCAAATGCCGCAACCGCCCCGCCCCCTGGCGCCGGCCGTTTACCCGAAGCCACCCCCAACGAACGCCGCCCGCCCCGCGCCGGTGATAACGTGGACCTCGCTCAGCCGCTGGGCCGCCGAACATGAAATCGGCGCGCCGCATTTGCTGTCCGAACTGCCGGTGACCACGTATGCGATTGGCTCGACAAACGGCGTGATGGTATTGGAAATCGGCAGCCGCGAAGCCGTCTGGAACGGTGTCGAAATCAATCTCGGCTTTGAACCGCAGCTCATCGACAACCAGGTTTTCCTGCACGGACTCGATTTGCGCAGAAATCTTGAGCCGCTGTTGTGCGACCCGCCACTGACGTTCGGCACAAACCGTGTCATCGTGGTTGACCCGGGCCACGGCGGCTCGAATACCGGCACGCACAGTGTGCTCGACGGCCGGTTGGAAAAGGAATTCACCCTTGCCTGGGCGCTGCAACTCAAGCCTCTGCTCGAAACGAACGGTTGGACGGTTTTTCTGACGCGCACCAACGATGAGTTTGTGGCCAATTCGGATCGGGACGTGTTCGCTGACGCGCATCACGCGGATTTGTTCATCAGCCTGCATTTCAATTCGACCGCCAGCCGCGAAACCGATATCCGCGGGCTGGAAACCTACTGCCTCACGCCGACCGGAATGCCTTCGTCGCTGATCCGCGGGTATAACGATTTCTGGTCGGACAATTATCCTAACAACGGCTGCGACGCGGAAAATCTGCAACTGGCCGTCCGCCTGCACACGGCCTTGTTGCGGGCCACCGATCTCGAGGACCGCGGCGTGCAGCGCGCACGGTTCATGGGCGTGCTCGACGGCCAGCACTGCCCCGCCGTGCTCATCGAAGGCGGGTACCTCTCCAACCCGCACGAGGCGAAATTGATTGAAACACCGGAATTCCGGCAGAAACTGGCTGAGGCCGTTGCGAACGCACTGAAATGAAAACGAACCGCTGCATCGGCAAATCAAAATTCAAAGACGGCGTAGCGGCTTCTCGGCAGAGAGCCGCATTCCCGAAGTTTTTGAAATTAGCGGCGCTCTGCCGAGACGCCGCCACGGTCAATTGGGTGTTTCACCCATCCTGCGAATGAAACACATTCTCGTCACTGGCGGAGCCGGGTTTATTGGATCGCATTTGGTTGAACGCCTGCTCAACGACGGCAAACGCGTCGTCGTGATTGACGATCTCTCGACCGGCCGCCTGGAAAATCTGCGGGCCGTCAACTCGCATCCCCGTTTGCGCGTCGTTCAATCGAAAATTTCCGCGTGCGCCGAATTGCCGAAACTGGCGGCAAACGCGGAATTTATTTTTCATCTGGCGGCGACCGTTGGCGTTGAACTTGTCGTCAAATCGGCGCTGCACGTTCTGGAGGCGAGCTTTCAGGAAACGCAGATTTTGCTGCGTGCCGCCGTCGCGAACCGCACGCCGCTTCTGCTGACCTCGACCTCGGAAGTTTACGGCAAAAGCGCGAAACCGGCGTTCGGCGAGGACGACGATTTGCTCATCGGCCCGCCGGGGCAATCGCGCTGGAGCTACGCCTGTTCGAAGCTCACCGACGAATTCCTCGCGCTGGCCTACGCGCGGGAAAGAAATCTGCCCGTCACCATCGCGCGGCTGTTCAACACCGTCGGCCCGCGCCAGACCGGGCGTTACGGCATGGTGCTGCCCCGCTTCATCGGGGCAGCGAAAAAGGGTGCACCACTGAAAGTCTTTGGCAACGGCAGGCAGACACGATGTTTTTGTCACGTCGGCGACGCGGTGGAAGCGCTGGTGCGTCTGCAAAATTGCCCGAAGGCGCGCGGCGAAATCTTCAACATCGGCGGCACGGAGGAAATCAGCATCCTCGAACTCGCGCGGCTGGTGGTCAAAACCCTCGGCTCGAAATCGAAAATCGAGCTGGTGCCTTACGACAAAGCCTATCCACCTTCGCCCAAAGGCTTCGGCGCGACAGGTGCGCCGGGTTTTGACGACATGCGGCGGCGCAAGCCGCTGGTGAAAAAGCTCGAACGGTTCGTGAAGTTCCGCCCGCGCACGCCGTTGCGCAACATCATCCGGCTGACGGCAATTTGTCAATTCTCATAGCAGCAGGCCCTGATTTGCCGCAGCGTCGAGCCTGTGGCTCGAAATCGGCGCACAGCGCCGACCCTACAGCAATCAAATCAGGATACCACCTGGCCGCGGATGTGATACTGATTTGCTTTCAAAGCGCGACAAATTTGGAGTGCGGCGACGTGTCGCCGCTTTCCTCGACGCGACATGTCACGTCGTTCCAAAGCGCAGACGTGTCTGCGCAGTCCGATTTACGG
>JBEKEJ010000053.1:0-14759 GCA_050013895.1 Verrucomicrobiota bacterium | reverse complement strand
AAGCTTTGGCTTCGGGCGACAGATGTGGAGCCGTGCTCATTCTCTGCCGCAGATTACGTGGCTTGTCGCGCCGTAGCAAGGCGAAGGCGGAATGGCGCAGAGTTCAAAACGGTAGAAAACATCCGCGTTACTCCGCGAAATCCGCGGTCAATTGTTGGGAGGGATGGCGTGTCGCCGTCCCCAACTTCGGCTGCCGGCACGGCCGCCCTCCCGCTCAAACAAAAATCGTCTGGTTGCGGCCCGGCCCGACGGATGCGATGAACAATTTCGCATTGCTCAATTCCGCAATCGCTTTCAAATAGGCGCGCGCCTTCGGCGGCAATTGTTTCCACGTCTTCGCCCTGCTCGTCGGCGCGCGCCAGCCGCCGAACTCGACGTAAACCGGCTCGCACTCGGCGAGAACCTGCGCGTCGTTCGGCACAAAATCATAGCGCGCCGTGCCGTGGCGATAGGCGACGCAGACTTTAATGGTTTCCACCGTGTCGAGGCCGTCCAAGTTCGTAACAGCGAGATCGTCAATGCCATTCACCATCGCGGCATGGCGCGTGGCGACGGAATCAAACCAGCCGCAGCGGCGCGCACGCCCCGTCGTCGCGCCGAATTCGCGTCCCATCGCGTGCAGCATGTCGGCAATCTCGGCGTTCTCGGTCGGCAATGGCCCCTCGCCCACTCGTGTCGTGTAAGCTTTCATCACGCCGACGACGCGGTCCATGCGATGCGGCGGCACGCCGGAACCGGTGCAGGCGCCGCCCGCCGTGGTGTTCGACGACGTGACAAACGGATACGTTCCGTGGTCAATGTCGAGGAATGTGCCCTGGGCGCCTTCAAACAAAAGGTCGTTGCCGCGCCGCATGGCTTCATGGAGCAACACCACCGTGTTCGCCACGAATGGTTTCAGATATTTCCCGGCGGCGTTGTATTCGGCAAGAACCTTCTTGAACGACAACGGTTTTGCGCCGAGCGCCCCCAAGATTTCATTGTTTTCCCTGATGCGGAAAGCAAGTTTCTCTCCGAGTCGCTCTGGCGTGATCAAATCAACCATGCGCAAACCGACGCGCGCGGCCTTGTCGCCGTAGGCCGGGCCGATGCCGCGCTTGGTGGTGCCGATTTTGTGTTTGCCCTTGAGCCCTTCGCGTTGCGCGTCCAATTCGCGGTGATACGGGAACACGACGTGCGCCGTTTCGCTGACGACGAGGTTGTCGCCGACCTTGACGCCGAGCTTGCGCAGCCCCTGGATTTCCTCGACGAGGCTGACGGGGTCCACAACCACGCCATTGCCGATGACGCAAAGTTTGTTTTTGCGGAGGATGCCCGACGGCACGAGATGCAGGACGTATTTTTGTTTGCCGATGAAAACGGTGTGCCCGGCGTTGTTGCCGCCGGCGTAGCGGACGACGACGTCCGCATTTTCGGTGAGCACGTCAATGATTTTGCCTTTGCCTTCGTCACCCCACTGGGCGCCGACCAGAATCGTGTTTGCCATATTCTCAGGAGGGATGGCCGGTCGCCGTCCCCAAAATTGTTTGCCGACAATAAAAATCCCCGAAAGTGATTTCGGGCCTTCGCCGCGCCGCAGTGTCAGGCCAAAACGGCTGCGTCTCGATTCCAACTCATCGATCGTGAACGCAGGCCGCGGGAGGCTTCGGCCACGCAGGCGGGGCAAAGCGCATGTCTTTCCGATGAGAGGCTAAAAGCGGGGCCGGGGGATGTCAATTCCGCAAAGCGAATCGGAAACGTCAGGTTTCAGCCGGGGACGCGTTCAGTTCACCAACTGTTCACGAGCGCCGCCGGGAAGGCGGGGGATCGTGGCGGCGGGTGACTTAAAAACGAGCCGCACCGGGGGCGGTCCTTTACCCGATGCGACTCTTTTACAACACGGAACCATGTGATTGGTGGCTCCATGAAGAAAAGCATCATAACAGAATTAAATTAATAACTCAAGCAAAAGTTATTCACAGGCCGCAGCAATAAATACGCTAATTTAGCCAAGTGAAGAGCACTACCGGTGGATTGACCGGGTTTTGAAATGGTGAGAAAATCGAAACCGCTGTGAAAGGTCCAAAAACAACAAGCCCACCGCCAGCACTCTGACTGCTGATGCAGAATTCAAGCAACCCACAATCGAAAGAACCCGACAAAACAAGCAGTATGAAAATCAAAATGCTATCAACAATCGCGGTTGCAGGATTCACAACCTGCGCGTTCGGCCAACAACTGTATCTCAGTAATACACTAAACAACGGAGGGCTAAACGCCACCAGCAACGGTCGGGTTGCACACTCTGCCGCTTGCAGGGGATGGAGCAGTTTTCAGTTGTTCACCCGGCATGTCCTTAGGCTGCTTACCATCGGCCATTTTCACCCACCGCACGAAGCGATAGGGCGAAGCTTTGGTCAGTAGCGAAAGCCCGTGTCGTTCTCCGGCAGAATCGCCGTCAGTCAGCGCCCACACCCGGCCATCCGGCTTGACCAGTGACACAATGAGTTCAGCCTGTCTGTCAGGTGACCGACAACGCGGGTTACGTTCACCGAGAAACCACTTTTAACCTTTGGTTAATAGGCTATAAATGAAGTTGGCGGAGAGAGAGGGATTCGAACCCTCGATGCCCTTTTGGAGCATGCACGCTTTCCAGGCGTGTGCCTTCAGCCACTCGGCCATCTCTCCACCAAAAAAAACACTGTGGTCGAGCGCGTCGTGATTTTCAATTCAAATTCGGCGCATCTCGATCCTGATCCTAATCGTAATCTGAATCTGATTTGTCACGACTTGCTGTTGCGCATTTTTCCAGGCAGAATGTGCCGCAATGAAAAATGTTAAATCGTCCGATCCCCTGCGGCCCCATTCCAGCATCGTCTTCGACGGCTACGAACGCGCCGCCGCCCGCTCCATGCTTTATCCTGTCGGCTTCAAGCCGGAAGATTTCAAAAAGCCGCTCATCGGTGTCGCCTCCACCTGGGGCGACGTCACCCCGTGCAACATGCACATTGACAAACTCGCCCGCGAATCCGAGCAGGGTGCCAACGCCGCCGGCGGCAAGGCCATCGTCTTTAATACCATCACCGTGTCGGACGGCATCTCGATGGGCAGCGAAGGCATGAAATACTCGCTCGTCTCCCGCGAGGTCATCGCCGATTCCATCGAGACCGTGGTCGGCTGCGCGGGCATGGACGGCTTCGTGGCCATCGGCGGTTGCGACAAAAACATGCCCGGCTCGGTCATTGCCATGGCGCGGCTGAATCGGCCGGCGGTGTTTGTTTATGGCGGCACCGTTCTGCCCGGCTGCATCACGAAAGAAGTGGCACAGGCGTCCCGCCTGTCAGGTTCGAACGGGCAAGATGCCCGTGCCACTACCGAAGGCAAGCTGCTCGATATCGTGTCCGTGTTTGAAGCCATCGGCCAGTATGCGAACCAGAAGATTTCCGACGCCGAATTGCAGGCCGTCGAGCAATGCGCCATTCCCGGTCCCGGCTCATGCGGCGGCATGTACACCGCCAACACCATGGCCAGCGCCATCGAAGCGCTCGGCATGAGCCTGCCCAACAGCTCCGCGCAAAACGCCATTTCGCCCGCAAAAATGGACGATTGCCGCCGCGCCAGCGCCTGCGTCATCGAAATGCTCAAGAGCGGTTTACGTCCGCTCGACATCCTGACAAAGAAAGCCTTCGAGAACGCCATCTCGGTGGTCATCGCGCTGGGCGGTTCGACCAATGCGGTGTTGCACCTGCTCGCCATCGCGCACTCGGCGAAGGTGAAGCTGACCCTTGACGACTTCAGCCGCGTGGGTAAAAACGTGCCCGTGCTCGCGGATTTGAAACCGAGCGGCAAGCATCTCATGTCCGAGCTGGTCGCCATCGGCGGCATCCGGCCATTGATGAAGACGCTGCTCGACAAGGGACTGCTCCACGGCGACGCCCTGACGGTGACCGGCCAGACGATGGCGCAAACGCTCGAAGGCGTGCAGCCCTATCCCCAAGGCCAGACCATCATCCAGCCGTTTGACCGACCGATTAAGAAGGACAGTCACATCGTCATCCTGCGCGGCAATCTCGCCTCCGAAGGCGCGGTCGCGAAACTCACCGGCAAGGAAGGCTTGCAATTCAGCGGCAAGGCGATTGTGTTTGAGTCCGAGGAAAAAGCGCTGCAAGCCATTCTAAATGGCACGGTGAAGAAAGGTCATGTGATTGTCATTCGCTCCGAAGGACCTCAGGGCGGTCCGGGCATGAGAGAAATGCTTTCGCCCACCAGCGCCATCATGGGCAAAGGCCTGGGCAAAGACGTGGCGCTCATCACGGACGGACGGTTCAGCGGCGGCAGCCACGGCTTCGTGGTGGGCCACATCACGCCGGAAGCGTATGTGGGCGGAACGATTGCGCTGGTGAAGAACGGCGACATCATCACGATTGACGCCGGGAAACGGCAGATCAACCTGGACATTCCCGCAAAGGAAATGGCCGCCCGCCGCAAGGCTTGGAAAAAGCCCGCGCCCCGCTACACCCGCGGCGTGCTGGCAAAATACGCCGCCCACGTCACCAGCGCCTCGTTCGGCGCGGTGACGGATATGGATTTGAAGTTGTAGACGGTTAGCTGGAAAGCGCGGCATTCTTCCGAAAGCCGCTGCGACCGTTTTGCGGAGGTCCGGTTTGATCAATCAAACGCGGTGCCGAACCATTGTTGATACAGGGGTCCGACTACCGGCATCGGCTTCATCTGACCGTTGATTGCGGCGATGAAGCCCATGATCCACAGCACAAATAATGATACGCCGAACGCGAAGTAGATTAACGGAATGAGAAGAGCAAGAAAGGACTTCATAAACGCCAGCACGAACAAGAGAACGAACATCATGACGGCCACGCATATCCATCCCACAAAGACCGTGATTATGAATCCAAGCATCTGGCGCAAATGATACGCCCCGAGCATTGTTTTTTTGTTGCTGTGAATGATGATCGCGACGATGAAGCCAATCAAGGTGAGGTAGCTGACGATTGCGACCGTTTTGTCTTCGCTGACGGGCGCCAGCGGTGGAGTTTGAGCAGGAGTCGTGGTATCCATAGCAATATCCTTTCGGGTTCTTGGTTTTGTGTTGCCAACAACGACGCCGGTGATGCTATTGGCGAGCCGTCCAGCGTCAAGCAGTGATTTTGAGGGATTTTTTCACGTCTCACATCCTCGCCCGTTGAAGCAGACGTAGCGGCGGGCATCCTGCCTGCCGTAGAGCCGTGGCTTCCAGCCCGGCGGACAATTCGCGCGCCATTGAAAACTTGAACGGCCATTTCGCGAACGGCGGGATGCCGCCCTCCACGTCAGGCAGGATGCCCGACGCTACAGCGCTGGTCACACGCTTTTCCCTTTCGCTCGTAACCGGAGTTTCAATTACCCCGACACCCCACCGGCGATGTATTGTTCCATCTGGGCAATCGCCGCGTTTTGGGCCGAGATGATCCAGTTCACCAGGTCGCCGATGGACACGAGGCCGACGACTTTTTCGCCTTCCATGACCGGCAGATGCCGCACGCGGTTTTCCGTCATGAGCTTCATGCAATCCTCGATCGAATGATGCGGCGTAACGGACACCACCCGGTTGGAAATGATTTCCCGCACATGGGTTTCCTTGGAGGATTTCCCCTGCAACGCAATTTTGCGCGAGTAATCGCGTTCGGTGAACACGCCGAGCAGCTTGCCGTCCGACAGGACAAGCAGCGAGCCGATGTTCTTTTCCGCCATAAGTTTGATGGCCTCGAAGACGGTCGCCTCCGGCGCAATGGACCAGAGTTCCGCGGTTTTGTGATGCAACAACGTGCTGATGGGGCTGTTTTTCATAGGCTTGATTGTTATATCCGCCGACTCGATCAATAATTCAAGAAAATAATTTCAGAAACAACAAAATCTTCTGTCCAAACCTCCGGGTTTCGCCGTCTGCCGGTATTGATCGGGAAATTAATACCCCGGCCGTCAAGCCGTGACATCCCTCGCCGGGTCGGATAGTGGTTGCGAGGTCTCAGGTCGCCGTCATTGACGTACGCCGACTCGATAGAAAAGCGTTTCTCCCGCCGGCAGCGAATCGGTGCCGGTGTTTGATGGCGGCGTGGCCGCGATATTGGTCAGGAGGCAGGTAAAGCTGGCGGTGTCCAGGATGTTCGTGCCCCGTTGCAAGGTATAGAGCCGGTTGGAAGCACTGGTCCATTGAACAACCAGAGCGCCGGATGCGATCCTGGTGGCATTGATGATTTTGAAGACGTCCTGGCCGTCAGTGGGGCAGGTGCCGGCCAGCAGTTCCCGTCCGTCGGTTAATCCATCGTTGTCACGGTCCACCGCAAGTAATGCGGCGGACAGGGCATAGAATCCCCGGGCCACCAGTTGTCTGCCCTGGGTGTTCAGATGTCCGCCATCATCCGTGTAACCGCTGTAAAGTTTCTGACAAATCCGGCTGTTCCAGGTGAAGCTGCAGAGCGCGCCGCTGGTGTCGCGCGACTCGACATCAGCGATGTCGAACAACACGCGGTTGTTCGTGCGGCACCAGTCCCGCAGGCCGTCGTTGTAAAGGCTCCGCAAATAGTTGTCGTTGTCTTCGGAAGTATTCAGCGGCATGGTCGCATAGACAAACATGGTTTGGGGAAAGGCGGCTTCCAGGTTGGTCATGGACCGGATGTAGTAGTTCAAATCGGCCGTCGGGTCGATCCAGCACATCTTGTTCAAAGCGAAGTTGACCTTGGGAAACCGCCAGCCATTGCTGACATAAGTTTGGAAGGTGTCCACCTTCACCTGCCAGCCCGGGTTGCCCCGCATATATTCATAAATCCCGCCGGTCTCGGTCGTGGCCGGCGGGTTGCCGTCCTCTGAAACACCGTGGAACTGGTAGAAGTTGGGGTTCATGCCGTGGAGGTCCGCAATGCCATCCATCATGTTCCCGCCCACCGAGGCATGGGCGAAATACCATTTCAACTGGCCGATTTCATTCATCAACGACTGGGAGAAATTCGTGACGGCCAGGCAATTCGTGTAACCAATCTGGACGAATCCCCCCCGGGCAGCGGTTGCGCTGATAAACAGCCACGCCAGAAGAAGAATGCTGGTGTAAAACAGTCTTTTCGACGGCGCGCCGGTTGGAAGGGATTTATCGCCATATTTGAACATAAGACGATATTATCAGCCAGCAATGCACCGTCAAGTTTAAACCGGTTGGGAAACCCAACATTTTCTTCCATTGCCCGTCTCGTTCTGGCTTTATGTGTGTAAGTTCCGATGGATGCGCTCTGCGAGTCCCAAACTTTATCCGGATTGGGGCGCCGTGGAACCTCACCCTCCGAAATAAAACTTGTTTACAAACTATGGACTCGTTAACGACTGTTTTGCTGAAACCCGGCGAGGCCGACCGCATCGTGGCCGGTCATCCGTGGATTTATCACGGCGAAATTCTCCGATCCACCCGCCCGCCCGCCGACGGCGAGCTGGTCCAGATCAAGGACCATCGCCAGCGGTTCCTCGGCGTCGGTTTCTTCAACTCGAAATCAAAAATCAATGTCCGCGTCCTGTCACCAGAGCGGGTCGAGGTGAATGAACCTTTTTTCGAGGAGCGCATTCGCGCCGCCCTCGCCGTCCGGCAAAGGCATCTGCCGCGCGCAACCTCGTTCCGGATCGTCAACGCCGAAGGCGATTTCCTGAGCGGCCTCATCGTGGACAAATACGAGGACGTGCTGGTCGTGCAGATTTCGGCGCTCGGCATGGACCAGCGAAAGGCGGTGATTGTCGCCGCGTTGCAAAAGATCTTCTCGCCGCGCGCGATTCTGGAGCGCAGCGACGTGGCGTCGCGCAAGTTCGAGGGATTGGAGGAGGCCAATGGAGTTTTATTTGGCGAATTTGGAGCGCGGACAGCCTTGTCCGGGGGTTTGCTGACAGAAAAAGACGCGGACATCGCTGTCCGCGCTCCATCCATTTCAGTGAATTTGAACGGGCTGAGATTTGAAACCGATCTCATTGGAGGCCACAAGACCGGTTTGTATTTGGATCAGCAGGTGAATTATCTGGCGGTGTCACATTTGGCGAAGGAGGCGCAGGTTCTGGATTGTTTCAGTTTTCTTGGCGGATTTGGCCTGCACGCGGCGCGCGCCGGCGCGGCGCACGTCCACTTCCTCGACCAAAGCGCCGAGGCCATCGAAACCGCCGGGCGAAATGCCGCAGCGAACGGTCTGGCTGACAAGTGCTCGTTTGAGGCCGTGAATGTTTTTGACTGGTTCAAGGCGCAAACCGCCGTCAAGCCGCACGAAAAGGTCATCCCGCGATTCGATTTGATCGTGCTGGATCCGCCATCCTTCACGCGCAACCGGGCGTCGGTGCCGGACGCGCTGCGCGGCTACAAGGAAATCCATTTGCGCGCATTGAAGCTGCTTAAGACCGGCGGCACGCTGGCGACGTTCTGCTGTTCGCATCACGTCAACGCGGCGACGTTCCAGGACGTGATTCTCTCCGCCGCCTACGACACGCGGAGAATTTTGCGCCGTATCGCGACTTACTCGCAATCGCCCGATCATCCCGTCATCCCAATGATTCCGGAGACGGAATATCTGAAGGGCTTTGCGTTTGAAGTCGTTAGATAATTTTGTAGCAGCCGACGTGAGGAGGCTCCATCTGAAAATCGAAATTGAAAATGAGCCTCGTTACCTCGGCTACCATTATTGCACTCCAACGCGGTAGAAATATGGGCCGCTATTCGTGGCAGTGGTGTCCATGTAACTCGTTATGCCGGCCTGACCGACGATATTGCTTTGAATCGTTGAAAAGGCCGGTTGTGCTCCCAGATTGCTGCTGCTTTGCAAGAAATAGGTGATGCCAATCACACTTTGCCAAGCCACGATCAGCCCAGGTGGATTGTTGGTGGCCATCGCCGACGCCATTTTCAACACGGACAACGCATTGGTGGGATTTGTGCCGGTTTTCCATTCCTGCCAATTGTTCAGGCCATCACCGTCTGAATCCAAATAGTCCACCGAGCCGTCGGTGGGCAAACCGTATTGCTGTGCCCAAGCATAGGAAAGAACAGAAGCCGGATTTTGGAATTCATAAGCTCCGATGTCCACGACGATGCCCATGATGCGCGGGTTGCCGTCCAGATCATTGGTGACGGAGACGTAAGTGTTGTTGCCAGCGTTGATGCAGGGAGAGTTGCCTTGCAGATGGAGGTCGCCGCCGGCCAAATTAACGAAGGCCGGTTCGTTAGTGATGTTGCCCAAGCCGCTGTCGGGAAGCGGAGTGGTGCAACAATAATTCAATTCACATTCCTTGTAATTCGGACCGTCTGGACAAGAATTGAATTGCAGAAGGCAGTTGTTCAGCGTGGAGTAGGCGGCGCCGCCCCCCACATAGTCGCTGGAATTTTCTACCAAAGTGCAATTGTTCAAAGTCGAATTCACTGCGCCTCCCCCCGGGTCCTCAACGGCGGAGTTGCCGCGTAACAAACAGTTGCTGAGGAGGCTCAACCAGGCCCCGCCGCCTCCCACTGCCGAGTTTCCGAACAAGTCACAATTGATGAGTGTCGCACTTCGGGCTCCGCCGCCCCAGTCGCTTGTGCTATTGGAACTAAGAACACAGTTGAACAAGGTTCCGCCGACGACACCGCCGCCGGTGTCACTGGACGTGCAGCCAACGATGACGCAGTTGGAAACGGTTGCGCCCGCCGATTCACAAAAAACTCCGCCGCCGCAAAAAACTCCGTAGTCGCTCCACTCGTATAAATTCAATCGTGTGGCGCCATTGGTGAGCGTAAAACCGGTCAACATTGCGCCGTTGGTCATATAGACGCAACGAATGGCGGCGTCATCATTGAGCGGTCCCGGCACCTGATAACCTTGAATGGTCGTCACTTCCGGGCCGTTGACACTCCGCACTGTGATGGGCTTCGTCACGGCGACGCGATTGGTTAGAATGCCCCATACGACCCGCCCCCCGGTTTGATAGACGCCGTTGCTGACAATTACCGTCCCTCCGAGTGCCGCCGCATCCACCGCATCCTGAATGTTCGTGGCCGCTGCGGCCCAGGACGAATACGGCGCAACCGGATTGGTACCATTCGCGTCCACAAAATATAGAATTTGTGTCAATACGTGAATTATAATAGTCGTGTTCACGCCGCCAGGATTGGCATCGTTGAAGACAGTGAGCGTGACCGGATAATCTCCCGCCGTGGTCCAGGTATGCGCGACTGACCATTGATTGCTCGCCCCGGTGCCGTCGCCAAAATCCCACGAGTTGGTCGTGCCAACGCCGCCCAAAGTTGAGCCGGTCAAATTCAAGGGATATCCAAAAATGGCATTTGTCGAGTCGGTATGAATGACTGCTTGTAACGGAACCGGTGTTTGAAATTCATAAGCGCCCACATCTACATTGCCGTCAAAGATCCGCGAATTGCCGTCTAAATCAGTGGTTGAGGCAACATCAGCGTTATTCCCCTGGTTGACGCAGGGTGAATTTGACTGCAAATGAAAATCACCGCCAAGCGGGTCGATTAATAGAGGATCATCCGTGCAACAATAGTCCAAGCTGCACCAAGTGCAGTCGCCCCAATTATTGTCGAAAATTATGCAATTATGAGCGTCGCAACCCTCAATTCCGCCGGTGCCGTCAGAAGCTGTGTTTCCCCAAACTGTGCAATTCGTCAATGTGCTATCGAACGCGCCGGCGCCTGTGGCATTCACGCTGTTGCTGACGATCAGGCAGTTGCTCAGGTCGCTTTCGTCAGCACCGCCACCGTAACTCGCTCCGTTGGCCACAAGCGTGCAGTTGTTCAAGGTTGAACCTTCCGCGCCTCCACCGTAGGAAGCCGAATTGCCTGTCAACGTGCAATTGTCCAGTTCGCAGGGGTTGTCGTTGTTGCCAAAAGCGCCGCCGCCATCATCAGAAAAGTTTCCCTGAAGTGTGCATCCAATCAGGGTGCAGGAAAAGACTCCTCCGCCGTATAGTGCGGAGTTGGTTGCCAGCGTGCAATTAATGAGCGTGCTTATAGTCGCCCCACCACCAGCCCAACCGCTCGAATTGCCAGTCAGCGTGCAATTGCTCAACGTGCATTGGTCGGCACCGCTGTTTTGGTTGCCAGTCAGTACGCAGTCGTTCACTGTGCCGCCTTCCGCACCACCACCTGCCAGGGTGGCTGAACAACCTGTGATGACACAATTGGAAATGATGGCGCTGGTGGATTCACAAAGCACTCCGCCACCCGAGAATATTGTGTTATCCGAATCGTCACCCGGGTCAATCAGCGTTGCCCCGTTGGTCAATGTGAAGCCAATTAAAGTTGCGTTGTTCGTCAGATAAACACACCGCACGGCATCATCGCCATCGATGGTGCTGGCATCTTGATAGCCTTGGATGATGGTCGCCGCCGGACCGTTGACGCTTTGCACCGTGATCGCTTTGTTAACCACCACGCGGTTTGTAAGTATGTATCCGTTCACCGTCCGTCCGCCGGTTTGATAAACTCCATTGGTCACCAGGATATGATCGCTATTGATAGAAATATCAATCGCACTTTGAATATCCGTTGCCGCTGTGCTCCAATCGGTGTAAGGCGAAACCGGGTTGGTGCAGTTCAAGTCCACATAATGCACCGTAGCGGATAAATTGAGCGTGAAAGCCAGGGAACAAATGGCTGCTGATTGCAAAAGCGATCGTTTCATAGAAGCCCTTCTCTGAAATTATTAGCAGTTTATCAATTAACCTGTATTGATACAACAATAAAATTCAGATTTATTATAGCGTTCTGCCCAAGAGTTTTGCGTTTAATGAGGCGAGGTAGAATGCCAGGATGCGAAGAAATTGACGCTTATTTACGCTGATTGGATTCGTGATAATTCGCGCAATTCGCGTCTAAACACTTGGCGTCGGTCATAGACCGCCGCTACAGTGGACGAAATGAGCCTGTTCCCCGTCAGCCCGGAAAAGGAAGCCCAGCTCACGCAACGCATGGCCGCGCTGGGTGTGCGCGAAACTGACCTCGAGGAAACCTTCGTCCGCTCCGGCGGCCATGGCGGGCAAAACGTCAACAAGACCTCCACCTGCGTGATGCTGCTTCATCGCCCGACCGGCCTGCAGGTCAAATGCCAAGCCACGCGACAGCAGGGACTCAACCGTTTCATCGCCCGCCGGCTGTTGCTGGACAAGATTGAAGCGCTGAAACGCGGCTACGTGGACGCCGAGCGCGCGCGCATCGAGAAAATCCGGCGGCAGAAACGCCGTCGCAGCCGCCGGGCCAAGGCGCGGATGCTCGCCGACAAGTCGCATCACGCCGACAAGAAGGCGTCGCGCCGTCCGGTGGCAATGGAGTAAATCCAATTTGTCGTCGCCGAGTCAGGCGTTTGGCTGATGAAAATAAGATCCGGGAATTGTCAGTTTGTATGCTTGCCGTTCGGGAAAATCTGGTAACGTCCCCGTTCATGAACATTCTGATCGAAGACGCCGAAAAGCTGGAATATCTGACCGGCGAGAACCAGTGGACAAAAAATGCCGCCGAAGGCAAAAGCTTCGGGGCAACCGAAACTGCATTTGGAGTTGCGAAAAAAGAACCGATTGGCAGGTTTAACATCGTCTTTTACATCCCCCAAACAAGACAATTCGTCAACCTGAACCATGGCCGGGGCAAGGGCACTGAAGCCAGCCCGGCTTGACGCCCGCCCCTTCGAGTTACTCGTGAGGGTGTTTCGGCTTCTCAACTACGAATTCGGCAACGCGGCGGTTGCCCGTGGCAACATCCTCGCGGGTCATGTTGAGCGTCAAGGTTGCATAAGCCGTTTCCGAATCCTCGTAGCCTTGCGCGGCTGCGAGCCGGTACCACTTGTAAGCCTCAATCCTTGATTCAGACGCGTCCCCTCCTTCTCCCTGCAGGCTGGCGCGGTGGCAACTTTCCCCCAAATTAAATTGGGCCCCGGCGTCCCCCAGCTGCGCGGCCCGGCCAAACCACATTTCTGATTGCGCGGCATCCCGGGTGACTCCCTGTCCATGGGCATACATCATCCCGAGATTGAATTGCGCCAGGGAATGACATTGACCCGCCGCCTTGTGATACCATTCCGCCGCCTGCGCGTAATCCTGCACCACTCCTTTGCCATTGGCGAACCTCAATCCCCTGCCGAATTGCACATCCGCATCGCCGTAGTCGGCTTCGGGAGGAATCACTTTCGGATCGGATTTTTGCGGGCGCGAAAACAGTTTGCGATAAAAAGATTTGTCCATGCTCACGATCATGGACTGACCGGCATGGAACACAAGAAGTATTTCTTCACCCGGGGCGCACCCGGAACGCCGCATTTATGCTGCAGCATGGCAGAATGGGAGCCTCTGCCGGCTAAAGCCGGCGTTCCTGAGCAATGATATCAAGGGCAACACGCCCTCAAGATGTGTCCTTTGCCAGTCTCCAATAACCGGCCGTGCATCCCGTCATCCCGACAATTCCAGAAACGGGGTATGAAAGGACTTTGCATTTGAAGGGGCGCGATAATTCGCAGCGGCTTCCCGGCAGGGTGGCACTGATCTGAGATTCCTGTTTGGAAGAAATTGGCGGCGGTCTGCCGAGATTGTCTCAAAAGTATCGGAGAGGCGAGTTATACGAGCCTTTGACTGGTCGAATGCCTCTGAAAATGGGGGCTCGTATAACTCGCCCCTCCGACGAGAAATTGTTTTGAGACAAACTCTGCCGACCGCCGCTACGTTCAATACTGCACACCCACGCGGTAGAAGAACGGACCGGAACCAACGGCATTGGTATCCGTGTAACTCGTCGTGCCGGCCTGGCCGACGATGTTGCTTTGAATGGTGGAGAATGCGGGTTGCGCGCCGAGGTTGCTGCTGCGCTGCAGGAAATAGGTCATGTTACTTACGCTCTGCCAGCTCACCGTCACGCCGGATGGATTGTTTGTCGGTGTGGGAGAAAACATTTGCAGCAAAGACGAAACATCAGTCGGGATGGTCCCCGCGCGCCACTCCTGCCAGTTGTTCATACTGTCGTTGTCCGAATCTGCGTAATCGGCGGTGCCATCCGTGGGCAGACCGTATTGCTGGAGCCAGCCAATGAACTCACCGATGCCCGCGCCTTGAAATTCGTAAGCGCCGATGTCCACGGTGCCGCCGACGATGCGCGGTCGTCCGTCCAAGTCGGTAACGCAGGCAACGTAGGAATTGGTGCCGGTATTGATGCAAGGCGAGTTGGTTTGCAGCCGGAAATTGCCGGCGACCGAATCAATGAACGCCGGGTTGTTGGTGAAATTGCCGACGCCGTTGGTGGCGAGGTTGGCGGCGCAGCAGAAATTCAAAACGCTGTCGCCCGAATAATCCGGATCCACCGGCGCGGAGTTCCCGAACAGGATGCAGTTATTCAGCGTAGAGCGGATCGCGCCGCCGGCACTGTTGGTGGCCCAATTGCCTACGAGCGTGCAATTGTTCAATGTGCTGTAGTCAACCGCCCCGCCGGTGTCGCCCGCCATATTGCCGACGAGCAGGCAGTTGTTCAGCGTGCCCCAAGCTACTGCGCCGGGTCCACCTGCGGCCGAGTTGCTGAATACACTACAGTTGTTCAGTGTGCTGTTATACACCGCACCACCATAGCTGGCAGAGTTTTGGTTCAGGACGCAATCCGTTAACACGCCGCGATACACGGCTCCGCCCACGTCGGAAGCGAAATTACCAATGAGTGCGCAGTGATTCATCGTGCTGGATTCGGAAGCGCCGGCAGTGCTCGCGGAATTGCCGAGCAGCAAACAATTGCTGGCGGTGCT
>JBEKEJ010000052.1:0-14810 GCA_050013895.1 Verrucomicrobiota bacterium | reverse complement strand
AGGGATTGGGACTGGGACTGGTCATCGCCAAACGGCTGGTTGAATTGCACGGAGGCTCGCTTTTCATTGTCGGTGAAAAGGGCGCTGGTGCCATCGTCACCGTCAAGCTGCCCCGGACGAGACCGGCGGATCATCTTCAGAATTACAGCCGCCCGTAGATAAAGATCAGCGCGCGTTCGGCCAGCCTGGCCAGCAGAAACACGAGCGCGATGCTCGCCACGTCCAGCAAAAGTGTCATTGCCTGTTTCCAAGCCGGCGAGACATTCACTTTCCCAGCCTGCCACGGCGAAGTGCGGGGCAGGAGGGACAATCCGGCCCGTCCCAACGCAGATCCTGCGCGGCGCAACGGCTGCAAGAGCGTTCGCGCCGCCGCATTTACGTACTTCCAAAGCGGATGGCCGCCGAAATAAACATAGCTGTTCAGCAGATGCAGCGCCAGAAGCGCGCCGATGAGATATTGCCAGACGAGGTAACTGCCCAGGCCAATGAGCAGCGACTGCGCAATGCGATGCGCCGTTGAGACCGACTTGGGCATTATCCCGCACCACCCCAGCAACCAGCTCGCGAAGCACCACAACGCCGCCGCTGCCAGGAGCGGCAAAAGCAATTTCACCCACCGCGGCCGGCGGTCCACTGCGCCCAGTTGCATTCGCACCAGCCCCTGCACCGGCTCCGGCCCGCCCAGAATCGAGAGCAGCAACAGCCAGAGATAGAATACCGCAAGCATCAGCCCGAAGCTGCAAATGGAAAACAGGCACATCCGGCCAAATGAATTGCTCAGAAACGAGGGTGCGATGACGCCCAGGTGCAGCGTTCCCGCCCAGACCGGCTTGGACACCTGGCCGATCTGCCAGTAAAACGCCGCGCGCAACAACAGCAGCCCGCCGATGGCCGCCAGCAGGTGCCAATGCCTTAAACGTTGCGGTTCGGCCCGCCGCAACGTGCCCAGCAACGTCGCGGGCTTCCGTTTGCCGACCGGATCGAAACGAAGCGCGCGCCAGTTGAACCACAGCAGCAAGCCTGCAAGGTTCAATATGAAGTCAACGTAATCCACAAAGTCGTTGAGCCGTCAAACCCGACAATTGAAGTTGGGCGCGAGCAAAGGGTGGTAGGGATGGCGCGCTGCGCTGTCCCCGCCCGCGTCCAGCGGGCGGAACGAATTGTGCGAGGGTGGACGCGCGCCTCGGGTCGGTTCCGCGCCTGAACGGCGCGGTGACAGCGCAGCGCGCCATCCCTACCAGTTTCGCTTTTTGGATTAAATCGTGATTCGCTGAACCGGTTTAGTGATTCAATTGTCATGATTCAACGGCGTTCACATCATTTTCAACAACGTGTCCGCGATTTCACTCGGCGTGGCGGCCACGCCAATGCCGGCGTCCTTGAACGCCGCGATTTTCGCCGCCGCCGTGCCCTCTCCGCCGCTGATGATGGCGCCCGCATGGCCCATGCGGCGTCCGGGCGGCGCGGTCGCGCCCGCGATGAATCCCGCCACGGGTTTCCGGCAGTTCTTTTTGATCCACCCGGCAGCCTCTTCTTCAGCCGAACCGCCAATTTCCCCGATGATGATGATGCCATGCGTATCCGGGTCGTCGTTGAACAATTTGATGACGTCCAAATGTGACAGGCCGGGCACGGAATCGCCGCCGATACCGATGCAGGTGGATTGCCCGGCGCCGCGACAGGTCAATTGCCAGACCGCCTCGTAAGTGAGTGTGCCGCTGCGCGAGACGACGCCGACGTGGCCCTTTCTGTGAACGTAGCCCGGCGCGATGCCGATGCGGCAGCCGCCGTGCGAATCCTTGCCCTCGCCGGGCGTGACAATGCCGGGGCAATTCGGGCCGACCAGCCGCGTCTTGCTTCCTTCCATCGCGCGCTTCACGCGCATCATATCGCGCGCCGGAATGCCTTCGGTGATGCACACGACCACTTCCAGTCCGGCATCCGCGCCTTCGAGGATGGCATCCGCCGCGAAGGTTGCCGGGACAAAGATCGCGGAGGCCGTCGCGCCGGTCTGTTTCACCGCTTCGGTCACGGTGTCGAAAACGGGAACCTTCTTTCCGCCGTGTTCAAAAATCCGACCGCCCTTGCCCGGCGTGACCCCGGCGACAATTTGCGTGCCGTATTCAATCGAGAGTTGCGCGTGTATCGCGCCGAAACTGCCGGTGATGCCCTGGACGAGGACCTTGGTGTCGGGCTTGACGAGAATGGACATGGGAAAATTTGCGATTTCAGATTTTCGATTTACGATTCATTCCGCTTGTGGATGCAAATCGTGTTGCCGTCAGGATCGAAAATCATGGCCATGCGGCAGGACGGGCAATCCGTCGGTTCCATGCGGAACTTTACCTTGTTGTCGCGCAATTGCTTGATGGCTGCATCGAAATCCTCGACCTCCAGCGCGGCCATGCAGCCGTTGGGACTCGGTTTGAACAATCCCGGCGCGCAGCCGATGGCAAGCGCATAAGGACCGAATTCGTATTCCACCCATTTATCTTGCGTGATCGTGGTCGGTTTCAAGCGGAGGACGCCTTCATAGAAAGCTCGGGCGCGCGCCATGTCCGTCACGGCGTAACAACAAAATGCGAGTTCAATGATTTTCATGGCCATGTTTGTTTGTGGTTGGTCGCGGGAACGGTTTTCTCCAGGGTAAATTCCGACACGCGTTTCAAAAGTCTGGCTGCCGACCGCTGGATGCGATGTCGCAAACCGCGGCGGCCGGGCCGCCGGGCCGCGGCCTCGCGCGCCATCAACTCGCTCAGGGCATCGCGCCGGCGCCTCGTCTGTTCGTGCTTTTGGGCCAGCTCAATCATTTGCCTCTGCAATTCCACCAGCCGGCGATAAGGCTCCAGGTCCTTCGCGGCTCCTTTCACTACCGGTTTCCCGTTCCTATCCTGAGACATGTGCCTTAATTCTTTGAAACGTCCATTCCGATGCAGTGATGATGTCATCCGCAAAGGCAGATGCCCGGCAACAGCGCAATGGTTCGTGCAAAAGTTTGTATTTTACTTTCTCACATCACGCCGGCGCTTTGTTTGCGCGTGCGCCTGTGTGAACAGCCGTTCATGATGTGAACAAATACTCCGGCGGTTGCTCAGTGACAAGCATGAACCATCGTTCCGGACTGCAAAGGACGCAGCTTCGCGCCGCCGCCAGGGAACGCCGGCTTCAGCCGGCAGGGGCTCCCAAAGTTTTGGAGTGCGGTGGCAGAGCGCAGCGGCGACACCGCTTTTCGCACGTCCGCCAGCCTCCGAAAGCGGCGCGGCGCTGTGCTTCCCGCCGCAGTCGAAAAATTGCAAAAATCCTGTTGCGCTGTTCGCCGACAAATGGGCCGCCGGTTATCTTATCAAAACCAACATGCGTGTTCCGCTTTCGGCGCTGCCGGCGCAGGCGGCCACGCAATAAGCCATCGGTTCAGGCTTGTGTCCCGGAGTTGGTCATTGGAAGATTCATCTTCGAACCGATTGGCTGAAACATCAACAACGGCACTTAATTATGGAAGCGAAAGCACTTGCGGGCCTCATTCAAAAGATCATCGTGGCGGTGGAGAAACGGGTTCCGGAATATCTGGCGATCGAGGCGGACCGAAAAAACAACGAAGGCAACTGCGCTCTTTGCATCGTGGATGCCGCCGGGGGCGTGCATGGAAAAATGTTCGGCGACGACAAAATCCGGCAGCGACAATGTTTTCGCATCGCCTGGATCAAGGCGAGCCAGGTCTGGATCACTGGATTCAAGACGGGCGAATATGAAACCCTCGTCTTTGCCGGCAAGATTGACGAGAAACGGTTCGGCATCATCCGGCCGGACTTCATCGGCTGGGAAGGCGGCCAACCAGTCGTCGTGGACGCTCAAACAAAATTGTCCGTCGGTTTCAGCGGTTTTCGTGGCACCAGCGACCTGGAGATAGTCCAAAAGGCCGTTGCCGACGTGACCGGTCGGAAATGAAATCCCGCCGCGCCATCTTTTGCGAAAATCAACGAGTGTGTTCCGCTCTCCGCGCTGCCGGTGCAGACGGTTAGAGAGTAACCACGAATGAACACGAATAGACACGAATGCAATCAGCGGATTTGTTCATCAGTGTTCATCCGTGGTGTCCGCCCTCGTTCCATCCGGCGCGGCAGGAAATTCAGCAGTGCCTTAATTTGAATTTGAGGTGGGGTCATCGCGCTGCGATGACCGCGCCGCGTGCAGCGGCGCAAGGGGAAGCAGCCCAAACAGCACACGCGAGCGGAGACGCCCGCAGCGCGGCAACCTGCCACCCGCAAATTCAGCCACAGCCGGAAGTTCTCCGCGTTTGACTTTCGCTTCAATCTGCTCCTAATTCCATCCGCGTGGGCATGTCCGAATACATCCTGCTGGCGGTCGGCTCGCTGTTTGTGATTGTGGATCCGCTGGCCACCGTGCCGGCGTTTCTGGCCATGACGCCGAATGACACGCCGGAACAGCGCATCCGCACGGCGCGGTTGGCGTGTTGCGTGACGGCGGGCGTGCTGCTGGCTTTTTCGGTGGCCGGACAATTAATTTTCAGGGTCATGGGCATCACCATGCCGGCCTTCGAAATCGCCGCCAGCATCGTGCTTTTGCTTGTGGCGCTGGACATGTTGCGCGCGCAACGCTCGCGCGTCCAGGAAACGCGCGAAGAAACGAGGGCGGGGACGGAAAAGCCGGACATCGCCGTGACGCCGCTGGCCATTCCGATGTTGGCCGGACCGGGAGCGATTTCGACGACGATCCTCCTTCAAAACGAGGCCAGGGATTTCCCCCAACATATCGCGCTTTACGGCTGCATCCTGGCCGTCTCGCTGGCGAGCTATCTGATATTGCGGATCGCGGCCCGCGGCAGCCGGTGGCTGAACCCGATTGCGATGAGCATCGCCACCCGCATCATGGGCTTGTTGCTGGCGTCGGTCGCCATTCAATTCATGCTGAACGCCATCAAGACGTTTCACGCCGATTTGATTGCGACACCGCCAATGTGAGTTCAACCCTGGATCCGCATTACAATTAGGCAAATCTTTATTTTCCTGGCAAAGAACTGGCCGCGAAAGAACGCGGCGCGGTGAGGCCGCAACCGAGGAGCGCGGCATTTATGCCGCATCGGCGCATGGGTATCGGGAGACGTTGGTATTGACGGAAATCAACAATATCGGACGGCGAAGCGGCATGAACGCCGCACTCCGAAAAATCTTCGACACAATTCAAGTTGCCGGCATCTGCCCGGAATGCGTCGGCGAACAAAGGGCGGCGGTTGAACGGGCAAGATGCGCCGGGAAGATCAAACCGGCGGCACATTAAAGCAGCCGTTTCAGAACTTCCCGGCAGACCGCCTGGGCGGATTGCGGACGGCCCAGTGATTTCGCGGCTTTGGCCATTTCAGCCAGTTTCTTCGAGCCGAGCAGTTGTTTGATGCGGAACGGCAAATCTTCGACGCGGTTGACCTTGGCTGCCGCGCCGCGTTCGAGCAGGAAATCGCTGTTGGCGGCCTCCTGTCCGGGAATCGGGTTCAGGATGAACAACGGTTTGCCCAGCGCCAGCGCCTCGGACGAGGTCAATCCGCCGGGTTTGGTGATGATCAGGCTGGCCGCGGCCATAAGCTCGTGCATGTTGGTCGAAAAGCCGAGCACGTGCGTCGGGTGACGGCGATTCTGCGCGGCGAGGTCGCGGCGCAGTTGCTCGTTGCGACCGGTGACGACGATGGTCTGGAACGGTTGCGGCACCTTGTCCAATTCAGCCAGAATTTCCGCAACCGGTCCCATGCCGAAGCCGCCGCTCAACACCAGCAAGATTGGCAGGTCATCGCGCAATCCGTAATTCCGGCGGACGGCTTTCACGTCCGGCTTCGATGAAAATCTTGCTGCGATGGGAATGCCCGTGGCGACGGCGTTCTCCGCCGGGACGCCCCGCGCGACGAGCCGCGCCCGGGTTTCTTCCGCCGCGACACAGTACAAATCCACGCACGCATCCATCCACAGCGCGTGCGCCTCGAAGTCCGTCACGATGCTGGCGACGAAGGGCTGTTTCCAGCTTGCGGAGGGGCGAGCTCTGCGAGCTCCTATTTTCAGAGGCATTCGGTTGGTCAGGGACTCGTATAACTCGCCCCTCCGACACTTTTGAGACCGTCTCGGAACTCCGCCTTCCGAAGTTTTGAGGAAGCCGAGTGTTGCCAGCGGCGCATAGTGCGTGCACAGCACGATGTCCGGCCTGAAATGTTTCAGATGACCGGTGAATTTTTTGCGCGAACTGCTGGGAAAGGCGCGGCGCAGTTTGCCCAGGCGGCGGGCGACCCGAGGATTGTCGGTTTTGCCAAACAACATTCCCCACAGTTCCGGGGCGCGCTCGACGAGTTTCACGTAGCCATCTGCGTAAACTTTTCGATGTAACGGGGAGAAGAACCGGACGAGGTCAACCCGTTCGACGGCATCATCCGGGCGCAAGGCGCGCCAGGCTTCCTCCAGAGCGGCGGCTGCGGCGACGTGCCCGCCGCCCGCCGTGACGGTCGCAATCAGAACGCGCATGGAATTGCGGTGAGCTTGCCGGAGCGGGCCGGGATTGAGAAGCAGAAATGTGATCTGCTGCGCCGCCGGATTTGATTCGAGCGGGGGAAGGCTATTCGAGATTGTCTCAAAAGTATCGGAGGGGCGAGTTATACGAGTCCCTGACTGATCGAATGCCTCTGAAAATGGGGGCTCGTGTAACTCGCCCCTCCGACGAGAAATTGTTTTGAGACAAACTCATTCCTCCGGCACTTCCGGCAATTTACCCTGCTGGTAACTGGTCAAAGTTTGCCGGAGGTGCTCTTTGGCGAGGCCTTCGGTCAGATTGATGGCCTCTTGTTCGGTGGCGACGGCCGCGTTGGTTTTGCCGCTCATAAACTGCACGCGGGCGAGCGTGTCGAGAACCCCCGGCTCTTTTCCCTGGGTCGCCTGGTTGGCGCGCGCGGCCATTCTATCGGCCAAAACCAGATCGCGCTTTTCGAGTCCGGGTTGCGCGACAATGAACCAGGCGAGTTCATTTTGCAGGACGGCGTCATCCGGATGGGAGTCGCTCATGTTCCCGGCCAGCTTGTAGGCGGCGGTATAATCCTTCCGGCCCAGGAGAATTTGAAAACGAACCGCGTCCAAACCTCCGCGCTGGTCGGCGGGCAGCAATTTTTCAATCTGCGCGACCGTGGCTTCGGCGCCGGCCCAGTCCTTTTTTTCCAGGCTCTGGCTGAGGTCCTTGGAAAGGGCCATCAAGTGTTGCTGGTTTTGCTGTCGTTCCTCATAGTCCGCGGCGGCTTTGGCCGTGTCATAATGGTCCGCAAGGATGTCGTTCAACAGTTGTTCGGTCAGCTCCATCGGATGGCCAATCCAGGCGATGCGGCCCTGCTTGTTGATGATGAACACGGTGGGAATGCCGTCCTGGTTCGCTGCTTTCATCCAGGTGGTCGCCATGGCTCCGTCTTTATCCTGGCTCTTGTCATCCAGCGCAACGCGATAGGTCAATTGGTCGCCCATCTTCTTCACGAACGGCGCAACGGCGCTGTCGTCCGGCTCCCAAACGTCCTGCCCGATGACCACCACGCCTTTGTCTTCAAACTTTTGCCACCATTGATTGAGATGCGGGATGGAGACGCGGCACGGGCCGCACCAGGTGGCCCAGAAATCAACGATGTAAACATGGTTGGTGTCGAAGGCCTTCACCGGCTCGCCCTGCACCCATTTGGCCACCTGGAGTTTGGGAGCCGGATCGCCAATCTTGAGCGCCGCGTTCGTTGATTGTACGGCAACGGCCAGCGTGACTCCCGTCAGCAACGCCGGTATTTGTGAAAACATCGATTTCTTCATACGTAATTTGCGGTTGGCTGGAACTCTGTGTTCTTACGCCGGTTCTTTTCGAACAGGATTACTTTTGGCTTTGGGGGATGATATGTCCAGCCCCAAAATGATTTGGCAGTATCCGGGTTTGAAATTCGAGCTGCCGACCCGGAGCGCGAGTTGTCCCAACTCGCAGCGCGCTCGGCAAATCCAGCCGCTGCGGATTGAGGACAATCCGCGCTCCGATCAAACCATGCCTCTGTCAATGCTTCATTGTTTGAACCGACGGCCTTTTCCCCGGCAAACAGGCCGGGTTCTCTGTTTTCAGCGCAGTCTTTCCACCTGAATTTTCGCGGGGTCGTTCACGCCGAGCTGAAGCAGGGCGGCGTTGGTGTAAAGTTCCAGGTTCGGTTTGAAGGCGGGCGCGTCCAGGGCGCGGCGTTCACGGTCCAATTCCTTCAGCGCGAGTGTGTCAAGCGCGAGGGGATCGCGGCTGAACCAAAGCTGGTTCGGCACTGCCGAATACTGCAACAATCCCTTCTGGCCGCCTTCGTACTGGCCGATGAGCGCGTCGGTAATGTTGAGTGCGACGCGGTCGCCGAGCGCCGGGAGGGAGTAGATCTCCGGCACGGCCACCGCCAGCCGGTCGGCATCGCGCTCGAACCGCAGCGTGTTGTCCACGCTGCCCAGTGCCAGACCATAAAGGTGCCCGCCAATGCCGGTTTCATTTTCGTTGAGCAACGGCGCGATGCTGATGATTTTGGTGATTTGCCGGCTGACGAGTTTGGAGATAAACGAACGGCGTCCAATGCCTTCGCCTTTTTTGCCGAATTCCAGATCACCCCAGACGAGATGGCCGATGATGGCGGTGTCGGGGTTGTAGCAAGTTTTTTCATCATAACCGGACTCCGCGGCACCCGCCGCCCGCACGCCGAATTGGGCGGCGACCTTGAAAAATCCAGCCGTGCGCAAGTCATCCTCATGTTTGTCCCAGATGATGATGTGGTCTCGGGTCACGCCGGCGTCAAGGAGACCGCGAATCACCGCAGCGACGACGGCGGGGCGCGTGCCGCTGATCGACCCGGCGGCGGAAAAAACCTTGATCCCGACAACGTCCTGCGTGGCAACCAGACTGCGCCAGGCATCGGCAGGCGCCGGTATTCCGGTCAGACGGGTGATGCCGCGATTCACCATCGTTTGCACCCGGGCATTGTCCGGCTGGAAGCCGGACGTGGCCTTCGGGTCTTCGACGATGACGACGCGTGCCTGGGTGTTGGTGAACCGCTGCGAAAGGATGTCGGCCGCTTGTGTTTGCAGAACCGCAAACCAAACGGCGGACGCGGCGGTCAGCCGGCCAAAAGCGCGAACCCATTGAATCGGTTGCGGCATTTTAGTCCGGATCCTGGCCGTAATCTTGGTCAAAATCCATTTTGAAAATGTGATCAGGATTAAAATTACGATGGAACCGCGATTGTGCGTTTCTTGACACTTCTGGGCATGGATGCTACCACCAGCGCCGATGCTGGCCATAAAAAACGGGCGGAGCGAGGATGGAGAATGGAAGCTGGAGAATGGAGTTGCCGATCGGGGTGCTGTTCTCCGTCATTCCGCCTTCGCGGCGCGCCATAGCGCCGCTTCGGCGCGACGGCGGCCATCTTGCATCTTCCAGCCTCTTCTTTCGGCCCTGATTGCGCTCGCCATTTTAATTTCGGGTTGCTCACCGTCCGGCCCGCGCGCGCTGCTTAAGGGCAAGAAACTTCTGGATCGCGGCGACTATGCCGGCGCAGTGGCGCAACTGAAAACCGCCACGTCGCTGCTGGCGACCAATGCGCAGTCGTGGAATTATCTCGGACTGGCGTATCATCACGCCGGTCGGCCGGCGGACGCTGTGGTCGCCTACCAGCGCGCGCTCGCGCTGGACCGTGATCTCGTCGAGGCACATTACAACCTCGGCTGCCTCTGGCTCGAACAAAACAAACCGGACGCGGCCAGGACGGAGTTCACCGCCTACACCCTCCGGCGCGGCAACGCGCCCGAAGGCTGGCTCAAGCTCGGGCTGGCGCAACTGCGCGCGCATGAACTCGCGGCGGCGGAAAAAAGTTTCAGCACCGCGCTTAATCTCAATCCGAACAACGCCGAGGCGCTGAATGGCCTGGGTCTGGCGCAAGTCCAGCGCGACCGTCCGCGTGAGGCGGTGCAGTATTTCAACGCGGCGGTGAAGGCGCATCCCGATTATGCGCCGGCCATTTTGAATCTGGCGTCGGTGGCGCAGGAATATTTGCGCGACCCCAAACTGGCTTTGCAATATTACCGCGCGTATCTGGCGCTCATGCCGCGTCCGCCAAACTGGAATGAGGTTGATGCCGTTGCCAGAAGCCTGGAACAGCCGGCAGCGGGCACGGCGCCAAATCCACCGCCGCAATCCCCAAGACAAAATGCCCCGTCCGCGCCGCCGCCGGTCGCGAGTGAAACCAGGATGCAGACCGCTGGCGTCGTTCGCCCGGTGACGTCGCCCAGGGCGCAGCCGGTGGTCAGGACTTACTCCAATCCGCCGGCGTCACGCCCCTTGCCGCCGGCCCAGGTCGTGGAAGTTCAGCCGGAACCGGCGATTGTAACCACGCCGGGTCAAACGGTGGCCACTGCCACGGTGCCGGTGGAAGCGCCGCCGGGACCGGCCCCGGTGGAAAATCCGGGTTTCTGGCGCCGGCTCAATCCGGGTCACTGGTTTCATTCTACCGCATCGGAAAAAAAGTATGATGAAAACGGCGTGACCGCGCTGCCGGCGCCGGATGCGGCTAAAACCGTGATTCCCGCGCCATTGCTGCCAGCGCCAATGCCGCCGCCGAAGGCCAGTCCCATTTCCGCGCCACCGCCCGTTTCGCCGGCGCCGGCGGGCGCCTCGCCGGTTGTTGAAACCGAACCGGTTAAAATTGTGCCGCCCGCGCCGCCGGCGTTTCCGCGGTATTTGTATCTGTCACCGCGCAAACCGAAACCGGGCGACCGGCGGACGGCAACGGGCGCGTTTGCGCGGGCCAGGCAATTTGAGCAGGAAGCGCGCTGGCTGGACGCCTTGAAATCGTATCAGCAGGCGGCGGAAACGGATCCGGACTGGTTTGAGGCGCAATACAATTTTGGCGTGCTGTCGTATCGCTTGCGGAATTTCCCGCAAGCGCTGGCGGCTTATGAAATGGCGCTCGCCATCCGGCCGGATTCCGTGGACGCGCGCTACAACTTCGCACTGGCGCTCAAGGCGGCGGGTTACACGCCTGATGCCGTGAGCGAATTGGAAAAAATTGTGAAGGCCGGTCCCAACGAAGTCCGGGCGCATCTGGCCCTGGGCAATCTTTACGCGCAGCAGTTGCACGATGTGGCGCAGGCGCGGCGGCATTATTTGAAAGTGCTGGCGCTGGACCCGGCTAATCCGGAGGCGACCGACATCCAGTTCTGGCTGTCGGCGAATCCGCCATGATGTCGGAATAATGATCCAACAAATTCGCGTTGGCGAGACCTTGCCAATTGCGGCATTCCCGCCGTCACCTCGCCCGCCGCCGCGTTTGGGAATTTGCGTGATGGGATACCAAAACGAAGCGGGCGCCGGCACCAACCAGCAATTTGACAGACCATGCATGGACTGTCCAAGAGCTGATTGACACCGTTTTCCAGCCAGTACCTTGCACAATCTAGTAGCCCACTACCTGAATTTGGCATGGAACGGGCTGTATATTCGGCCGGTACGTCGGATTTGACGAATTAATCAACTTGTTATGATTGCCGCGATTACGGACTCGCTCACGCTTGACAAGCTGCCGGTCAACTGGTTTGACGCGGCGGTGCTGCTCGTTCTCGTCCTGGGGCTTTACCGCGGGCGCAAAAACGGCATGACGAAGGAATTCCTCCGGGTGTCCAAATGGCTGTCGCTGGTCATCGTCTGTGGGTTGTTTTGCGAGGCCGCGGCTCAAGCCCTGATCAACTTCACAGCGTGGGGCAAACCGGCCAGTTATGTGACGGGCTATTTGATGCTCGCGTTCCTGGTCTGGCTTGTGTTTATGGTGCTCAAGAAAATCATGGTTCCCCGGCTGACCGGCAGCAACGTTTTCGGCGGCGCTGAATACTATCTGGGAATGTTTTCGGGCATGACTCGTTTTGCATGCATGCTTTTTTTCGGGCTGGCCCTGCTGAACGCGCCGGTCTACACCGCGGCGGAAATCAAGGCCCACCAGACCTACGTGCAACGCTGGTATGGCGGCGGCATTTACAGCGGCAATTACATTCCCGATCTGCACGCGGTGCAGGAAAGCGTTTTCAAAAAATCCTTCCTCGGACCCTATGTTAAGAATTACCTTGGGACGCTGCTCATCAACACCAGTCCGCCCGAGTCCAAAAAAACGGCGGCCAAACAGCCCGGCGTGATTACGATCCAGCCATGACCCGCGCCGGCGCGAGCTGAAATTTTTCCGAACAGTTGCGAAATGGATTTGCCGTATTCGTGCGCCAATGCTAGACCGGGTGCATGGCCGGCTTTTTTTCCTCCGCCACGCTCGAACGTATCCGCGCCGCCAGCGACATCGTGGACGTCATTGGCTCGTATCTGCCGCTGAAGAAGGCCGGCGCCAACTTCGTCGCGCTCTGCCCGTTTCACAAGGAAAAGACGCCGAGCTTCAGCGTCAATCCGCACCGCCAGATTTTTCACTGCTTCGGCTGCCACAAGGGCGGCGACGTGTTCACCTTCGTCAAGGAATATGAGAACATCGGTTTTGTGGACGCCGTGCGCCGGCTGGCCGACCGCGCAAAAATTCCCATCGAACTCGATCAAAACCCCGGCGAACAGCAATCGCGCCATCTCAAAGACCGGCTCCTCGAAATTCACGAGCAAATCGCCCGGCGCTGGCAGAATTGCCTGCTCAATGAAGCCGCCGGACAACTGGCGCGCGATTATCTGGCCAAACGCGGTGTGTCGCCGGAAGCCGTGAAACTGTTTCGGCTGGGTGCCGCGCCGGACGCCTGGGACGACACCGTCAACTGGGCCAAAAACAAGGGCCACGAGCTGGCGCTCGTCGAGAAAGCCGGACTCATCATTCCGCGATCCGAATCCCGAACTCCGAACTCCGAACTCCGAACTCCGAACTCCGAGACCCCAGATCCCGGCTCCCAGACCCGAAACTTCTATGACCGTTTTCGCGGGCGGCTGATGTTTCCCATTTGCGACGAGCAGGGCAGGGTGATCGGCTTCAGCGGACGCGTTTTGGCCGGTGACGAAAAAGCGGCGAAATATGTCAACTCGCCCGAGACGCCCATTTTCACCAAGAGCAAGGTCTTCTTCGGCCTCGATAAATCCAAGCGCGCACTGCTCGATGCGGGCTTCGCCGTGGTTTGCGAAGGCCAGCTTGATTTGATGGCGTGTTTCATGGCCGGCGTGCAAAACGTCGTCGCGCCGCAGGGCACCGCCTTCACCGACCAACACGCGCGCATCCTCAAGCGTTACGTGGACGAAGTGGTGCTCTGTTTCGATTCCGACGAAGCCGGCCAGAACGCCGCCGTGCGTTCGCTGGATCATCTGCTGACCTCCGGCCTCGCGGTGCGCGTCGCCGTCGTGCCCGCGCCGCACGACCCCGACAGTTACATCAAAGCCAATGGCGGCGGTGCCTTCCGCCAGCTCGTGGAAAATGCCGAGGGATTTTTTGATTACTATTTGAACCGGCTCTGCAAGTTGCACGAGGCGAACAGCGACAAAGGCCGGCAGGCCATTGTGCGCGCAATGGCCGAAGCCGTCCACAAGACCGGCAATGTCGTGCTGGTGGACACCTACGCGCAAAAGACCGCGTTGCGGTTGGGCGTGTCACCGGAGGCCGTCCGCGCCGAATTCAAAAAGGTTCGGAGTTCGGAGTTCGGAGTTCGGAGTTCGGAAAACGAGGATTCAACGGCGCATGAGCCGGAAACCCTGAGCCGCCCTTCCACCCAGGAATTCTGGCTGCTGAAACTGCTTCTGTTGCACGACGAATTGGCCGCGTGGGTGGCACTGCATCTGGACGTGAACTGGATTATGCACTCCGGGACGCGGAAAATTATCGAGCAGCGATTGGCCGCGCAGACGAAGGAGACCTGGAAAAACCTGGCCGCTTTTCTGGACGAATGTGAGACACCGGAAATGCGGAGCCTCGTCACCGAGGCGGTCGCCGAAGATCGCAAAATTCCCAATCCCGACCAGCAGCTCACCGACGTGGCGTTGCGCCTGCGCAATCAATTTCTGGACCGGCAAATTGCCGCGCTGACGCACAAAATCAGCCAGCCGGAAATTCCCCCGGCGGAACAAAACGAATTGCTGCGCGAGCGGGAAAATTTGCGCGACCAAAAGCGCGCGCCGCTCAAATGACGCGACCTGCCTTCTCCCACATTGCGGGATCCGGCACGGCAGGCAACAAGCCATGTTCTCGGCGGGATGGGGGGCGGGGCGTCGCCTTTTCCGTAGCGGCGGGCATCCTGCCTGCCGTAGAGCCGGGACGTCCCGCCCGGCGGATAAAACACTTGAACCCCGAACCGCGCTGGAACATTTCAGAAACGCACGCATCTGCCATCGTTCTTCCCGGGCGGCCCGTCCTCCGTAGCAGGACTACTGCGGAGGGTGGACAGGACGCCAGCCCTCTACGGCAGACGAGACGTCCGCCGCTACCACACCAGTGGGGCCGCTTTTCCCAAGGCAGATCAAACCGTGCCAATGTTAATTGGAACCGCCATAATGCAGATGCTCCAGTCCTCACATTGATAAACGGACACGGACTTCTTTGATCTGGCCGGTTTCGAAGCTGATCGGGCCGTGCCTGTCAGCTTGAGCGGGCGAGATCAACTTCCGGTTCTCAATTGCTCCACCGTGCCAGACGCGTGCGTCCAGCCGGAGGCCAAATACCCTCAATTGCCGGGACAGCTTCAAGGTGTTTGTTCAGTGCAAATGGAACGGCATGCCTGCTTGATAGAGCTTCAGCTGCCATCGAAGGGCGTCGGCCACCGCCGGGTTGGACT
>JBEKEJ010000051.1:0-15018 GCA_050013895.1 Verrucomicrobiota bacterium | reverse complement strand
TGCTCGGTGGAAAAACCGCAACCCCGATCGCTGACGGAAAGAACCAGGTTGTTGAATTCTTCGCCCAGAGTGACGCGCACCGGCGAACCGGTTTCGGAAAACTTGAAGGCGTTTTGCAGCAGTTCGCCGGCGACCTTCCGGAAATACTCCTCGGACATGGGCACGGAAAGGTCGGCCGCCTCCACGCTTAAATCGCCCGGACGCCCCGCCTGCGCGGCCTGGGCGGCGGCGAGTTCCCGGATGATGGCCGCGGTGCGCTCCGTTTGTCCAATGCGCAGGGCGCTGACATTTTTCGGGTCGGCGGCAATCAGCTCGAGTTGAGCGTAAATCAGAAAATTCTCAATCAGCCGTTCGAGCCGTTGGCCGGACTTGTGGATTTCCTGGCCCATTTCGGCAATCTCGCCCGGTTTGAGGTTGGCGGAGGAGGTGGCCAGGAGTTCGGCATTGGAGATAATGCCGTTGAGCGGCGTGCGCATTTCATGCGGCAAAATGAGGCTGATGTTGTCGCGCAGGCTGGCCAGCTTGCGTTCGGCTTCGTCACGCACGGTCTGCGCCTTCTTGAGGCGCGCCTCCACGGCGGCGTAAAGCGCGTCGGTGGTAAACGGTTTGGGCAGGTAATCGTCGGCGCCGAGTTCCATGCCGTGCCGCATTCCGACATTGTCGGCGAGGCCGGTCATCAAGATGAACGGGATGGCGGCGGTGGGCGCTTCATTGCGGAGCGAGGTCAGGGTCAGATAACCATCCACCTTTTCCATGTTGACGTCACAAAGGATGAGATCGGGCAATTCCTTGCGCGCGATTTCAATGCCCTCGGCCCCGTTGGCCGCTTCGACCACCGCGAAACCCCTTTGTTTCAACGCCAGATGCATCATCTCGCGCAACCATTCTTCATCGTCTATCACCAGGATTTTTTTCATCAAATAGAACACTCCCATGGAGCAATAACCGTGCCCGCCCAACTGGTTGTGACTAGCTCCGGATTTTGTAACTATCGGCAGTGGAACTACTTCCGCGCTTCGATTGGCACATAGTGGCTGAGCGTGCGGCCGGTATAAATTTGCCGCGGACGATAAATCCGGCTCTTCGTCTCCTCCATGATTTCCTTGTAATTCGCAATCCAGCCGGGCATCCGGCCAATTCCAAAAATCACGGGAAACATTTCCACCGGCAGGCCGATCGCCCGCATGATGATGCCACTGTAGAAGTCCACGTTCGGATATAATTTGCGCTCCACAAAATACGCATCCCGCAACGCCGCTTCTTCCAGATGTTTGGCGATATCCAACAGCGGATCGGCGATATGCAAAACCTTGAACAGCTCATCGCAGGCCTTTTTTATGATCTTGGCGCGGGGGTCGTAATTCTTATAGACGCGATGCCCGAAACCCATGAGTTTTTTGCTGCTGTTTTTGTCCTTGGCCGCCTCAATGAATTTTGAACCGTCGTCACCGGTCTTGTGAATTTCCTCGAGCATTTCGAGCACCGCCTGGTTCGCGCCGCCATGCAACGGCCCCCAAAGCGCGCAAACGCCGGCGGCGCAACTGGCAAACAAATTGGCCTGGCTCGACGCCACCATGCGCACCGTGGACGTCGAACAGTTTTGTTCGTGGTCGGCGTGCAGCAGAAAAATCAGGTCCAGCGCCCGCACCACCTCCGGCTTCAACTCGTAGTCCTCATACGGCGTCGAGAACAGCATGTGCAGGAAGTTGGCGGTGTATTTGTAGGCTTTCTTGGGATAAATCAGCGGCAGGCCGAGCGATTTCCGATGGGAATACGCCGCAATCGTGCGCACCTGCGAAATAAGCCGCGCGGCATAAATATCGAATTCCTTCGCCCTGCCCCAGTGCCAGCGCATCAGCCCCTCGTCAAAGCAACTCGCCGCGTTGATCATCGCCGACAGAATCGCCATCGGATGCGCGCCCACCGGAAAACCCTGGAAATGAAACTTCATGTCCTCGTGGAGAAACTGGTTGTCCGTCAACAAATCGGAAAAGTGTCGCAACTGCGCGCGGTTCGGCAAATCGCCGTAAATCACAAGGAAAGCCGTCTCGATAAAGGTGGACTTCTCCGCCAGTTCTTCAATGGGAATGCCGCGATAGCGCAAAATCCCCTGCTCGCCGTCTATGAACGTGATTTGGCTGACGCAGGAACCCGTGTTGCCATAGCCCTCGTCGAGCGTGATGTGACCGGTGTTCGCGCGCAGCGACGAAACATCCACCGCCTTTTCGCCCTCGCTGCCCTCAATCGCCGGCAGCATGTATGTTTTGCCCTCCAATTCCAGTTTGGCCTCTTTGCTCATGTGCTCTCCATTTTCGGCAGTGTCCTGAATTGCTCCAGCGCCGGGCCTCCGGCCCGAAATTGGCGCGCAGCGCCGACGCCACAACACTCAATTCAGGACGCCAACCCGTTTTTCGCATCGTGCGGATGCTCTTTTCAACAGTTTGCGTCGAAAATCGTGTTTGGCAAGGCGTGAAAGCAAAATTTCAGAAAAATTTACGCGCGGAAAAATTTTCGGGCGGCGCAATCCCTCTCCACTGCGGGCACAAAGGCCTGCCCGCCAGATCGGCGATGTCCGCAAAACGGCAAGAACGGGCAGTTGGGATCTTACCTCCCTGAATGTCATTTGGTCATACTGGCCGCACAAGCGGAGATGCGTAAGAATCACCATGACACGGGCCGCGCTAACGTGGAAACATCTGCCGGCGAGGCGCGTCTGGACCGAGGGTCGTGGCAGCGACAAGTCGGGGTTGACATTGCAGGCCAGCCGTGGCAGTTCTCGCTCGGGCGGCTTCGCCCCTTTATGAAAATACAGACCATCGGTGCTGTTTTGGCATTCTCTTTTCTTTTAACGGGCTGCGGCAAAAAGAACGTTCCAATCTCCACTTCTCCATCGCCATCAAATGACCAAACAAACACCGCATCGGCGGCGTTATCCGTCACCCAGCCGGCTCTGACAGCCTGGCAGCAGGGTGATAAGGCAGCGGCGGTTGGTAGTTATGTGGCCGCAAACTGGAGTGCCCGCCCACTGTTTGCGGCTGGCTCGCCTTTGAGCCTCAACGACAGCCAGTTCAAGGCACTTTCAGACGCCCACCGCCAGGCAAAGTCCGGCGAGTTGACGGCACAGCTTGATTCATTCAAGCAGTTGGCGGCCGCCGTGGCACAAGCCGGGCGCGATGCCGCCTCGAAAGGCGACACGGCACAAGCAAGGATGTGTTTCACATCGTTGAAGCAGTGTGGCACGGCTCTCGACAGCCCAGACTGTTTGATCATCGTTCGGCTTGTCGGTCAGGGCTTGAAAAAGAGAGCCGATACTGAGTTGGCGAAGCTTGGACAATGACCGCCGAATGTCACCAGGGGTGGAGACATCCACTTATTCGGGATCGGGTCACTGACCAGGACCAATTTTACTTCCATGGTGGATTGCGCGTTAAATTCGCTGGCGCGGCGTTCAACTTTGTGACTCAATCCCGGCCATCATGAAACGCTGGGCCGCCTTCACCGTCCTGCTTTACGCGCTAGCGCTGCTCCTGCTGACCGTGCCGGTGTGGCTGATTGCCTTTGGCAACTGGTGGAAAAATGAAAGCAACATTCACGACGCGCTCCAACTTTATTTGAACTGGGGTTACTGGCTCTGGCTCGCCATCCTGGTCGCCGGACAAGCGCTGCTCCTGTTGCTGCCCATCCATATCGCCGAACGCCGGCTGCACGCGCGGCGCGCGCTCAAGACGCCCGTCATCGTCAGCGCATTTTTTCTGGCGAACCTTTGCTTTGCCGGAATTTTTTCAATCCTCTGCGCCATTTTCAAGGACAACGCGTTTGATGGTTTTGACCTCTTCGCCATCTTCGCCACCGGAACAAATCAAAACGGCCAACCCAACGGCAACAACTCAGGATGGGGCACGCTGTTCACCATGATTCTCACCGTGTTGATCTTTTGGCTGATTTGGGCGCTCGTTTTCCACCGCTTCGCCAGGTCCGACGACCCTGACGCGTTGCTCAAACGCCTTGGGCGCTGGCTGATGCGCGGCAGCATCCTGGAACTCCTCATCGCCGTGCCCAGCCATGTCATCGTCCGCCGCCGCGGCGATTGTTGCGCGCCCGCCGGCACATTTTGGGGCATCGCCACCGGCATATCGGTCATGCTGCTCTGCTTCGGCCCCGGCGTTTTCTTCCTGTTCGTGGAACGGTTCGAGCGGTTGCAGCCGAAACCTCCCGATGCGGGCAAATCGGTGAATTGATTTATCCGGTGGCTTGTGGAAGCGCCGTAGGCGCAACACATTTGTAGAAATCCGCAAACAAAAAAATCGAGCTTCGTCAGGAGCGAAATCAGAATATGCCGCTGCCAACGGAGCTTATATTGCCATTGGTTTTTGAACTACACAGATGCCGCGCCGATGGCGCTGACGACAGGCCGCACGATGCGGCATCCATTATGTGTTAGGTGGCGTTTCGCGAGAGTTTTTATGATCAGCCTTTGTCGAAGCGATTGTATGAACAAACATTTAGTTGCAATCTGGTCAGCTTCGTCATTGGCGGTATTGTTATTTGCCGGTTGTTCCCATCCGAGCTCCGGCGCACGCACGACGTCCGCCACGGAAAGCATCAAGGGCCAGTATATCGGTCCCACACAACTGGTTGATGCCGGTAACACCACGCCGGAAGCCGCCTTGGAATCGATTTTTTGGGCGACGGCAAATGGCGACTATGACGCCGTCATCTCTTCCTATGTCCCGCAAATGCGGAAGGAAGCGGAGGAATTGGAAGGCGACAAGACCATGTTCAGCGCCCGACAAAAAAGCGGATTTGCAGTCTTCAAAGGACTGCAAATTGTGGCCAGCAAAACCGTGGCTGCCGACAAGATGGAGTTGAGGTTCTTTTGTGAATTTCAAAATCAGCGCCTTGGCCAAACGAAAACCAATCGCGGTGACCAAGTTCTCTCGATGGTGAAAATGGCTGGCGCATGGAAATGCGTTGAAAAGACCGCCTACACGACCAATTGGGACGAAGGCAGCCAGCCAGAACCACAGCCATGACTATGACGCCACCCAATATAGGGATAGGCTGCAAACTTCCTTCGCCAGCTTCGCGCCCTCGGCACGACAAAATTTCTTTCCTTTCCCGCGCCGCGCATTAGTTTGCGCAGACGCAAATGGCCCTGAAACTGTTTAACACCCTGTCGCGTTCCGTTGAAGAATTCGCACCGCTCGATCCCGCGTGCAAAAAAGCCGGCATGTATTGCTGCGGGCCCACCGTCTATGACTTTGCCCATATCGGCAACTGGCGCACGTTCGTCCTGGGCGACCTCGTCCGCCGCTACCTTGAATTCAAGGGTCTTACCGTCACACACGTGATGAACATCACCGACGTCGAGGACAAAATCATCAAGCGCGTTCGGGAAACCAGAACTTCCCTGCGCGAATTCACCGGCAAGTACGAGGCGGCGTTTTTCGAGGACCTGAAAACGTTGAACTGCCTTGAGCCGCATCACAAGCCCCGCGCCACCGAACATATTCCTGAAATCATTTCGCTCATCGAGAGACTTGCCGCCCGCGGCATCGCCTACCAGGCAGCTGACGGTTCAGTCTATTTCAGCATCGAAAAATACCGCGCCGCTGGCGGCCACTATGGCCGGTTGCTCAAGCTCAATTTAGACGAATTGCGCCCCGGCGAGCGCGCTGGCCGCGTCGAAGCGGAGCAAAGACGGGTCAAGAGCGACGAATACGCCAAGGAATCCGTCGCCGATTTTGCGCTGTGGAAGGCGCGCGCGCCGGAGGACGGCGACGTTTTCTGGCCGAGCCCGTGGGGCGAAGGCCGGCCCGGCTGGCACATCGAGTGCAGCGCCATGAGCCTGAAAATCCTCGGGCCGGGCTTCGATCTGCACCTCGGCGGCGAGGACCTGATTTTCCCGCATCACGAGGACGAAATCGCGCAGAGCGAAGGCGCGACCGGTCAGCCGTTCGCCAGGCACTGGCTGCACGGAGCATTTCTGCTCGTCGAGGGCAGGAAGATGAGCAAAAGCCTCGGAAATTTTTTCACGCTGCGCGATTTGCTGGCGAAGGGTTTCACCGGACGCGAAATCCGTTATCTGCTGCTCACGGCGCATTACCGGGAGACATTCAACTTCACGCTCGAAGGTTTGCAGGGCGCGCGCGCCGCGCTGGCGCGAATTGATGAATGTCTTGGCAAGCTGCGCGCGTTGGCGGGCGGAGCGCCGGCCTCCGGCCCGGCCCGATCCGGCTCGACGGCAACAGCGCAACACGCTGGGTCGAAGACCGGCGCTCCAAATGGTTTGCTCGAACGCTTCACCACCGCGTTGGACGACGATCTGAACATTTCCGCCGCCTGGGGCGAAATCTTTAAATGGGTGACCCAGATGAACAAGCGCATTGCGGATAATTCCTTGAATTCAGCCGCCGCCGCCGACGCTTTGGCTGGGTGGAACAAAGTTGATTCCGTGCTCGGCGTCGGTGCAACGCCGGAGTTCGAAGCCCCCGCCGAACTGAACGCACTGCTCGAAACGCGCCGGGCCGCGCGCCAGGCGAAGGATTTCAGGCGTGCCGACGCGATTCGCGACGAATTGAAGGCCAAAGGCTGGGTCGTTGAAGACACGCCGAAAGGACCGAAATTGAAGAAAATGTGACCCGAAACACACGAATTACACGAAAACGGAAAACAGAACCTGGCGGGAATTTCCTTTCGTGTGTTTCGTGTATTTCGTGGTTTGATTCTTTGCGCAAATCGTAAATCATAAATCGTAAATCAAAAATAGTGAAGGCCCCATTCATCACCTTTGAAGGCACCGAAGGCTGCGGAAAGACAACGCAGATCGAATTGCTCGCCGGCCAGATACGCGGGCTGGGCTACCGTGTGCGCGTGTACCGCGAACCGGGCGGCACGCCGGTCGGCGAGGAAATTCGCCACACCCTCAAGCACAGCCAATACAACGTGGACATGACGCCGGAAGCCGAATTGCTCCTGATGAACGCCAGCCGTGCGCAACTGGTCCGCGAAGTCATCCGCCCCGCCCTCGCCGCCGGTGAAATTGTCCTGTGCGACCGCTTTTACGATTCGACCACGGCGTATCAGGGCCATGGACGCGGGCTGGAGCTGGCTTTGATCCAAAAGGTGATTGATTTTGCCGTCGGCGACACACGGCCGAATCTGACCTTGTTTTTGCACGTGCCGCCGGAAGTCAGCGCCGAACGCCTGCGCTCGCGCCAGGCCACTCTCCCTTTCGCCCGTGACCGTCTGGAGGAAGGCGACCGCCATTTTTTTGAGCGTGTCGCCAAAGGGTATCAGGCCGTGGCCGCCGCTGAACCCGATCGCTTCCGCGTGGTGGACGGGACCGGGCCGGTCGAAATCGTCTGTTCAAGGATCTGGGAACTCGTCCGGCCTATTCTGCCGCGCGTCGGACGGTGGTAGGAATTTCAGTTGTAGTGTCGGCGCTGTGCGCCGATTCATTCGAGCCACAGGCTCGACGCTACAGTGAAGCGGGACGCTCCCAGCTTTTTCGCACGCTTGCCGAATTCGCGGCAACGGGTAATCTCCCGATGGAAACCATGAACGAAAAAACGATTGGCGAAATCGAGGCGCGCATCCGCGGCGCGGACTCCATCAGTGACGACCGCAAACGGGAATTGCTCCAATTGCTGGGCACGCTCAAGTCCGAGGTTGGCGCGTTGCAGAAAACGCACGACGAACAAGCCCGGAGCATCGCGGGTTTCGCCCAGTTGTCGGCCCACGAGGCCACGCGCGCGGAACAAAATCCGCGGCTGCGCGAGCTTTCCATCCGGGGATTGCGCTCGTCCGTTGAAGGTTTCGAGAAATCCCATCCGCACCTCGTCGAAATCGTCAACACCATCAGCAACACGCTGTCGAACCTGGGGATTTAGTTCATCCGCCAATTACACGAATTGACGCGAATCAAGTTAAGGTTCCATTTAACCCGAATTCGGAAGTTGGGGAGCACACCCGCCTCGGGTGTTGCTGGACGCGCCTCGCGTCCAGCCGCTTGCGCGCGTGACCGACACAGGCGTTCAGGAATTTTCGATGCGTCCGATGTTTTCCGCGCCGCCGTCGCGCTGGGCGCTTTGGCGCGCCGCGGAAGGGCGCGCAAAACCGCACCCGGGGCAGGTGCGCTCCCCATCAATTTCGGAGTTCGGGTTTAATTCGCGAAAATTCGCGCAATTCGTGGATTAATCCTCCCTTGGCTCGAGTCTCGCAATCGCCGCCATGATTTCATCGGCGATCTCCCGGTAAATTTCCTTGAGCCGCGCCTTGGAACAATTTCTGGCTTCGGCCCGCAACTTTTCAAATCGCATCGGCTCGCCAAATTTCACCGCGATGCGGTGCGGTCGCGGGAATTTTTGATTCCGCCCGAATGCTTCATAAGTTCCGAACACGCGCACCGGCACCACCGGCGCGTCGGATTTGATCACCACCAGCCCGATGCCGGAGCGCGCGGGTTGCAACCGCCCGTCGCGTGTCCGCGTGCCTTCGGGAAACAAAATAATTCCGCCGCCGGCGAGCAACCGGTCGAGGATCACCTTCAATCCCGCCGCCCCGCCGCCGTCGCGGTCCACTGGCACGGAGTTCCACGAACGCAACAGCGCGCCGATGCCCGGATACCGGAACAAACTTTCGCGCGCGAGATAATTTATCGGACGGTGAAGCGCGGAGCCGACGAGCGGCGGATCAATGAAACTCGCATGGTTTGAAGCGAGAATGACCGCTCCAGTCTGGGGAACGCGCCCGGCATTGAACGCGCGCCAGCGGAAACAAACCGCATAAAGCGTTCGGAAAAAAATCCAGCCGAGTCGGTAGCTGAAGTTCATAGCCAAACCAAGCCGGGAATGGAGGATGGCAGATGGACGGTGGGGAAAAATCTTCGCGGCTTGTCCGGGCTGTTTTCCATCATCAATCTCCCGCTCATCGTTTGTCCGCAAGCCGCTTGCGGACCTCCGCCAGAATCAAACCGCTCGTCTGCTCGGAAGTCAGGTTCGAATTGTTGATGATCTTCGCGCCCAGCGGAATCATCAATGGCGCCACGGCGCGCTGGCTGTCGCGCTGGTCGCGCGCGGCGAGATTCTCCTGGACGCCATCGGCGGCGCGGCGGCGCGAGCGTTCCTCCAGTTTTGCATCGAGGTAAAATTTGAAATCGGTTTCGGGAAAGACATTTGTCCCAATGTCGCGGCCTTCCATGACCAGGTTGCCGAACCGCATGCACTCGCGCTGGCGTTTGACCATCCATTTACGCACGTTGGGCACCGCGGCCACATGCGGCACCGCGGCGCTGGTCTCGGCGGTGCGGATTTCCTTTTCGGGATAATGGCCGTCCACGAGCAGGCGCACCCGGCCATCCACGCAGACCAGGGATGTTTTCCATTTGCGGCAAGCGGCGGCGACGGCCCTCGCGTCATGCGCGTCAACTCCATGCGTCAGACAATACCAGGCCAGCGTGCGATACATCGAGCCGGTGTCCACGTAGACGTAGCCGAGCGCTTCGGCCACGAGCCTGGCGTTCGTGCTCTTGCCGCTGGCGCTCGTGCCGTCAATTGCAATGACAATCGGTTGTTTCATCAAATCTTAATCGTAATCGTTCTCGTTCTTCGTCCTCGTCATCGAAACTATCAAACTCGATTACGAGAACGAGGACGACGACGAGGAGGATTTCATTCCGCAAACAATTCCGCAACCGGCAGCTTCCGCCCTGTCTTCGCATCCAGAATCGTTGCGCCCAGGCCTTTGGGCGGTGGGGTGGCAAGCTTCTGGAAAAAATTCGGGAACGTCTTCTTCACGCACGCGGGATTCTTGATTTTTATGCCGGGAACTTTCAATCCCAGAATCGCAAAACACATCGCCATGCGATGGTCGTTGTAGGTCTCAATCTCCGCGCCGTGAAGTTTTGAGGGATAAACGGTCAACGTGTCGCCCTTTTCTTCAACCTTCGCGCCGCATTTGGTCAATTCCGTTCGCAACGCGACGACGCGCTCGGTTTCCTGGACGCGCAGGCGAGCAAGATCAGTGAACGTGCTTTGCGAAGACAAGAAAGGAGACAGGGTTATCGCTGTCATAATGCTATCGCCTAAATCTGTTTTTCGTGATATCCGAGCACTGGGAAGTTGATTAAACCATACGGGAAAATGACCATCAATTTGCCATGAATTGACTGGCCAATTCCGAACGATAACTTCTACCCGCCACGATTCCGGCATAATTGGATAAGAATGCATTGTCCAAAAGTCCAGAAGGCCAACTGCAGAAAAGTAACTTGCACTCGATGCGTCAGGCTCGATTCGGAATCCGCCACCCCGATGTGCAAACTTCTTGAGGAGTTGTGAGGTCATTAGGACATAAGGCGATTCCTCCGCATTTTCGCCAACGACTTCAACTTTCCAACTGCCGACCTTTGCGCACAGCAACAATGCCGACGCGAACTGCGAACTTTCCTCGATGCTTACTCGGCATTTCTTTGCGAGGGACGGCGTGCCGCCGTCCCTGATTTTTGCAGCAGAATATTGGGTCGCCGACGCGGCGTCCCTCCCACAAATTATTGCCGGCAATTTATCATTCCCCTTTTCTGATTCCACGCGATAGCCGAGTTCTCGCAACGCCTTGAACAAAGCCGCCTGCGGACGCTCGTGCATCCGCGGCACGCCGTGCAACCGGTAAACTCCATTGCCCAGACAAACAAACGCCGCCAGAAACCGCGCCGCTGTGCCCGCGTTGCCCACGAACAAATCCAGCGGCTTCTCGGCTGTGCCCGTGTTCGGAATTTTTCCACCAAGCCCTTGGACCGTGATCGTCCGGTTGCAAAATTCTTCCGCGTCCGGCTCAACCTTGATTTGAAATCCGAGCTTTTGCAGCGCCTCGGTCATTACCTGCGTGTCCTCGCTCCAAAGCGCGCCGGTGAGCGTGACCTCGCCGTCCGCCAGCGCCGCCAGAATCAGCGCGCGGTTGGTGATGCTCTTTGAGCCGGGCACGGTGATTTGCGCGCGCACCGGTTTGTCCAGCGGCACGATTTCGATGGTCCCAGGCAATGGCATCAGAACAAAATTAATCCGCGAATTTCGCTAATTTCCACAAATTATAAAAGAGCCTCGTTCCATTCGCGTAATTCGCGTAATTCGCGGACACACTGGCTCCTTATTCCGGTGACGGCGAGGCGCCGCAGGCGCACCAGCCGTCGCGGCGACTTTTTGCCGTCTCAAAAAATGTCGCAATGGCCTTCGCATCGCCTGTTTTCACCACGCGCTGGAATTTTTGCAAATCGGCGACCAGGACGTTCACCGCCTTCACAAGATTGTTGTGGTTGGCCAGGACGATGTCGCGCCACATTTCGGGCGAGCCGGACGCGATGCGCGTCGTGTCGCGGAAACCGTTGGCGCAAAGCGCAGCCTGCAATTTCGGCTGCGCCGGATGGAGAACCAGGTTCGCCAGCGTTGCGGCTACCACGTGCGGCAAATGGCTCGACCGGCTGACCAGCGCGTCGTGCGTCTCTGGCGTTAATTCCAGCACCCGCGAGCCGAGCGCCTTCCAAAATTGTTCGACCTTCCTCAGCGCCGCCCGGTTGGTCTTCTTCGTTGGCGTCACAACGCAAACCGCGTTCTCGAACAAATCCGCCCGCGCGGCCCCCACGCCGGTTTTCTCCGCGCCGGCCATGGGATGGCTGCCGACAAAATGCGCGCCGGATTTTTGAATGCGCGATTCCAGTTCACGCACCACGCCGGCCTTGACGCTGCCGACATCGGTGACCATCGCGCCGGGTTTCAACGCCGGCAGCATCCGCATGACCAGCGGACGCATTTGCCCCAGCGGCACGCAAAGGATAACGAGGTCGGCATCCCAAACGGCAACCAGCAAATCGGTCGTGGCAAAATCCACCGCGCCCGTTCTCTCACAATCCTTCAGGCGGACGGCGCGGCGGACGAAACCCGCGGTCTGACGCGCGAGTTTTCGGCGTTTGACGGCCAGCCCGACGGACCCGCCGAGCAAGCCGACGCCGACCACGGTGATTTTGCGAAATTGCACGGCGGAAGCATAGAGGATGAAGGATGGAGGATGGAAGATTGAAATAAGGCGTTGTGAGCTGGAACCACGAAAAACACGAAATGACACGAAAAACATCCGGCTTTCGTGTGTTTCGTGAATTTCGTGGTTTTATATTCCGCCGGAAAGCGGGACCCCACCCTTTATTTCGGTTGCACCGAATATTCCACTGTCACCCTGGCCGTATAAACCATCTCACCAAAAGATGAAACCGATTCCGCGGTGGCCGCCGCAGCCGGAGCCGCCGGCGATTCCGTCACACTCTGATCATACGCCCTGCCTCTCGGGAGGCCGTAGTTTGCCGGTGTGGCATTCCTTTGTTCGACCTCGCCCTCATTAAATCTTGCCGGCGCCAATTTCAGGTTGAATTTCTCCTCGTAGATTTTCTTTCGGTCGTTGGCATTGTCGCAGGCCATGGCAACGGCGTTCTGTTTCTGGAGTTCCTTGTCCGCGTATTCAAACTCCACGCCATCAAACTGCACCTCCGCCCATTTGTCCACCGCGCTGGCCGCACCCTGGAATTCCTTTTCGTCCTGCACGGAAACTCGCAGGACGTTTTCAACCCGATAACTTTTGGCCTTCTCGCTGAAGATTCCGAATTTCGGTGTCGAGGAGAATTTCGAGGCCTGGATGCGCTCTGCCGGAATGCCCAAGTTCTTCAGGTAATCAGACACCTTCCCGCGCAGTTCAAGGTTCGCGCGCAGCGCTTCCTGCATGGACTTGTTCTCGGTCACCACCCGGATGCTCAAAACCGCACGGTGCGCGGGCACGCGAACTTCGGCTTCCCCGTTAACCGCAACAGTTTTGGGAACGCCATTGATGAACTGGGCGAGTTCGGGGGCGGTGCCTTTGATTTCAGGTTCGGCGAAGACACGGAAACCTAGGAGAGAGACCAATCCGATGGCTGCAAACTGGCGCATAATCTGCCTTTCGTTTGAAGTTGTTGTCCGGAACGCGGCGTTTACCGCATGCGGGCAAAGCCTGTCACGAAATGCCCAGGCTTTGAAGTCAAAAAGACGGACAATCGATCCGCGCCATGCTGCTCAAAGGCGAAGCTCCGAGCCCGCCAGCGCTGATTGATAACAGGCATCGAGCACCTGCTGCGTTTTCAGCGCCCACTGCGGCCATTCTTCATTGAGTTTCCCCGAAAACACCTGGCTGGCGAAGTTGCGGAACATGATGGTGTTTTGCGCGGTGGGATGGCCCGGCTCAGCCGGGTCGGAGACGGGCGCCGACGCTTGCGCGCCGGCCACGGTCGGGACGCGGATTTCCTTCCGGTTGACCTCGAAGGCCGGCTCATGGGTGTTGAATGGGCGGACGAAATCAGGCACCCACATCCATCCATCCCTGCCGCTGACAAAAGCCCATTGCTGCAAGGTGGCGAGAAAAGAAGAATAAAATCCCGCCGAAACACCGCCGTCGAAAAAAAGTTCGCCGGAAAATTCGGCGGGCGCGGGCTTGCGACCGCCAGTCGGTTCGGATCGCGACAGGATCCGGCCCGTGACGGTGTGCGGAAGTTGCCATTTCAGCGCCCAAAGCGTGAAACGGATGCAATACCAGCCGAGATCGCCCAGGCAGCCGGTCGGCTCAAGCCGTCCGTCCCCGCGTATGTTGCCGCGCAAAAAATCGCCGGTGCCGAGGAAACTGAACGCCGATGAAATCCGCCGCACCGGACCGACGCTTGTGCTGTCATCGAGCACTTCGCGGATGCGCGGCAAACGGTGATTGTGCATAAACATCACGCCGTCCATGAACTGCACGCGGTTCTTGAGGCAGGCGTCCGCCATTTCCAGGACGTCAGCGAAGTTGACGCCGCACGGTTTCTCACAGATGACGTGCTTGCCCGCCGCCGCCGCCCGCAAAACCCATTCCTTGCGCAATCCGGTCGGAAGCGGGATGTAAACGGCGTCCACGTCTGGCGACGCGACCAGTTCCTCGTAACTGCCGAGAGCGGCCGGTTCGGCGGCGAACGGAAATTCTCGCTGGCATTTGGCGATGTATTCGCGGCTGCGCCCCGCGTCACGACTGGCCACGGCGGTGACGATGGCATTGCCGGAATTGTAAATGGCCTTCCAGTTCTGGCGCCCAATGCCGGCGGTGCTCAAAATTCCGAAACGCAGTTTTTGCATAAATTCAATCGTAATCCTCCTCGTTCTCGTCCTCCTCCTCGAATCTTCGATTACGAGGACAAATTGCCAGCCGCTTCGCGCACGCGCTCCAAAATCACATCGGCAATGCGCGGTTCGCTGCCGATGGCGGGCGCATACCAGACCAGCCGGTTGTTGTTTCCGGTTGGATTGCGCCAGGGCGGCCGGCCATTAGCGAGCCGTTGCCGGACGGTCCGCCGCGCTTCGCCCAGCATCACGGGAATGTCTTCCTGCGTGTGCAGGCCATCGCTGATGAAAAACGGGACGATTACCAGATTTTTCGTTTGTGCCAGCGCGTAGCAGTCGGCGATGACCGGAGATTCTTCCAGGTAAACCGCATGGACGCCAGCGTAAAGGCCCATCGCGCGGATCAATCCGGCCTGCCGTTCAATGGCCTGCCGCGAATTTTCATTCTCCTCCGTGCCATGGCCGGCAATGAACAGCGTGATGTCCCGGGGCCTGGGCTCGCGCGGAAATGGATATTGCCCGACGATTTCCCCGGCGCGGGCCAGCAGCACGCCGGTCATGCTGTCGTGGGTGCCGACGGGCAGGCAGTAGTACAGCTCGGAGTTGGGAGTTCGCAGATGGGAGCTGGGGCCGAGCCCTAGCTCGCGGGGAATCACCTCGCGGCTGAAGTAGCCTTCGCTAATGAACAGGGGCGCGATGAACACGCGCGGCGCCGGGATTTCGGACAGGACGACTTCGATTAGCGGCTCCTGTTTCCAGAACGCTTCGCGGACGCCGGCAAAAATCCTCCGGCGGCGCAATTCCGCCGCGTGCTGATACACCGGGGCGGCGGAATTGGCATTTTGCTCCGTGCCGT
>JBEKEJ010000050.1:0-15117 GCA_050013895.1 Verrucomicrobiota bacterium | reverse complement strand
CGTCCGCCGGATAAACCACGGCTTTCGCCGTTTTGATCTTGGGCAGGTTCTGCAGGTCTTGAACCATCGCCCGGACACCGTCCAACCACAGAGAGACAACGGGAGCGTCGGACTTGGCAGGCCCTACCCCAACTTCAGGACCGAAATGCAGGTTGCTGATTTCGTTTACAAGCGCAGTCGCCAGCGCCAGGCGCTCATGGTTGTTAAAACGGTCGTCATGGTTTTCTGCCAAAACATCGAGCAGGACAAGCGTCTTGTGCAATGGAATTGGACTGATTGAATTCGTCAATAACAGGCCAGCCAATTCGTCCGGCAGCGCGCGCAATTTTCCATTTGCTCCAACCGAACGTTCGAGAAGGCGATAAGTGTCATCATCGAAAAAGCCGTCCTGTTCCAGTCGTCGATTTACAGTTTCAGCAACCTTCAGGGCATGACGCAGAAGTTTTTGCGGGTCGATGTCCCACTGGAGTTTCGTTTGGCTGGCGAAACACGCCACCGGGTTCGATTCCAACCCAACAGCGGGAATGCCGAGTTTTTGGCACTCGACCAGTGTCGTTCCCGTGCCACAGAACGGATCCAGTACCCGGTGATGCAAATCAAGCCCGAATTTGGCAATATATTCCCGAACCAGATGAGGAGGAAATGAAAGTACAAAGCGATACCACTGGTGCGCAGCACGGTCACCAAGCTTAAGCCTGTTATCTTCCCGTTCCGCCTTGGCGGTTCCAGGCTGAAGAACTGGAACGCCATTTGTCTGTCTCTTGGGTATAGGCAAATCCGGCAAAATTGCTTGTTCGGCGATCATTTTCTTCAGGCCTCTGAATAATCAATTTTTCGGCCGCACTCAAATCAAAGTTCAAAACTTCTTTTGCGTCCCACGGTTCGCGCAAATTCGTATCGCAGGCGATTAGACAAATACGGTCCAAGGCGAAAACGTACGCCTTTGGCCGTAGTAGCGGCAGGTCGTGCTGGTTGAGAGTTGTCGGTTGACCCGCCTTCGTTCGTTACGGCGAGGCGAGGAGTTGAGGGCCAGATAAACAGGGGAACATCCAACATCGAACTCCGAACATCGAACATCGAATCAAAGGGAGTCGGGTTGTTTCATGGCGTTGATGAAGCGAGTCATAGCGCCGACGATCACCTCTTCCTGAACACCTCGCGCGGATGCGCCAGATGGGGAGCTGGTTAGTACTTCTGTGTTTGCCCCATGGTGCGGTAGAACATTTGTGTCGAGGCCGGGGTATGAGTGAATTGCAACAGACCCGTGACACCGGCCTTCACCGGCCCGGACACAGTGGACCAAGGCCCGTTAACGGACGTGGCCGCTTGCAGAACATAAGTCTGGTAGGGGATGCCGCCGAACTGGAGCACATAACCGCCACTCCCATTGGGAGCGATGGTGGCACCCTGGTAGAGGAACGGCTCCTGCGTCGGGCTCCAAACGCCGCTTTGCGCCAGCACCGGGTAAATGGCCGCCGGCCAGGCCTCGTTTTGATAATCGGTAAATTCGCCCCATTGGGTGTCGCCCAGGTCATCCACCCACATGCGTTCGCGCGGCAGCGACAGCGCCGGCGGAATCTGCGCCGCTATCCAGCTATTGCCGTTGTTGGCCGGCCCATAGCTGGTGATCCCGGGGTGCGGCCCGCCCATTCCCTGTTGCACCGCATAGGAGGATTCCCGTTCCTCCGGATTCCAGGTGCGGTTGAAGCCGATGCCCGTCATGTAGCACTTGCCGATGGGATTGAGGCCCTGATCGTAGTCCATCAACGCGCACACCGCATTGATGTACTGCTGTTGACCCGACACCGCCCACTCCATCAGGCATGGATAAGCGAACTCGCCTTGCGAGGTGAACGCCCCGCCCCAGTTCCAATTATACGACGACGGATTGACATTCGCCGGCCAACCGCTGGGGTAGGCATCGCCGTTGACGTAGGCCACTTGTTCGTCCGCCGTGGTTTGGAGGATGTTCTTGAAATACGCGACCACAGTCGGGTCGGTCGGACGGTTCGTGGCCACAATGTAGGACATGAAGTAACTCGCCGTCCAAATGTTGCCGTTGTCCGTGGCAAACCCGCCGGCCTCGTCGTGCCAACTGCTGGTAAAGCCGCTGACGTGGGTATACAGGTTCTTGATGTTGTTGCTCGAAGTCGTGTCGCCGTCCATCAAATACTTCTCAATGTTGTAATAGAGCTGGTGCTGATAGGTGGCGCCGGAACCCGCGGCGGCATAGGCCGCGACGGCATCCGCGTGGAACACCGCGCTGAGCGTGGGATTATACGGTTGGATAAGCCGCGCAAAGTGCATGAAGGCCCCGGCCGCCAGGCCGCTGGACCAACCGGTGGCAACTTCCGTGGAATAAGTCAGCGTGTCCTGGTCGTAGTTGATGCCCCACGGCGGTTCGTTATTAGATGCCGTGCCGAAGGCGACCGCGCCGACCGCTTCATTGGGAGTGCTTTGCAGGTTGGTGTATAACATCAGGCCCCAATTTACCTCGTTGAGGATGTCGGGAATTCCGTTGTAGCCGCCGGTGATGTTGTAATTGGCATCGAAGGTGGCCGGAATGTTGAACTGATTGGTGGTAAACGCACCGGGAAACACTTCGTAGGCTGTCATCAGGGTGATCGGCACGAGCAGCGCGTACGGGTTCTTCTGGGAATCGCCGGCATCGTGATAACCCCCATGCACAAACAATTTAGTGCCACTGGTGCTCGTGTTGATCGAGCCGGTGCTGGGAGAATCAGGCGACTGGTTGTCGTAGATGGCCGTGTGGCAGGGGGTCGGCCGGATATTGGCGTAGGCATAGGGCTGGACAATCGGGCAGCCGCACCGCTGATAATACAAGGCGCGGAAGGCCACATAGCCCAGGCGGCGTGAAAAGTCGCCGCCCACTCCAAAGGGGTACGAGCAACCGTAGCCGCTCACCACGATGCGATAAGGCCCACCCGCGGGAACTGACGACAGGTCTATGCGATAAACATAATCGCCAGACGAGGAATCCGCTCCGCCGGAGGTGAAGTTGGACAGCGTGCCCGAGGCGACCTGTTGCCCGGTAAAGGCGCTGACCACGGTGTAGGTGGGCATCGATCCGCTGATCTGTTGCGGTCCGCCGGTGCCCAGCCAGATGGCCAGGTTGGCATAGCGCGACGTGGCCAGGGCGCTGTAGCCGTTCTGATTTACTTTGATGGATTCGCACAGAATCTGCGAGTCCTGGAAGACAAAACTGTTGGTGGAATAGGGCGTCACCAAGGTGTAGTACGTGCCATTGATCAACTGCGGCACCTGCAGATAAATGTGGTACTCCACGGAGTTGGCCTCGGTCACAAATGCGCCGTTGATCGCCTGGACGGGCGTGCCGTTTAGCGTCCACTTGGACGGCTGGCTGGTCGTCACCAGGTTGGTGGGATAGACCGTCTGCCAGACCGGACCGGTGACGTTGGTGTAGGTATAGAAGGCGACCAATTCCGTGGGCGAAGCGGTGCGGATTTCGGTGATGCCAATGCTTGTCTGGGGGGCGGAGCTCAGGACGGTCACTGTGCCGCTGGCGCCGGCAAGCGTGTAATTGGTTGCGGCCGGGCCTCCCAGCGTCAGCCCGCTGAACGAGATGATGGCTTCCACACCCACATTGGTGCTGGCAATGGTGACGCTGCCGGAAAGCGTCAAGCTGTCGCTGCCCACCAGGTTCACCACCCCGAGGCTCGACGCCGGCACGGTCGTCGTACTGGTCGAGCTATACGTCACGGATCCGCTAAGGACCACCGGCAACGGATTGATCGTCATCGTCGTGCTCGTATTGGTGGCGGCGTTGAACCCGAGCGCGACGCCTGACGTGTAGGTGACGGTATAAGGCGTCCCGCTGGCCGGTATGCCCACCGCGTTGTAGCTGATGCTGAAATCCCCCGACAAGTCATAGACGCCCCCCGAATGGGCAATTCCATTCACGCTCGCACTGACCGCCGTGCCATTGGGCAGCGAGTTGGAGCTGGTGCCGACGATCCCCGTCAAGGTCACGCTGGTGGAGCCGTAGTTAATCGTCTGGTTGCTGAGATTTGAAAATGCGGGTGTGACCGCATTCGTGCCGCTGCCCAGCAACGGCGCAAAGACCTCCGCCACCACGTCCATATGGGTGGCCGATCCCGTTGCCGTAGCCGTGATGGTGCTGGCGCCGGAAGCGAGATTGGTGATGTAACCCATGTTCAACTGAAGCACCCCGCCACCCGGGGCGGGCTGGAAATTAAAATCCACCGCCCCGCCGCTGCTGGCGGTGTTGGTTATAAAGTTTCCGGTGCCGCCGTTGTAATTGACGCTGGCCACGGCCGCCCAAGAGCCGGCCGCGGTCGTGATGGGGGTGGTCACCGAAAGGGAGCTGGCACTGCTGTTGCCATTGCCGACGCCGAACGGAGTGATGGTCGTGTCCACCCCGCTCAGGGTATAGGTCTGGAGGAACATGAAGGTCGGAGCGGTGGTGTTGGTATCGGTGCCGGAAATCACCCCCGTGCCGACGGATGGGTTCCAGAGGTAATAAAGGTCGGAATCCGCATAAACGTTGTCCTGTTCGTTGGTCGTGACGGCGCGGGTCAGAATCTGCGTGGAGCCGAGCGTGGTGTTGCTCCAGACCAGAAACGACGGCGAGGAACTGTTCGTGTGTGAGTTGAGGTCCCACAACGCGGCCACCATCACACTGGCTCCGGCGGTGACCGTGAAATGGTTGGCGATGGTCGAGACGCCGGAGCCGGTCTGATTGGTCGAAAAGATCGAACCATCCTGCAGGGCAATGGCCGCCCGGACCGGGCCGGACCACAAAAGGCCGCAGCCGACCAGGATGGACATGACGCTGTTGCTGATAATTGATTGGAACATTTTGGTTTTCATATCGTGGTGTTTCATTCCGGGCTCGGTTCCGGCCCTAGACTCACACATCAACCGGCTCGAAAAATCGAAAAATCGAAGTCACGTCACCAGAGAATAGGTTATTCTAACTTTTCCCAAGGATCGCGTCAAGATATTTCGTCGCACTATGGCAGGTCCAACTCTGGTTTCAGGGCATGTGCGGGTTCATCGGCGGCGGGCGGTTTTTCCAAAGGATGCTCGTGCTTCTGCCATTCTTCCGACACGTGGCCGTCCCAGCAAGCCGGGTTTAATGGGTAAACGTCCGGGTCGAAAATGACGTGGTAAAAGTGCCACACGATTATTGCCAGACAGGCGAGCACAGCCTCGTAGTAATGAATGGTCAACGCCACGTCCACAATCCAGCGCGGCAGAAGCCGGGTCACGTCCAGTTTTAACCAGACCATCAGCCCGCTCACGCCCATGATGAGGGTGCCCCAAATCACCGCCCAATACTCCATCTTCTCCGCATACCCAAACCGCCCCGTCTTCGGCTTCCCGGCGCTCCACCCCAGCAGATACCGGATTTGACGCCACATATCGGCCAGGTCCTGTTTCGCGGGGAACAGATCCCGGAGCAGTTTTCGCCCTTCTTTGGACATCAGCAGATAAGTCAAATGCCACGCCCCAACCACCAGCAGCACGATGCCGGCGATGCGATGTGACCAGCGCCGGAATGGTTCGCTGGAGCCGAGTATCCGGGCCAGCCATGAATCCGGGAACTTCAGCGCAAACCCGGTGACGGCAAGGATGATGAAGCTGGCCGCCAGCACGAAATGTTGCCAGCGTTGCGAGAAGCTCATGCGCATCACCGGCCGCACGGCCACGCGATAGCGCGCCGCCACCTTGCGCAGGAACAACAACGTGTTGTGGATGAACATGGCGCCGATGGTGCCAAAGATCAGGACCAGATAAGTCCGGCGCACCCACCAGTTGATTTTGCCCGACAGCTCCGCCCCGCCATCGCCGGCGGTCAGGTCCACGTGGATCTTGCCGGTCGCAAACTTTTCGTCGGCGCCCGGATGACATTTTCCGCAGGTCTCGACCAGGCGGGCTGCGTTGATGGTCGAGTTGGTGTCGGTGGAGGGCAGGATTTTGTGGTAGCCGTGGCAACTGCCGCAGTTGGCGGCGACGGTGGAACCGTATTGCGCCGCGAGGCCGTGATAACTTTCAAAGAAGGTCTTCACCCGGTCGCCGGGCAGGTTGTATTTGGTGTTGAGCCGCTCCGACGCGTGGCAGCGGCTGCACACTTCCGCGGAAACTTCCGGCGACGTGTTTTTCAGCGCCTGGATTTTGTGTTCGGAATGGCAGTCGGTGCAGGTGGGCGCGTCCCGCACGCCCGCCGCCACGGCCTTGCCATGCACGCTCATCGTCCAGTCCCTGACTTCCTGGCCGTGACACGCGCCGCAGGTCTCGGCCAGATGAGAGTAATTAAGGGGCGAGGCCGGCAGGTTCGCCGGGACGATGTCATGGGAATCGTGACAGTCCTGGCAGGTGGCCGCGTCGAGGTGTCCGGCCTTCAAGGCCAGGCCGTGGACGCTGGCGTTGTAACTTTCGGTCTGTGGTTCGTGGCAGGTGGCGCAGTTGACGGGCCCCGGCGGAACATTGTCGTCGGGATGTTTGTCCGTGACGTCGGCGTGGCAACTGATGCAGGTATTGGTCTTGTGCGCGGACGCGTTGAGTCTGGCCTCATCCACGAACAGGGAAATGGTCCGGCCGGCGGCGTTGGTGATGGCGAGGGTCTGGGCCGAGTGACAATCCAGGCAATCGCTGTTCTTCAACCCGGCCAGTGACGGCAAGACCAGCGTCAGGAACAGGATGCCGACGGACAGAAATCGCAGGAACCGCATCACTCTCAACTATCGGATGGAACCGGGACGGGGACTCCACCGGATTTGGCGGTTCATCGCCATTTTTTGTGGATGGGGGGCCACGGATTCATTTCACGCCAAGGCGCCAATGCGCCGGGAACAAACCGAATCCGGGAATACGATCGCTTCACGACGAAGTCCCATCTGTGGAACCGCCCGCGTCAGAGGCCATTACCGACTCATCAAAACTGGTCTTCCTTTTCCTTGAACAGCACGTTGAACGTGGTCAGTGAACCCTGGCTGCGCGTGATGTATTGCTGCATCTCCACCTTTTCACCATCGGTCAGCTTTTCGTGCGAATTGATCTTTTGTTCCAGCACGCGGAGGTTGTTTCGCACCATCACGATTTTGTGGAAAAAGGTTTCGAGCGGCACTTCCTTGGCCTGCAGCGCCGGGTCGGCGGGATGCATGACCAGTCTGCCGCCATGCCAGCGGACCCCGAGCTTTTCGATCACGGCATCCGGCTTTTCCAGACCGAGCCTGGCCACGGCGGCGTCCAGCGTCTCCTCGATGAATTGTTTGAGCGGAACGCTCAAACCGCTCACGGTCGTCAGCGGTTCGGCGGGTTCCAACCCGGCGGCTTCCGGCGCGATGGTGCGTTTGTTGCCGTCGTCAAACTGGATGTCCGCCGTGGTTTCGGAAATCGTTTTGACCGTGCCCGTGCCATATTGCGGATGACGCACGCGCTGGCCGATGTGCAGGGATTCGATTTTCATGACGGGAATTTAACCACGGACTTGTCCTCCGAAGCAATACTGCGAAGGAGAATGGACCCGGATGGACCCGGCACGGCGCGGCCCCAGCCAGACTTCTGGAAGCGTTAACGCAGAGAGGCAGAGGACGCGGAGGACCGCGGAGGACCGCGGAGGAAATTGAACTCTGCGAAACTCTGCGTTCTCCGCGACTCTGCGTTGGAAGATTTGCGCACGAAAACCAAATTTTCACAGAGAGTCGTGCGGATTTTTTGTGCCTTTTGTTTTGACAGACCGGCGCAAACTCAAAACATCTGTGGTGATGGCCCGAGCAAACCCCGTTGACCGCTTCGAGTTCGAGCGCGTGTTGTGGCAGCGCGGCGCGACGCGCGTCGCGGGTGTGGACGAAGCCGGGCGCGGCCCGCTCGCCGGGCCGGTCGTGGCGGCGGCGGCCATTTTGCCCGCGAAGTGGGCGGCAGCCGGTTTGCCGTGCGAACTCGAAGGCCTGAACGATTCCAAGCAGCTCACCCGGCTCCAGCGCGAACGGTTTTATGCCTTTCTGACGGCCTGCGGCGAAGTCGAATTTGCCGTCGCGCAAATGGACGCCGCGCAAATTGACGCCGTGAATATTTTGCGGGCGACGCACCATGCGATGAATGACGCGCTGGCGCAATTGCGGCCCGTCCCCGAGCACGCGTTGGTGGATGGCCGGCCCGTAAAGACGTTGCGTGTCCCGCAAACGGCGATTGTGAAAGGCGATGCGCGGAGTTATTCCATCGCGGCGGCGAGCGTGCTGGCCAAGGTCACGCGCGACCGGCTCATGCTCGAATTCGACCGGCAATGGCCGGCTTACGGATTCGCCGAACACAAGGGTTACGGCACCGCGCGGCATTTGGCAGCGATTACCGCACACGGGCCATGCCCGATCCACCGCCGCAGCTTCGCGCCGCTGAGGGCGAAGGAAACAGAATTGTTTTGATCCGCGAATTGCGCGAATGAACGCGAAAAAGAATCAAAAACCAATTCGTGAAAATTAGCGAAATTCGCGGATGAAACTGCTTGAACAAATAATGGCGTGGCGCGGAGGCAGGGAACAGCCGGAACATCTGCGGCGGGGCGAACTGGGCGAGCGGGCGGCCAACCATTATTTGCGGCGGCGGGGGCTGAAATTTCTCACGGCCAATTTCCGTTCGGCGCGCGGGGAGATTGATCTGATTTTTCGCGACGACGACTGCCTGGTGTTCATCGAGGTCAAAACGCGCTCGTCGGAGGATTGGACGCGCCCGGCGGCGGCGGTGGACGCGCGGAAGCGGCGGCTGCTGTCACAAACGGCGCTGGACTATTTGCGGCGGCTGAAAAATCCGGCGGTGAAAATCCGATTCGACATCGTCGAGGTGTTGCTGGCGGACGGCGCCGTGCGCGAAGTCCGGCATTTGCCGAACACCTTCGCCATGGCCAGGCCGTATCGCTACGGGTGAATTTAGTCGGATCGTAATCTGGATCGTCATCATAATCCTGATCCCATCGGCGAGCGATGATGATCAAGCACAGGAGCGAGGCTATGACCGGGCTGGATTTGGCTTGCACCAACTGGCGAACGGGACGAGCTTTGCATTATCAGCCATGAGTTGGAACTTAAAACTCGCGATAGACATTTTGTGGCTCACAATCATTTTAGGATTTGGAACCTGGCTTTTCATCCGTTCACTCAAGCGCAGTGAAAACCCGCCAAAACTGATATTCAAATGGGTGGTTACGATGCTGGTGGTTGCCTGCTACGTGTGCGTGGACATTCCATGGGTCAGAGATGGAGGACCCCTCGCGGCTGCCGGTATTTTCATGGCCGTAGTCTTGGGTATTATATTAGTCATCGCCTGGGGGAACAGCATTATCACCAGCATCGCCAGGCCGCTGACCAATATAATTGACGGAGGCAACGAACCGCCGGAACCCAAACCATATTATTCCATTGCGATTTCCAAACGAAAATTGAACCGGCCGCTCGAAGCGATTGTTGAAATCCGCAAACAGCTCGCGAAATTTCCAAACGATTTCGAAGGGGTGATGTTGCTGGCCGGCGTTCAGGCGGAGGACCTGAAGGATTTGCCCGGCGCGGAAATCACGTTGAACCATTTCTGCGATTGGCCCGAAGCGCCGTCCAAGCAGGTGTCCGCCGCGATGAACCAACTGGCTGACTGGCAGCTCAAACTGGCCCAGGACGCGGACGCGGCGCGCGCCGCGCTGGAGAAAATCATCGCGCGGTTTCCGGACACGGAACTATCGCTGCAAGCCGCGCAACGCATCGCGCACCTCGGCGGCACGGGTCAGACTTTCCTGGCGGCGCACGGCGGCCAGCCGGTGGCCGTGCCGGAAGGCGTGAAAAATGTCGGCCTGCTCGCGTCCTCCAAATTCCTGGAGCCTGCGGAAACCGAGCCGGGCAAACTGGCCGCCGCCTATGTGAAACATCTGGAACAGCATCCGCTCGACACTGAGGTGCGGGAGAAACTGGCCATCATTTACGCGGACCATTATCAGCGATTGGACCTGGCCACGGGCGAATTGAAGCAGATGATTGAGTATCCCAATCAGCCGGTCAAGCGCGTGGCGCATTGGCTGAATTTGCTGGCGGATTTGCAGATCCGCCACGGCGCGGATTACGATACCGTGCGCGAGACCCTGGAAAAAATCATCGGGCAATTCTCCGATTTGGCGGTGGCGGAACTGGCGCGGGCGCGGCTGGCGCATTTGAAACTGGAATTCAAAGGACAAAAAGAAACGCCGACCAAGCAGGTCGGCGTCTATGAACAAAACATCGGATTAAAACCAGGCTCACTGCGTCGCCAGCTTTAGCGCGATTTCCTTTTCCAACTGGTGGGCGAGATCAATGTCACGGTCGCCCCAGGTCGTGCGGGCCTGCACGGTGACCTCTGTGATTTGGGGATCCACCGCCGCCACGCGCATCCAGACGTTGCGCTGGTTCACTTTCCCTTGCAAGGCGCGGACGCTGTTGGTCGTGTCATGCGGGATGAATTCCGTCAACAGCACGCCGTCGCTTTGGACGACCTGCACCGCCGCCTGATAGACTTGGTCCACGGAGCGTTGATAACGGCCCTCCACCCTGTCCTTTTGGAAGGGCGCCGCCGCGACCCGTGTGCCGCCCACCGTCTTGATGCAACCTGTGGTAATAATGGCCACTCCTAGAAACGCCAGAAAGATTTTCGTTTTCATCTTGTCCCCAAGACAACGCAAACCGCCCCGCGCGTCAAGCTTTTTGCGCGACAAAGCTTTTTGGCGGTGTCCTGATTTGATTATTGTAGTGTCGGCGCTGTGCGCCGATTTCGAGCCACAGGCTCGACGCTACAGCAAATCAGGTCGCTGCCAGCTTTTTGCGCGACTCGACAAGTGCTTCAGGAAATGCGAGTTTTGGCTTGTGTCAGCACACAAACTTGAACGATTGCGCCAGGTGTTGCGCGGCTACGGCTCCTGTCTGGTGGCGTATTCGGGAGGCGTGGACTCGGCCTTTCTCGCGCGCGTGGCGCATGAGGTGCTGGGCGAAAGATTCCTGGCGGCTATCGCCGATTCGCCAAGTTTGCCGCGGCGCGAGCTCGCCGACGCGCTGGCGGTCGCCGAGAAGTTCTCGTTCCCCGTCCGTGTCATTCAGACGAAGGAATTTGAAAACGAAGATTACACGGCCAATCCGGCCAACCGCTGCTATTTTTGCAAACACGAGCTGTTCGAGGAACTTGCGCCGATTGCCCGCGCGGAAAAATTCGCGGTGATTGCCTACGGCGAGAACGCGAGCGACGCGGGCGATTTCCGTCCCGGCGCGCAGGCTGCGGCCGAATTCCAGGTGCGCGCGCCGCTCAAGGAAGCCGGCCTGACCAAGGCGGAAATCCGCGGGTTTTCGGCGCAGCTCGGGTTGCCGACGGCGGACAAGCCGCAGATGGCGTGCCTGAGTTCGCGCGTGCCGCACGGCGAGCCGGTGACGCCGGAAAAACTGGCGATGATCGAGCAGGCCGAAAATGTTCTGCGCGACCTCGGTTTCCACGACGTGCGGGTGAGGCACCATGAATTAAGTCCACAGTCCAAAGTCCACAGTCCAAAGTCGGCTACTGACGAACGACTGAGGACTGAGGACCGGAGGCTGGGAACTTGCCTGGCCCGCATCGAGCTTGGGGCGGCGGAGATCCCGCGATTTTTGGAGGATGGCATTTCGGCAAAGGTCGCCGACGCGCTCCAAAAAATCGGTTACCGGCACGTGACGCTGGATTTGCAGGGCTACCGGCGCGGCGGCGCGTGAAACTTTTGGGGCGCAACGGTTTTAGATAAGGAGATATGCCGCAATTCTCCTACAAGGCCCGGCGCCGCTCCGGCGAACTGGTGGAGGGCGTTTTGGAGGTGGCCGACCGTCCGGCGGCGCTGGTGCAAATCCAGCGGCTAGGACTTTTTCCCATCGCGGTGGACACCGCCAAGTCCGGCGCGGTTGCCAACGGCCAGCCGCGCGACGGGAAAAAAGTGGATTTGCTTGCGTTCCTGCCACCAACGGTGCGCGCGCAACTGCAGCAGAAACGCAAACCGAGAATGCAGGAACTGGCGACGTTCACCCAGCAACTGGCGAACCTGCTCAACTCCGGCATGCCGCTGACGGTGGCGCTCAACAGCATGACCCATCTGGAGTCCAAAGGCATTCCCGCCGCGGTGAGCCGCGATCTGAAGCAGGAAGTCTCCGAGGGCCGCGGTTTGTCGGACGCGATGGCGCGGCAGCCGCGCATTTTTTCGGATTTGTATGTCAACATGGTGCGCGCCGGCGAGCAAAGCGGTTCGCTGGTGGAAGTCCTGCGGCGCATGGCGAACCATTTCCAGCAGTTTGCCGAGGTGCAGTCCAAGTTCACTTCGGCGCTGATTTACCCGGCGATGGTGTGCTGCGTGGGGACGGGCATCATCCTGTTCTTCATGTTCTTCATGATGCCGCGCTTCGTGCAGATTTTCAACGGGTTCGACGTTCAACTGCCGCTGCCGACGCGCGCGCTGATCGCGTTCAGCAATTTCGCGCTGCACTACTGGTGGCTGCTGGCGTTTCTGCTGATCATGGCGGTCATTGTGTTCAAGCGCATCCAGGCCAGCGCGGAAGGCGCGCGCAAGCTGGACGAATGGAAAATGAAGGCGCCGGTGTTCGGCAAGGTGGTGAAATTGAATTTGTTCGGCCAGTTCGCGCGGACGCTCGGCACGCTGCTCCAAAACGGCGTGCCGGTGTTGACGGCCTTGAAAATCACGGAACAGGTCATGTCCAACCGCCTCATCAAGGAGGCGATTGCCCAGACGCGCGACGCCGTCACGGACGGCAAGACACTCGCGCAGCCGCTGGCGCAGAGCAAACTTTTTCCGCAGTTGATGGTGGACCTGGTGCGCATCGGCGAGGAGACCGGCGACGTGCCGGGCGCGTTGAATAATCTCGCCGACACCTACGAAGGCGAGTTGCAAATCGGGTTGCGCGTGATGACCAACCTCATCGAGCCGGTGCTCATCATCTTCATGGCGGTCATCGTGGGCTTCCTGCTGCTGAGCATTTTGCTGCCGCTGTTCCGGCTGGTCGCGCAAATCCACGCATGAACCCGTGTGACCAGTGGCGTGTGACGAGTGACGAGAAATCATCCGCGTTGCGCGCGTCACCCCCGCGTCACGCGTCACGTGTCACCCGTCACGCTTTAGCCTTCACCCTGATTGAAGTCATGATCGTCGTCGCCATCATGGGACTCATCGCGGCGATGGGCGTGCCCTCGATTCTCCAGACTTTTCGCAAGGACGGCATGCGCGAGGCAGTGAGTGACGTGCAGGACGTTTGTGCCGAGGCGCGGACGCGGGCGATTTTGCAGAATCAGAAAACGGCGGTGATCTTTTATCCCGTGGAACGCCGGTTCGGAGTCGAGGGCGGGGGGGTGGGCGCAAATGCGTCTTCCGGCAGGGTCACGTCCGCCACTTTGCCCGCCGGGGTCGAGTTTGCGATGCTCGACATCAATTTGCAGGACTACGGCGCGTCGGAATGGGCGCGCGTGTTCTTTTATCCGGACGGGACGGGCGACGAGATGACGCTGGTGCTGCATTCGAGCGACGACTGGCGCAAAATCACGCTGGAGTTTTCCACCGGTCTGGCCACCGTTTCGGATGTGAACAAATGAAGATAGAAATCAAAACCGTCGCGTCGCGGCATGGCTTTTCCCTGCTGGAAGTGATGATCGCCATCGGCATTTTCTTCATGGCCGTGTTCGCCATTTTGGGGCTGGTGTCCAGCTCGCTGGCAAATGCGCGGCGGTTGCAACGGCCGCTGGTGGACGCGGGCGCGGTGGCGTCCTGGCTCTCGGCGACCAACCGGCTGATCGAAGGCACTTACACCGTCAACCTCGGCGACGTGCTCGGAGACGCCTACAACGGGTACGATTGCACCTACGATGTTCAGGAAGTGGAGCCCAAGGGGCTTTACGAGGTGGGTTATACCGTGCGCAGCACGACCGGCAACCACGAGCTTGTTTATAGCATGACCAATTTGTTTTTCAGCCCCCAATCGCCCGCCGGCAGTCTTGATGGGGCAACCACGGCCAGACCATGAAATGCTTTTGTCGAGAGTCGAAAGTCGCCCGCCTTTGCTTCGCTCCGGCGCGGCAGGAGAGTCGAGCACGAATCAAACGGCGAAGTGCCGTTTCACTCTTGAAATCACTCCGCACTCCGCATTCCGCACTCCGCAGTTCCACGGCCTTCACGCTGATTGAAATCATGGTCGCCATCGCGATTTTCAGCGTCGTCATCGTGGCGATTTATTCGACGTGGACGCTGATTTTGCGCGCGTCGCAGGTGGGTCAAAAGACCGCGGCCCAGGCCCAACGCCAGCGCATCGCCCTGCGGACGATTGAGGATTCGCTCACGTGCATCCAGTCGTTTCAGGCGTCCATGAAGTATTACAGCTTCATCGTCCAGAACGGCGACCAGCCGTTATTGAGCTTCACCGCGCGGTTGCCGGATGTTTTCCCGCGCAACGGGCGGTTCGGCGGCTTCAACCTGCGGCGGCTCATTTTCAGCGTTGAGCCGGGGCCGGGCTCGGAAACGGATTTGGTGCTGCGCCAGACGCCGGTGCTCATGGACATGGACACGGACGAACGCCAGGCCCCGCTCGTGCTGGCGCGCGACGTGAGAAAATTCTCCGTTGAGTGCTGGGACCCCAAAGCGATGGACTGGGTGGATGAATGGGACGCCACGAATTCGATTCCCGCGATGGTGCGCATCAGCTTCATGCTCGGCGGCAACGTGGGCGCCGGCAATGCCGCGCCGGAACTCCCGGTGACGCGCGTTATCGCCATCCCGTCCATCATGCTGCCATCCGGCTTGCAGGGCGGCGGCGGCGGCGGCGGCGGCAACATGAACGGCGCAATCCTTCCCAACCCGCGCCGACCCTGATGAAAATCCGCCCTGCCCACAGCTCCGACGGCATTGCGCTCATCATCGCGTTGATTGCGATTTTGGTGCTGTCCGCTCTGGCGGCGGGTTTCGCCCTGACAATGAAAGTGGAGACCCGCCTCGCGTTTAACGCAAATTCGGAGACGCAGCTGTATTGGCTCGGCCGCTCCGGTGTGGAACTGACGCGCTGGCTTTTGGCGCAGGAAAAATGCCCTTATGAT
>JBEKEJ010000049.1:0-15420 GCA_050013895.1 Verrucomicrobiota bacterium | reverse complement strand
CTTCCTCGTCGCCGATAAATCCATCGAACGCATCGCGCATTTACGCCCGTTTCGACTGCCGGGTGGCGATAAGGCGGTCAAGGAACCGCGCCGAACCGCCCTCGGATTGCTCCATGAGTTGTCCGGCCACCATGACAAACTTTTGCTTCAGGTGAAGCAAAAGTTTGCATATGTGTTTTCGGCTCGGGAACTGGCCGCGCTGAGAACCATGCTGGCCAAACAATTGAACTCGCCTCTCACTTCCAGCGTGGGACGATTGTTTGACGCCGTTGCCTCACTCGTCAATCTCCGCCAGCAAATCCGGTTCGAAGGCCAGGCTGCCATGGAACTGGAATTCGCGCTGGAGGGAGTCAAAACCGACGAAGTTTACCCATTGCCGATTGCCGATTGCCGATTGCCGATTGAAAGTACTGCTAACCGTGCAAGAGGTTCTTCACGCCTCATGCCTCATGCATCATGCGTTCTCGACTGGTCATCAATGATCCTGGAAATCCTTGCCGACGTTGATCGCAATATTTCTAGCGGCGTCATTTCCGCAAAGTTTCACAACAGCCTGGCCGAGGCCATCGTCGCCGTCGCCAAACGTGCCGGTCAAAACCGGGTGGTGCTTTCCGGCGGCTGTTTTCAGAATCGTTATCTGACGGAGCGCGCGGTGCGGCGTTTGCAGGCGGAGGGTTTCCATCCGTATTGGCATCAGCGCGTGCCCCCGAACGACGGCGGGATTGCCTTGGGACAAGTCATTGCCGCACGCCGCATAAACGGTTAGATTGAAGGAACATGTGTCTGGCCATTCCAGGAAAAATTGAAAGCATCAGCGGCGACGATCCGTTGTCGCGCACAGGCAAAATCAATTTTGGCGGCATTCTCAAGGAGGCGTGCCTTGCCTACGTGCCGGAAGCCAGGATCGGCGATTATGTCATTGTCCACGTCGGCTTCGCCCTCAGCCGGGTTGACGAAGATGAGGCGCACAAGGTTTTCGAGTATCTGAAACAGATGGAGGAGTTGGGCGAGTTGGGAGACAACGGTGCCGGCGCATCGCCCGGCCGGGGCAAAAGATGAAATACCTCGACGAATATCGGGATGGTGAACGCGCGCGGCGATTCGCGCGGGAAATCCACCGCCTGACGACCCGGCCGTGGAACATCATGGAAGTCTGCGGCGGCCAGACGCACGCCATTGTGAAGTTCGGCATTGACGAACTGTTGCCCGGACAAATCACGCTCATTCACGGGCCGGGCTGTCCGGTGTGCGTGACGCCGCTGGAAATGATAGACAAGGCGCTCGAAATCGCCGCGCGGCCTGACGTCATTTTCACCTCGTTCGGCGACATGCTCCGCGTGCCGGGCAGCACAACCGATCTGCTTTCGGTCAAAGCCAGAGGCGGCGACGTGCGCATCGTTTATTCGCCGCTCGACGCCGTGAAAATTGCGGAACAAAACCCGGCCAGGGAAATCGTTTTCTTCGGCGTCGGTTTTGAGACCACCGCGCCGGCAACGGCCATGGCGATCTATCAGGCGACGCAAAAAGGGTTGAAGAATTTTTCCATGCTCATCTCGCACGTGCTCGTGCCGCCGGCGATGGAGGCGTTGCTGTCGTCGCCGAACTGCAAAGTGCGGGGTTTTCTCGCCGCCGGCCACGTTTGCACGGTGATGGGCTACGAAGAATACGTGCCCATCGCGGCGAAATATCACGTGCCGATTGTCGTCACCGGTTTCGAGCCGCTGGACATTTTGCAGGGCGTGCTGATGGTCGTGCAGCAATTGGAATCCGGCCGCGCCGAGGTCGAAAATCAATACACCCGCTCGGTGCGCCGGGAAGGCAACCAGCCCGCGCAGGAACTCATCCGCAAGGTTTTCAAGGTCGTGCCGCGCAAATGGCGCGGTGTCGGGGAAATTCCGCAAAGCGGCCTCGGTTTGAACGATGCCTACGCCATGTTCGACGCCGAAAAGAAATTCGGCCTCGTGGACCATTGCGTGGCAGAACCCACCGAATGCCTAAGCGGGCTGGTCTTGCAGGGACAAATCAAACCGCACGAATGCCCGGCCTTCGGCACACGCTGCACGCCGGAACATCCACTCGGTGCGACCATGGTGTCATCCGAGGGGGCGTGCGCGGCGTATTACCGGTACCGGCGATTTTAATTTACGATATGCGATTTACGATTTACGAATCATCTTCGAATTTGGAACCGCCGCGTAAATCGTAAATTGTAAATCGTAAATAACAGGTAGATTCATGGAACCAAACAAAAACTTCGCGCCATCCTGTCCCCTCCCCATCTCGCAATATCCGCACGTGTTGCTCGCGCATGGCGGCGGCGGGAAGCTGATGCATCAGCTTATCGGCAAAATGTTCCTGACCGCGTTCCGCAATCCACTGCTCGAAACCCGGCACGATTCGGCGGTGATGGAATGGACCGGCAAAAGACTCGCGTTCACGACCGATTCCTACGTCGTGCGTCCGTTGTTTTTTCCCGGTGGCGACATCGGTTCGATGGCTGTGCACGGCACGGTGAACGACCTCGCCATGAGCGGCGCCCGGCCGGTTTGCCTCAGCGCCGCGTTTATCATCGAGGAAGGCCTGCCGATGGACACGCTCTGGCAGGTCGTCTGCTCGATGCGCGACGCGGTGCAACGTTGCGGCGTGCGGATCGTCACCGGCGACACCAAAGTCGTGGACAAAGGCAAGGGCGACGGTCTGTTCATCAACACCGCCGGCATCGGCGTCGTCGAGCACCCGCTCGTCATCGCGCCCCAAGGTGTCCGGCCCGGCGATGCCGTGCTGGTGAGCGGTGATTTGGGACGGCACGGCATGGCCATCATGGCCGTGCGCGAAGGGCTGCAATTCGAGAGCGCCATCGAAAGCGATTCCGCGCCCGTTCACGAAATGGTTTTGGAGCTGCTCCAAGCCGGGATCGAAATTCATTGTCTGCGCGACCTCACGCGCGGCGGTTTGGCGAGCGCGCTCAACGAAATCGCCGAAGCGTCGGGGGTGCGCATCGAAATCGTGGAAAAATCCGTGCCGGTGCGCGAGGATGTTCATGCCGCCTGCGAAATGCTCGGGCTCGACCCGTTGCACGTGGCGTGCGAAGGCCGTTTTGCCGCGTTCATTGCGATCCGGGACGCCGAACGCGCGTTGCAAATCATGGGACGGCACGCCGTTGGAGAGGGGTCGGCGATTATTGGCAAGGTGACCGAAAGTTCCGCGCCGCTGGTCACGCTGAGAAGCGCGATTGGCGTGAGCCGGATTCTCGACATGCCCGGCGGCGAGCAGTTGCCCAGGATTTGTTGAATGCGCTATTGCGCCAGGGCGAGCGCGCGCGTGCGCTGGTAGATTTCTTCAGGCGAACCTTCCGCCTTGATCGTAACCAGCAATCCGCGTTTTTGGTAGAAATCAATCAGCGGCCGGGTGCTTTTTTCGTAAGCCTCCATCCGCACGCGGACGGATTCGGGCCGATCATCTTCGCGCTGAATCAGTTCCCCCCCGCAATGATCGCAGACGCCCTTCACGCGTGGCGGCATGGTTGTCACGTGGAAAACCGCCTTGCACTTGGAGCAGGTGCGCCGGCCTGAAAGCCGGGCCACGATCTGGTCAATGGGGAGTTCGTAATTGAGCACGGTGGTCAACGGCACATTTTCTGTTTCCAACAGGTTTGCCAACGCTTGAGCCTGGGCCACAGTGCGGGGAAAACCGTCCAGCAGGAAGCCGCCGCAGCAGCGCAGACAGCGCACGCGTTCCTGCACAATCCCAAGCACGGTTTCGTCGGGCACCAAATCACCGCGAACCATGTAATGCAGGGCAGCCTCCAGAGCGGGGGAACGATCGCCTTCCGCAAGGCACTTGGCCGCGCGGAAAACATCACCGGTGGACAACTGGCAGGCGCCCAGGCGCTCGGACAACAGCTCCGCCTGCGTGCCCTTGCCGACGCCCGGCGGGCCCAACAATACCAGCCGCCAAACCCGTCCGGCCGGCTTGGACGGCAGGCTTGCGCACAGCGCCTCGCCGCCCTTGAGCCAGGCGGCCCGGTCGCGTTTGATGGTTGGAGCATGCTTTACGTTCATGCATGCAGGTTACGACAGGCGTCCGCGATTCTCCAGCCGGGACGCATGAATTGACAAGAAATGTTCTTTCATTGCCAAAATTTGGGGAAGTTGCGCACGGCTGTTCCATTAGCCAGCAAATCCCCGATGGGATCCCGCTGTTGGGCCAAGCAAGGCATGTCAAGACTTTGACAATAACCGTGTAGTAGCCAATTCGTGATGCGCTTAACGTGCCGTGTGAGAATTGTGGAAGAACTTAATGCCAAAGCAGCGCCCGCGAACGGGTCGGACAAAAAACAGCCCGCCTCCGCGCATCACGCCGCTGTGCGGGAAACGGCCTTTGACCGGCCGCGAGATTTTCTGAACAACCGTTTCGTTTACGTGGTCATCTCCCCGCGCGCCCACGGCCTGTCGCTGGGGGTGAACATGAACCCTGACGAACGCTGCGATTACGACTGCGTTTATTGCGAGGTGGACCGCCGCACGGCGCCGCGCGAAACGGTGCTGGACGTGGACGTCATGGGTGATGAACTGCGCCGGACGCTTGCGTTTGTCCATCAGGGACGGTTGCGCGAGCGCCCTGCTTACCAGACGTTGCCGGACGAATTGCTGCAACTGCGCCACGTCGCTTTGAGCGGTGACGGCGAGCCGACGCTGTCGCCCAATTTCACCGAAGCCGTGCAGGCCGTCGTGCGCGTCCGGGCGCTGGGCGGGAACCCGTTTTTCAAAATCGTGTTGATTACGAACGCGACCGGCCTCGATCGTCCGCAGGTGCAGGAAGGACTGAAACACCTCACCAAATCCGATGAGATTTGGACGAAGCTCGACGGCGGCACGCAGGCTTTTTTGAACCGGGTGAACCGTGGCAGCGTATCGCTGGAGAAAGTGTCGAAGAACATCCTGTCGCTGGCGCGGCAACGTCCGGTGATCATTCAAAGCCTGTTCCCGGCCATCAACGGCGAGGAACCGCCGCTGGAAGAGATTGAGCAATATGCCCGGCGGCTCAAGGAATTGAAGGCGGATGGCGCGCAGATATCGCTGGTGCAGATCTACTCCGCGGCGCGGCCGATGTCGCACGCCGAATGCGGACATCTGCCGTTGAAGACGCTGTCGCAGATCGCGCATACCGTGCGCCAGGTGGCCGGTCTGAAGGCGGAAGTTTTTTAATCCATTCCGGGGAAAGCGGGTCCGTCCTCGCCTGCCGGGCCGAAGCATTCGTGCGAAGGTTGGTTCTCGCACTCGTCCCCTCGGCGTGCCGAAGTCCGATGAAGGCGGTTGTCTTTCGCGTTCGATGTTCGGCGTTCGAGATTAGATGTTCGATGTTTCTCACTGTTTCGTCGCAGCCTTGGCGAAGACGGATCAACTCTCAACTTTCCGGCGCCTTCGCCTGTTCCAATGCCTCGTCGTGTCCCAGTATGAGGGCGGCCTCGATTCGTTTCGGCTCGATGGTAAAGGAACCCACGGGCAGCCGTCGAAGCGGGCTGAACACCCGGATGCGCACGCCCGCCGGCGGATGCTTTATCAGTTCGAGCGCGGCGTTATAATTCACATTTTGCCGGGCCGTCCAGACCCGGGCCACCCGGGGAAATTCCGGGTAGGCAACCCGCCCCAGCCAGCGCGGTTTCGACTTGAGCCGGAACGTCAGTTTGTGCGTGAGCACCACTGTAATATCCGTTGCGCCATCCGCAATCGCGCGCCGGACGGGAATGGGGTCCGCCACCCCGCCGTCGGCATACGGATGGCCGTCCACAAAATCATACCCGCGCGTCGCCAGGGCCAGGGAGGCGGTGGCGCGGAGGGCGGCGAAAACCCGGTCATCGCAAACGTGGAAATAAACCGGTCCGCCGGTATGACAGTCCGTGAGCACAATGAAGAAGCGGGTGGGCGCCTTTTGCAGCGCCTCGACCGAAAGCGGAACGTGTTTTCGGATGACATGGTCCACGAGGTAGGCCAAGTCAATGACGGGTTTACGGTGGAGAAAATTGGTTTTGCGCACCACCTTGCTGGCCAGTTCGCGCCAGATGGTCAGGCCCGGTTCCCACAGGCCGGCGACAAAATAAGCCGCCGAACAGGCGCCGGACGAAGCCGCATAGACGAGATCGTATTGCCGACGTCCGGTTTCATGCAGAAAGGCAAGCACCCCTGCCGCCCACGCCCCGCGCATGGCTCCGCCTTCCACAATCAATGCCGTTATGCTCTGATTCTCCGGTCCCACGCTTCCCGTTGAATGCTCGGTATTCAATGTTTTCCCGTCCCCGATTCCCCTGCCGCTGCAATTCAGTCCGCATTCTCCATTCCACATTCTCTGTCGCGTCGAAATAATGTGAAGACGGACCTGTAGCGGCAAACTTATCGCGTCAAATCCCGGTTACAGGCGCAGGCGCGAGCCTAGGCGAAGGCGGTACTTCGCAATTTGCAATCGAACGGTCTTTTTGCGGCCTGCCGCGTGAGGCGCAACATCGTTTACGCGGCCCTCAACTGCATTTCAGCCTGGAACCAATGTTCCTGGTCATGGCCGTGTTTCTGCCCTTGCGACAGCCAAATTTCGTAGGCCTTCATGCTGATTTCGGCCTCGGATGGAGCCGCTTTGGCCTTCTTTTGCGGATTTTGCAAAAAAGCGACAGCAACCGCAGCTTGCGTTGCTTTCGTGGCACCCCTTTCGCGGGAACCGGGGGACGGATTCCTTCCTGTGTTTATTGTCATGATGATGTTCTTTCTGTTCCTGACCTTGGACGATTCCGGGCTGCTGATGCGGCTCGGGCCTTGCAGTGCAGGGAATAAGAGGAGAGGGAAAACCCCCAAACGAGGGGCCGTCGGACACCTGGTAAACGATGCTCCGTTAGCAATTCAACCTTACACCCGCACCCAAGGTGCACAAGCTTAATCGCGATAAATCGTAAAGGTCAGAATTGCGAATGCAGGCATGGCATCAAAGGCCGTCATCCGCGGTTATGAGGGGGAGATAGGCTCCCGTTCGGCGACGTGCGGCTCCCGGAAATCGCTCAGCTTGCCCTTTTTGAAGGAGCCATCCTTCAATTTCAGGGTAATCTGCGGCGGCCACCCCTCCTTGGCTTCAACCACGTTGTCCACGATGCCCACCGCGCGGGAGATTTTGTGAACCATGATTTCGCCGAGATATCCCTCGCCCGTGGCTGGATTCCTGAATTTGCTCATGGCATCCAGCATAGGGAAAACCCCGGCACATTCAAAGCCCAAATGAAGCGGCCGCGTCGGACGGCGGATTCCGCGGGAGATGGAATCACCCGTTTCTTCCCCCTGCCGGGGCTTTTGGATTCGGTTCACTTTGGTCCCGCGGTTTCACCGCGGGCCAGGCTCTCCCGCGCCTTCCGGCGCTGCAATCCGCGTCATCCGCGGTTGACGCCGGTTGAGGGTTGCAAGTTAGGAGTTGAAGACGCTGAAATTGCGGAATTCGGAACCCGCAATTATCAGTTCACCGTCGGCACGGGATAATTGGAAATGGCCCGCATGTATTGCGCGCGTTCAAACTCGCCGGGCGCGGGACAGTTCTTCTGGCTGAGACTGCCTTTGAGCTGCGACACGGACTCGTATTCGTGCTCTTCCAGCCACGCGACGAGATCGCGCTCAATCGTGCTGATCTGCCGGACGCCGTGCCGGATCAACACCGAGCAAAACATCGTCACGTCGGCGCCCGCCATGAGCATCTTCAACACATCGGACGCGCGATGGATACCGCTGGTCGCGGCCAGGTTCGCGCGGATGTGCCCGTAAAGAATCGCAATCCACCGCAACGGCACGCGCATGGCCATCGGCGTGCTCAGCAGGATGTTCGGTTTCACTTCCAGCGTTTCGAGGTCAATGTCCGGCTGATAAAACCGGTTGAACATCACCAGCCCGTTTGCGCCCGCGTCGTCGAGCCGTTTCGCCATGTTCGCAAAATTGCTGAAGAACGGGCTGAGCTTGACGGCGACGGGAATGGTCACTTCTGATTTCACCGCCTTGAGAATGTCCAGATAGGTTTGTTCCACCGCCGTCCCCGACAGGTTGAAATCGGTCGGGATGTAATAAATGTTCAGTTCCAGCGCGTCCGCGCCGGCCTGCTGGATGAGCTTGGCGTATTGCGTCCAGCCGCCGGCGGAGGAACCGTTCAGGCTGGCGATAATGGGGAGGCGCGTCGCCTTCTTTGCCTTGGCGATGTGCTTGAGATATTCCTCCGGCCCAAGATGAAATTCCTGCGGCTCGGGAAAATAAGTGAGCGATTCCGCGAAACTTTCGGTGCCTTGCTCCAGATGATGCGCCAGTTCGGCGCGGTCCTGGCGCAGTTGCTCTTCGAACAGCGAGTAAAGCACCACTGCCGCCGCGCCGGCGTCTTCCATGCGTTTGAGGTTGTCAATTTCCTCCGACAGCGGCGAGGCCGACACGACGAGCGGCGTCCGCAGTTTCAGGCCGAGATAGGTGGTCGTCAGATTCATGGGATTTATGATTTATGATTTAAGATTTACGCGCCGGTCCGCCTTTCGCATCTTCAACCGCCAATCGGCAATCGTAAATCATAATTTGGCCTAGGGTTGTTGATCCACGGTGGCAGCCGGTGTTGGCGACGCGGCGGCAGGCGCGCCGTTGCCGGCCTTGGTATCGCGGCCGGACAGAAATTGATAGAATTTCCAACGGCGATCGGCATCCACCTGGGCTTGGGCAAAGAGCTTCTTCGCTTCCTCCGGTTTGCTCTTGGTGAGCATCTTGAAACGGTTTTCCGTCAGCAGATAATCCTGCAGTTTGGCTTTGGCCGCCTGGGAATCCAGTTGCAGCGGATTCTCGCCGGCCGCGGCGCGCCGCGGGTCGAACCGGTAGAGCAGCCATTGGCCGGTATCCACGGCGAGCTTTTGCTGTCGCGCGCCGACGCCCATGTCCACCGCGATGCCGTGCGCGATGCAATGGCTGTAGGCGATGATGAGCGACGGTCCGGGATAGGATTCGGCCTCCACGAACGCCCGCAACGCCTGCTCGTCCTTTGCGCCCAGCGCCACGCTCGCCACGTAGATGTGGCCATACGTCATGGCAATCAGTCCGAGGTCTTTCTTGCCCATCACCTTGCCGCCGGCGGCGAACTTCGCCACCGCCCCGCGCGGCGTGGATTTGGACATCTGTCCGCCGGTGTTGGAATAAACTTCCGTGTCGAGCACGAGCACATTGACGTCGCGCCCGGTGGCCAGAACGTGGTCCAGTCCGCCGTAACCGATGTCGTAGGCCCAGCCGTCGCCGCCGACAATCCACACGCTCTTACGCACCAATTGATCGGCGAGGCCGAGCAGCAGTTTCGCCTCCGGCGAATCGAGCTTCGTCAATTTTTGTTTCAACGCGGCCACGCGCTCGCGTTGCTCGTAGATGCCGGCTTCGTCGCATTGATTGGCGTTCACGATGCCGGTCACGAGGTCGTCGCCCAGTTGCGGCGCGAGTTTCTTGGCCAGTTCGGTCGCGAATTCCTTCTGCTTGTCAATCGAAACGCGGAAACCGAGGCCGAATTCCGCGTTGTCCTCGAACAGCGAATTGCACCACGCCGGCCCGCGCCCGCTTTTGTCCACGCAATAGGGCGTCGTCGGCATGTTGCCGCCGTAAATCGAGGAACAGCCGGTGGCATTCGCCATCACCGCGCGGTCGCCAAACAGTTGCGACAGCATTTTGATGTAGGGCGTCTCGCCGCAGCCGGCGCACGCGCCGCTGAATTCGAACAACGGCCGCATGAGTTGTTGCTGGCGCAGTTGCGTGGTTTTGACTTTGCGCCGGTCCAATTCGGGCAAGCTGAGGAAGAAATTCCAGTTCTCGCGCTCCGGCAATCGCAGCGGCGCCTGGGTCCGCATGTTGATGGCCTTGAGTTTTGTCTCCGTTTTGTTGCGGGCCGGGCAAATGTCCACGCACAACGAGCAGCCGGTGCAATCCTCCGCCGCGACCTGCAGCGTGAATTTCCAGCCCTTGAACTCCGGATTCCGGCTGTCCGTGCTCTTGAAAGTGGCGGGCGCGCCGTTGAGCGCCGCCGGTTCATAGACCTTGGCGCGGATGGTCGCGTGCGGGCAGATGGCGACGCATTTCAGGCATTGGATGCAGACTTTTTCGTCCCAGACCGGGATGTCGAGCGCGAGGTTGCGCTTTTCGTATTGCGCGGTGGCGGTCGGGAACGTGCCGTCCGCCGGAAACGCGCTCACCGGCAAAACATCGCCTTCGCTCACGGCGAGGCGGCCGAGCACTTCCTGCACGAACTTCGGCGCGTTCAGGGAGATGGGCGGGAGCAAACCGCCGCTGCCGTTCACACGGTTCGGCACCGCCACTTCGTGCAAATGCTCCAGCGTGTTGTCCACGGCCTTGAGGTTCATAGCGACGACTTCCTCACCCTTCTTGCCGTAGGTTTTCTTGATGGAATACTTGATGGATTCGATGGCTTTTTCACGAGGCAAAACGCCGGACAGCGCAAAGAAACAAACCTGCATTATGGTGTTGATGCGCCCGCCCATGCCGCTGTCACGCGCCACCTTCGTCGCGTCAATCACGTAAAACTTCGCCTTCCGGGCGATGAGCGATTCCTGCAACGTCGTCGGCAGTTTGGACCAGATTTCGTCCTTCGAGTAAGGCGTGTTGAGCAGGAAAATGCCGCCGGCCACCAGCGATTTGGCCATGTCGTATTTCTCAAGGAACATCGGCTGATGACAGGCCACGAATTGGGCGCGGGTGATGAGGTAGGTGGAACGAATCGGCTCCGGCCCGAACCGCAGATGCGACACGGTCATGCTGCCGGATTTCTTGGAATCATAGACAAAGTAACCCTGCGCGAAATTTTCGGTGCCTTCGCCGATGATCTTGATGGAATTCTTGTTCGCGCCCACCGTGCCGTCCGCGCCCAGGCCGTAAAACAACGCGCGAATCACGTTGTCGGGTTCGGTGGAAAATTCGTAATCCACCGGCAGGCTGGTATGGGAAACGTCGTCGGTGATGCCGACGGTGAAATGGTTTTTCGGCTTGGCGGCGGCCAGATTGTCGAACACGGCCTTGACCATGGCCGGCGTGAATTCCTTGGAGGACAAACCGTAGCGGCCGCCGACGATTCTGGGCAGCGCTTTCAAATGTCCCCAGCCGTTGGCCATGCCTTCGAGAATCGCCGACACGCAATCCTGATACAGCGGTTCGCCCGCCGCGCCCGGTTCCTTGGTGCGATCCAGAACCGCGACGGCCTTGACCGACCGCGGCAGCGCTTCCACAAATCGCTTGCCGTCGAAAGGCCGATACAGCCGCACCTTGACCACGCCGAGTTTCGCGCCGCGCTGGTTTAAATTCTCGACCGTTTCATGGACCGCTTCGCAGCCCGAACCCATGAGCACAATCACGTGTTCCGCGTCCGGCGCACCGACGTATTCAAACAGTTTGTAGGCGCGGCCGACCTGCTTCGCGAAATCGTCCATCGCCTGTTGCACGATGTTCGGGCAGGCGGCGTAAAACGGATTGCACGCCTCGCGCGCCTGGAAGAACGCGTCCGCGTTCTGCGCCGTGCCGCGCAGCACCGGATGATCGGGGGACATCGCCCGCGAGCGATTTTCAGCCATCAGCTTGTCGTCAATCAGCGCGCGCAAATCGGCCTCGGTCAGCATTTCAATCTTCTGCACCTCGTGCGAGGTGCGGAAGCCGTCGAAGAAATGCACGAACGGAATCCGCGAGCGCAGCGTGGCCGCCTGCGCAATCAGCGCGAAGTCCGGGGCCTCCTGCACGCTGGCCGACCCGAGCATCGCCCAGCCGGTCGAGCGCATGGCCATGATGTCGCTGTGATCGCCAAAAATGGAGAGCGCGTGGGTCGCGATGGCGCGGGCGGTGACGTGGAAGACCGTGGGCAGCAGCTCGCCCGCGATCTTGAACATGTTGGGAATCATCAGCAACAGGCCCTGTGACGCCGTGAACGTGGTGGCCATGGAGCCGGTCTGCAACATGCCGTGGACGGCGCCGACCGCGCCGCCTTCGCTTTGCAATTCCACGATGGACGGGATGGTGCCCCAGAGGTTCTTTTTATTTTCCGACGCCCATTGATCGCAGAATTCGGCCATGGGGGATGACGGCGTGATGGGGTAGATGGCCATGACCTCGTTGAGGCGGTAGGCGACGTGGGCAACGCCTTCATTGGCGTCCAGCGTTAGTTTCGGTCTTGTGTTCATTTTATTGAAAAAATCAAATTTTCGCGGCGTTGAAACGGCCATTATGACGGCGAAATCCAACCGGCCTTCCTCATCGCCGACGGCTCTGGAATTAGAATAGATTGGAGCGGCGCGGCCACCCCCACTTATTTTGGCAAACAAACAACATCCGTTGCTTCGGAGGCGGAAAAGGCGCAAAAACTTTTCATACGAATTTCACGAATTGACACCAATTGAAAGCCTGTAAGGCTGACAGAAAATAGCCCGGGGCCACGCCCCGGGAACCCCCCACAACCGAGTTTATCTCCGAAACGCTTACCGGGTGCTTCTTACCCGCGCGAGGCAAGGCATGGTTGTTTTCGTTCCGCCCGGCGATACTGCCGACCCGACTCGTTCGCCAACGTTTTACGATTCGACTGTCAATTACTTGAGAGAGTTAGGTATTCCCGAGATTTCGTGATTGTATGAGCCCGGTTGAGAAGCCGGCGTGCCGGCTATTTCAACCAGTTGATTTTGATTTCTTTTTGGAGCGGTTTGAATTCGGGGTCGCCGGTGACAAATTCGGCGTTTTTGATTTTGGCCAGCGCCGCGCCAAAGCAGTCGGCGTAGGACATTTTCCTCGTGGCCTTGAAAATGGCGGCTTGATGGGTTTGATGCAGGTCGGCGGGGACAATCTCAATGGGCATGGCGGCAATCTCCCTGGCTTTTTGTTCGGCCATTTCCGGTGATGCGCCGCGCATCACGGAATAATAAATCTCGCCCCAGTTCACCACACTCATCAACAGCTTGTGCCGGTCGGCAGCGGCCTGTGACAGCAGCTTCTCCACCCCGTCAGCGGCGGATTCCTCGTTGAAAAGCGCCATGAGCGCCCAACTGTCCAGTATCTTGGTGGCCATTACAGTTCCCTTTCGCGCATTCGTTCCGCCTGGAAGACCTCCATCGCCTTGGTGCCTTTCAGGGAACCGCGCAGGCTTTTGATGTAGGTGCGGGTGATGGGTTTGAGCAGAATGCCCTCGGGCGTGGCGACGACCGTGGCCCTGGTGCCATCCTCGATCTCAAATTCCCGGCGCAGGCGGCGGGGAATGACCACCTGGCCCTTGATCGAAAAGTAAACCGTTTCGGGCTTCGTTAATACATTCATGCACAAATCCTACAATATCATAAACGTAAGTCAACGATTATGTTGTTGGACTTGTTCACAATGTTGGCCATTGCCTAAGGCGTTGATAACAAAAGAGAAAAGCTGTCCATGGGCCATCGGCTGCAATCTGAACGAAAGGCGAAGGCGGAATTGAAGTCAGGGCTTGACGGAGTCAGCCCGATATTCGGCGTGTAAATCCAATCATCCCGGTTTACCGGTTTTTCCCGGTCGCCGACGCAAAGCGTGAAGCTGAGTGTCGCGGCGAACTGATCGTTGAACTTGTGCCGCCAGGCGAGGTCGGTCTTGATGTCTCGTCGCTGGACCGGGCTTTGGGCAGTTGAGGAATTGATTGGCGTTTGGGGAGCCAGCGAGAATTCGGCGACACAGTAACGTTGCACAACCAGATTTTCTCCTTGAACAGCCTGAACGCAGAGTGTAGGAGTCAGCAAACCAACTATGAAAATGACCACCCTGTTCTTCGCTTCCACTCTGTTGCTCCCCGAACTTCCAGCCTAAACCACTGGCCCCGCGGGAGCGGGCGGTGCATCGGCCAATGCTCCCACTCAGCGGCCGCCGACAGCCATCCTGTCGCCCGAAGTTCACCCAGACCGGACGGTGACTTTCCGATTGGCTGCCACTAACGTGCAGCAAGTGACGGTGCGTGGCGAATGGGGAACCAATGTGATCCCTGCGATCAAGGATGAACAGGGTGTCTGGACCGCGACCGTGGGACCGCTGGCGCCCGACATCTATGATTACAGCTTCAATCTGGACGGGGTGGCCGTGTGCGATCCGAACAACATGTGGGCAAAGCCGCTGAGGTTTCCGCATTCCAGCCTCTTTGAGATTCCAAGCCAGCCGCCGCAGTTGTGGGAGAATCAGCGCGTGCCGCACGGCACCGTTCACGTGCAGGTTTACTATTCCAAATCCATGTCCGCCACACGGCGGCTCCATGTTTACACCCCGCCCGGCTACGAAAAGTCATCCACCAAATATCCCGTGCTGTATCTGTTCCACGGGAGGACCGACAACGACTCGGCCTGGACAGAAACGGGCCGCGCGAATTTCGTCGCGGACAACCTGCTCGCGCGCCGGGAAGCGAAGCCGATGATCATTGTGATGCCGGACGGGCACCCGATTGAAGCCAGCGCTTCCGATACGAATGCCATGCCGGCGAACTTGGACGCGTTTTGCCAGGAGTTGGTCGAGGACGTGATTCCCCTGATCGAATCCACCTACCGTGTGAAAGCCAATCGCGACAACCGGGCCGTCATTGGTTTGTCCATGGGCGGAGGACAGGCGCTGACGGCGGGTCTGACACATCGCGAGCTCTTTGCCTGGGTGGGCGGGATGAGCAGTTATCTCCCCGATGCCGAGGATCGGGTGGCTACGGCATTTTCGGACCCAAAAAACAACTTGAAACTGCTGTGGTTTGCCTGCGGCAAGGATGATGGACTTCTGGCGCACTCGCAAAACTTGGATGCTGCTCTGAACCAGAAAGGCATTTCACACACCTTCGTTGTGACCGCTGGAACCCACAATTGGCTGGTGTGGCGAAGGTACCTGGGCGAGTTCATGCCGTTGCTTTTCGGGAATGCCGCGCACACAGTCAAAACTGAGGGCTGAGCGTGGAACAGCTCGTGGGTCTGGTTAACGACCGGTGCGATCAGGAGAACGTGATCGAGCAATTGGAGAACGGAGTCAACGTGATGCAGATGTAATTCCGCCGGAAGGAGTTTTCCGGCTTCCCGCCCAAGCCGAAAATCGCCCAACGGAAAACCGGACGCGTTGTCGCCGCCGACAGCGGAAAACACCATCAAAAACTTCAAAGTTGCGTTCGAAAGAGGCATGCCGGCCGCACGCGCCCCCGTGTTTGACTGAAGACAATCAACTCGTGAAAAATCCCAGTCCAAATTCGTCACCGACCCGCACTGCCCCCATCCGATTTCTCAAACTCGCTTGTTTCAGGGCTAGTAAATCGGTGCCTGGCCCCGGCTGCGGTAGAACCGCGTCGCTGGGGCCGGCGTGCTGGAATCGGTGAATTGTACCATTCCTGAAGCATCGGGCTGCACCGACCCGGAAAGATCGGTCC
>JBEKEJ010000048.1:0-15480 GCA_050013895.1 Verrucomicrobiota bacterium | reverse complement strand
GGACTATCTCGCTGGATGGCACCTGGCAACTGACTGAAGGGCAGGCGGACCAGATGCCGGCCCAGTTCGACCGCAAAGTTCCGGTGCCCGGCCTGGTGGATCTGGCGCAACCGGCCTTTGCTCCGGACGCCTTCAAGGCCACCAAACGCCTGTTTGGGCCGGGGGATGCCGCCCTGGCGCAGCGTTCCTACTGGTATCGGCGCGAGTTTGTCATCAAGGGCGACGTGCCGGCCGTCGCCACGCTGCTGGTGCGCAAGGCGGCCTACGGCTCGACGGTGTATCTCAACGGAACCAAAGTCGGGGAGAGCCTGGCGAGTTTTACAGCCAATTGTTATGACGTGCGTGGGGCATTGCGCGGCGGTGGCGCGACCAACGAACTGGTCATCCGGGTGGGCGCCTCACGCGCTTCCTTGCCGCCTTCGGTGCCGACGGGCTTTGATTATGAGAAGAAGAGCTTCATCCCGGGATTGTTCGACAGCGTTGAGTTGGCACTGTCGGGCACGCCGAACCTTGTGCAGGTCCAGGTGGCGCCTGAGATCAGCACCAAAGAGGCGCGGGTGGTGGCACTCGTGCACAATGCCGGAAGCCCCACGGACGCCACGCTGAAGTTCGTGGTGCGTGAGGCAAAGTCCGGCAAAGTGGTGGGGCGGATTGAGAGCGAGCTGCTGTCGCTGGCCGCCAGCGCGGACCAAACGGTTGAGGTTCGCATTCCGATCGCCGATTGCCGGCTCTGGTGGCCGGAAAAGCCGTTTCTTTACACGTTGGATGTGAGCAGCGGGGCGGACAGCTTTGAGGCCCGTTTTGGCATGAGAGAATTCCGGTTTGAGCCGCGCCAGGGAGATACGCCCGGCCGGGCCTATTTGAACGGCAAGCCCTACTTCCTGCGCGGCAGCAACGTCGCGTTATATCGGTTTTTCGAAGACACGGAGCGGGCCGCGCTGCCCTGGCAGGAGGATTGGGTACGGCTGCTGCATCGGCGGTTCAAAGAGATGCATTGGAATGCCCTGCGTTACTCTATCGGCTTCGCGCCCGAATTGTGGTATCGGATTGCGGACGAGGAGGGAATTCTGATTGAAGATGAGTTTCCCATCTGGGAAGGGGGCCAGCGCATAAACTGGCCTGCGGAGCTGAAGCGGGATGAGTTGGCGCGGGAATACACGGCCTGGATGCAGGAGCGGTGGAACCATGCGTGTGTGGTGATCTGGGACGCGCAAAACGAGAGTCTGACCACCGAAACCGGTGCCGCCCTCATGCAGGTGCGCGGCTTGGATTTATCGAATCGGCCCTGGGACAACGGTTGGAGTCCATTGATGTCCCCGACCGACGAGTGCGAAGCCCACCCGTACCACTGGGGCAATCCGCGCACGACCCTCGCCAAGGCCATAGCCGACCCGGTGGGGATGCCTTGGACTGACGGGGATTGTTCCAACCCGAACAATCGGAATGCATACGTTATCAACGAATACGGCTGGCTTTGGCTCACCCGCGATGGGAGGCCCACGAGCGTGACCAGAAATCTCTACGCCAATCTGGCCGGGAGAGACGCGCCGCCGTCCAAACTCTTTCCGCTGGCCGCCCGATTGCTGGCTGCGGAAACCGAATACTGGCGTTGCCGTCGGCAGGCGGCCGGCGTGTTGGAATTCTGCGGGCTGGGCTACTCACGCCCGGATGAGCCGACCAGCGACCACTGGCTGGACGTGAAGCGGCTCATCTGGGAGCCGGAGTACTTTCACTACGTTCGGGACGCATTTGCGCCCGTCGGCTTGATGGTTGATTTCACCAAGGAACGCATCCTGGCGGGTTCGAAGCCGACGCAGGTCCCCGTGGTGGTGATCAATGATTTGGAGAAAGCGTGGCACGGTCCGGTGATACTGCGCCTGAAACGCGGCGGGCATGTGGAAACGGAAATGAAACAGGAATGTCGCCTGGAGCCGTGGGGCAAAAGCACGCTGAATTTCGAGGTGAAGTGGCCGACCCAGACGGGGCCTTGCACCTTGGAAGCCGAACTGGCCGGAGTGGATGGAAAACCGGTGCGGAGCCTGCGTGACACCCAGCTTGTGGATGACAGTTCGTTCGGTTTGGCCTTCCACAAGACGGCCACGGCTTCGTCGGTTCAGGAGGCGGCTTACGCGCCCGCCAACGCCGTGGATGGTGACGCCTCCACGTATTGGTCTTCGGCCTTCACCGACCCAGCCTGGCTGGCCGTTGATCTCGGCGCCGTTCACAAGGTCAGCCTTGTCCGCATCCTTTGGGAAGCGGCTTACTCAAAGGCTTTTTCGGTGCAGGTTTCGACGGATGGCCAGGCGTGGACCGAGGTTTACCACACGGCCCAAGGCAAAGGCGGCACCAGCGAGATCAAGTTTGCGCCGGTGGAAGCCCGACATGTCCGCGTCCTGGGCACCGAACGCGGCACCCAATGGGGACATGCAATTCAAGAGCTGGAGGTGTTCGAATGAGGTGGGTTGGAGAAAAAGGAAAGGGGTCGCTCCCGGAACCCTCAGTTCATCAAAAAAAACACTGCAATGAAAACACAATCAAAAACACCCACGAATCTTGTAAGAACAAAAATCACTCAAAGCCTGATGTTTGGTCTCGCCGGGGTCGGGCTACTATTGCTGTGCGGCAGCGCGTCGGCCGGTATCGCCGTGCATGATGGCGGGCTGTTCTCGGTACAAAGCGCTTCTGGATTAGCGACGATCAGCACCAACGGTTTTGCAGTCACGCCGGGAGCCAGCGTGATGGTGGTCGCGTTGTACGACAATAACAATGGTACCGCCGACCCGGGGCCATTCATGACGTGGAGCAACACCACCCTGGGAACCACGCAGCGACTCACGCGGGCGGTAGCGGCGAATACCGGTCATTACGTTTGGACATGGGCTGACCTTTATTACCTCTGGAACCCCACTCCGGGCAATGGTGTGGTTTCAGGCACGGACACGAACGCGACCGCCCCTACGGCCATGTTTATGCAGGTGTATACGCTGTCGGGCGTTGACACGAACGCCACGCCCACCACGGCGTGGATAGGTCAAGTTGCCACAAACCTTTCAGTCAATACAGACCCCGGCACACCATACGGCTCTCTGGCGGCGGTGATCAGCGTCAATTACAATGGCGGTGGAGGGAACGACATAACCAACACGTGCAGCAGCGGCGTGGCAGTGGGATATAACTTCCGTCCCAACGGGCTGCAATGCGCCATGGGCTATATCACCAATCTCAGCGCCGGCACCAGCACCATCACGGCATCCGCAGCCGGAAGCCCCGGCAATATGGATCTGGCGAGCGCGGTCTTCGCGCCGCTGCTGAGCGCCGACACCAATGCGGTCACGCCCCAGTTTTCGAACCTGAGCAACCGCACCAATAACTACGGCAGCGCCAATGTGCTCCTGACGGGCACCGTCGGCACCACCACCAACTTTCTGCCCAATGGCACGGCGGTGACGGCGAGCGTGGACGGGATCGCCCAGTCGGGGGGCGTTTACGACTCGACGGGCGACTTCAGCATCAGTTACGACGCCGTGGGCATACCCGCCAGCGTGACGCCTTATACCGTGACCTACATGTCGGGCATCGCTCCTGGATTCAACTCGGCGACCAATACGAGCACGACGATGACGGTCAATCCGTTGCCGGTGGTGTTGAGCGGTTTGGCGATGTATAGCTCAACCACTACGACCACCGTACCGGCGTCGGACCTCTCGGTGGCGAACCTGGTGGGCGGCGACAACTTGACGCTCTCGGGCAGCGTTACCATTGCCAGCACCAACGTGGGCGTGCAGACCATCACTTCGTTCAGCGGGTTGACGCTGGGTGGCACGGCAGCGGCGAATTACACGCTCACCGGCGCCACGGGCACAGTAACAATCGTCACCGCCCAGGCAAACAATGGCATCACCGAAATCCGCACCGCTTCGCCCACCGAGTTGGTGGCCTTCTTTACCTTCACCAACGTGAGCGGTCCGTGGTATAATGTGAGCTATCCGACCAACCTGGTGACCACCAGCAGCCCCGGCTCATGGAAGCTCAACGGCACGCCGGTGCAGGCGATCAGCGGTGAATTCGTGACCGAGGACGAAGGGTCGTTATTGCCCGGGGCCAAGGCGGTGGAATACCACATTTACCTGCAGGTGCCGCAGTTGGTCAATGGCACGTTCTACACCCTGGTGACGCCCTATTCCACCAACAGCTTTGTCTTCCAGGACTCCCAAATTCTCTGTGAATCCATCAAAGTCAATCAGAGCGGCTACAGCGCCCTGTCCACGGCGCGCTACGCCAATTTTGCCATCTGGCTTGGAACGGGAGGGGCCAGCCAGATCAGCGGGCCGCTGCCCAACTACACCGTGATCAACGCATTTACCGGACAACAAGTTGCTTCAGGGACACTGCAAACGGTGACGACGGCCCAGCCGGACACCTCTTCGGGAGATTATGTGTATCGGATTGACCTGTCGGGGGTGCCGGCAGGCGGGCCGTACCGGATTGTGGTGAGCGGCTGCGGCAGCTCGTATCCGTTTGGTGTCGGCGGCGACTTTTCGCACCGGCTGGCGTATGTGGCGTTCCGGGCGTTGTATTATCAGCGGTGTGGCTGCCCGATTGTCAAACCGTATGCGTGGGCGGATATCCGGCCCTACCCCTGTCACACCAACATCTACGACAACCAGTCGCCGAACGCTCCGAGCAGTTCCTCGATCAACGTCAGCACCAGCGGTCCCAAACTGTTCTTGCATGGTGGATATCACGATGCCGGGGATACGCAGAAAAATCCCTGCTGCCTGGAGCCGGCGATGGCCCTGATGACAGCCTATGAGGTGTTTCCGGGCGCCTTCACTACCAATCAGTTCAACATCCCGGCCACCTTCGATGCCAATTACAACATCACCGGCGGTTACAATGGGATTCCCGACGTCCTCAACGAGGTGAATTGGGGTCTGATGTTATTTACCAACCTGCAAAGCACGCCCAACGAACCGGTCGGCGTGGTCGGCGACGGCACGGCTTCCAACCAGGAACCCCTCACCTGGGGCATCAACTGGGACCAGGACATCCTGGTCTATTCCACCATAACGAACCAGGGTTGGGAGAGCAGTTGGGCCGCCTGCGCCTTCATGAACTTTGCGCGGCTGATCAAGCCCTACGACTCGCAGCTTGCCTCGGTCTATGCGGCTGACGCCGTGGCGGCCTACAACGCGCCGGGGTCGCATCCCACCTTCCAGCACCAGCTCTATTACAACGTCCAGAAGTATTTGTGGGACGGGGACTTGACCGCTAGCAACAACATCGAGTCGGTCGCCTGGCGGGCCGCGGCCATTACCAACACTTACGACGACGAGGCCAGCGGGTTTGCCTTTAACAACAGCCAGATTTGGATGGCCAGTGAGTTCATGTCCTACATTATTGCGACCAACTTTCCGACCGATCCGAATCTCGTTTCGCAGTTCAAGACCTACATCCAAATGGCCGCCGACCGGCAAGTGGGATATGTCAACGGCGATGCCTACCCGGTAGGTTGGCCGACGAATGTCAATCCTTACACGCAAAACAACTATGCGCACGGTCCACTGACGTCGCAGGGCGAGTATGCCTTTCCGTGTTTGATGGCCTGGGCCTTGACGGGTCAACAGAAGTATATTAACGCCGCCAGCGTGCTGATGGATTACGACCAAGGCCTTAATCCCCTGGGCAAATGTTACATGACGGGCATGGGCTTCAATCGCGTTCATAATCCGCATCAAGGAGAATCCTACTATGCCGAGCTCCAGGGCTGGGGCGGGCCGCAGCCGGGGATTAGCATTTATGGGCCGGGCCAGAACAACAACAGCTACATCCCGCCGCAAATTCCAGCCGCCTTGTCGCTGCCGCGCGAACGCGAGTGGGTCGATGACGTGGGAAACTATCAATGGAGTGAGTTTACCGATTATCAGAGCGAGGGCTGGCCGGCGGCCGTTTACCCGGTGCTGGCGCAGAGCGGCGTTTGGAGCCCCGTGCAGGGGGAACCGTTCCTCTACCAAGGCGCCTCCATATCTCCCAACGGCAGCGGGGGTTATGTCCTCCAGTTCGGCGGCATCCCCTACCAGACTTATTACCTGCAATCGGCGACCAACCTTACCGGCCCGTGGAGCACGGTGTCCGGGTCGGTGGTAGCCGATGTGACGGGAACGGTGCGGTTTACGGACACCACGCCGGCTACGACGACAAAATTCTATCGCTCCCAAGGGTCTGCGCCGATTTATTAGGCCGAAAACCGAAGTTGGGGAGCGCACCCGCCTCGGGTGTCCTGTCACGACTTTGTGGACAATCAGGTGCGGTTGCAACTGTTCGTGCCGGCCTGCACGTGGGCCATTTCCTGCGGCAGGCGGTATTGCCCCAAGCGATGCGTCACTGGACGTTGACGACGTTGTGGGAGAAACCGATCAAGATCGCAGCGAAGGTCGTGCGCCATTCCCGGAAGATAGTTCTCCAGATGGCGGAGGTGGCGGTGCCGCGAGAGTTGTTCCGGGCCATTCTGGAAGGGATTGGGCGGCTGAGATTGCCCGCAGCGGCATCCGGGTAAGGGAAAAGTGAAAGGACTCGCATGAAAACAATGGCAACCAGGGAAGACGTGTCTTCAGTTGGCATGGAAAAGCGTGAGGGAAGGCGCAACTGGCGACAAATCGTCCCCTGTGCCAGAGAAAAACCGTTGGAGGACTTGAAAAAGTCCTTGCAAATCTGTGGAATGGGAAGAGAATGATTAAGAATCACAAAAAAGCCCCACGCTGGTCGTTGCACAGAAACCAAATGGGAAATCCCGGATGATAAGACGGGACTCAAATTAATCTCCAAATCTTATGAGGATACCCATCGGCAAAAACGTGGGGTTTGATCTGGCCATCATCGGGCTTCTATTGTGCGTCAACGCCCGGGCCGCCATCGCCCTGCATGATGGTTCGATTTTTTCGACCAATGTGACCGGCGCCGGGGTGCAGACCATCGCCAACCATTTCACTGTCACCGCCGGCGCCACCGTCATGGTGGCCGCGTTGTGGGACAACAACGGATATGACACCACCAACGGGTCGCCCTCCTTCATGACCTGGAGCAACGCCACCCTCGGCACCACCCAGATTCTCATGCGGGCAGTTTCGCAGAATGAAGGGGCTTACACCTATTCGGATTGCGACCTCTTCTACCTGTTTAATCCCTCGCCGGGGACGGGTGTGGTTTCGGCCACGGACCTCTATACGAACGGAACAACCCCGACCATGATGTTCATGCAGACCTATACCCTTGGCGGCGTTGCCACGTCCGCGGCTCCTTTCGCCGCCGGCAACGGCAACGCCACGGCCTCAAGCCTTACCATCAACACCCCGGCCAGCACCGCGAATGCCTCGTGGGCGGCGGTGATGAGCGTCAATTACAATGGCGGCGGCGGGAACATTGTCACCAATACCGCCAGCAGCGGCGGCGCCGTCGGCTTCAACTTCCAACCCGCTCCCGGTGGCGGCGTGGTCCAGATGGCCATGGGCTACATCACCAATCTCTCCGCCGGCGTGAGCACCATCACGGCCAGCGCCAGCGGAGTGCCCACCCACATGGCGATGGCCGCGATGGTCTTGACGCCGGCTTCGGGCATGGCGGCTCCGACAAACGTGACGGCGGCGGGTCAATTGAACCAGGTGGCGTTGTCATGGAATGATGCGTCGGGGGGCGTCGCGACCAACTACACCATCTATCGCTTGACATCCAGCGGCAGTGGCTACAGCGCGATAGCCACCAACAATGGCAACGCCAACACCAGTTACACCGACACCGCCGTGACCGACTGGACAACCTATTATTATGAGGTGACGGCTTCCGGTTCCGCTGGTGTCAGCCTGTTTTCGTTCCCGCCCGCCAGCGCCGCCCCGATGGGTTTGCCGACGATCCCGACGGGGTTGGCGGCAACGGCGGGCAACGCCCTGGTGCTGCTGACTTGGAACGCCGAGCCCGGCGCGACCAACTTCAACGTCCTGCGCTCGACGACAAACGGCAGTGGCTTCAGCCCCATCGCCAGTGTGACTACGACCGGTTACACGGACTACCCTTTGGTCAACGGGACGACGTATTACTACGAGGTGAATGCGACGAACCGCTTCGGTACGAGCGGCAATACGGCCCAGGTCAGCGCCACCCCGTCGGTTACTGCTACCAACGCGTATCCTCCAATAGCGGAAATTCGCACGGCCTCGGACACCGTTCTTGTGGCGTTCTTCATAGATACAAACTGGTGGGGTGACGTTACGGACACGCAATTTAACACCAACCAGGTCGATACGAGCAATCTGTCGTTGTGGACGCTTAACGGCCAACCGGTGTCTTCGATTGATGAATTCGTGACCGAGGCGAACGCCGTTGAGTATCACATTTACCTGCACGTGCCCAAGCTGACCAATGGAATGGCCTACACATTGTCGACGCCGAACGGCAGCAGGAACTTTGTCTTTGACGACACGCAAATATTCTGTGAAGCGATCAAGGTCAATCAGAACGGCTACAGCGCCCTGTCACACGTGCGCTACGCCAACTTTGCCATCTGGCTGGGCACCGGCGGAGCCAAGCAGATCAGCGGACCCCTGCCGACATACACGGTGATCAATCAATTTACCGGAGAGCAGGTGACGAATGGCACGCTGCAAACGGTGGCCACCGCCCAACCGGACACCTCCTCGGGCGATTATGTGTATCGGATTGATCTGTCGGGGGTGCCAGAGGGCGGGCCTTACCAGGTTGTCGTGGACGGGTATGGTTGCTCTTATCCCTTCGGCGTGGGAGGGGATTTCTCGCGTCGGCTGGCGTATGTGGCGTTCCGGGGTTTGTATTATCAGCGGTGCGGTTGCCCGATCGTGAAACCGTATGCGTGGGCGGATATTCGGCTGAACCCATGCCACACGAATGTGTACGACTTAAACAAGGCGCCGCCCAGCCAGGATGACGTTGTAGTTACAGGAACCGAGCCCAAACTATTGCATTATGGCGAGTATCACGATGGCGGAGACGCGGATCGCCTGGTTTGGCACATGATGGTGCCGATCGTGTTGATGTCCACTTACGAAGCGTTTCCGAATTTGTTCACCGATGACCAGTTCAACATTCCCGACAAATTCGATTCGAGTTTTCACATTGTCGGCAAAGGCAACGGCATACCCGATATCCTGGACGAGGCCTCATGGGGTGTGATGTATTGGGAGTACATGCAGAGCACCAGCACCGAGCCCGCTGGCGCGGTCCATTGGGGTGACTCGACCTCAGGGTTTCCAAACTTTGGGATTCCCCTGGATCAAGACCCCAAACTCTATGGCACCCTCACCAACGTCCCGATCTCGACCGGATTTGCGGCCGGGCTTTTCATGCACCTGGCCCGGCTCATCAAACCTTACGACGCCGCGATGAGCACGAATCTGCAGCAACGGGCGGATGCGGCCTACAACGCGGTCGGTTCCGGGATTCCAACTGATGCCAAGCTCTACTATTCGATCCAGAAGTATTTGCTCACCGGGGACACGACCGCCAGTAATGTAATCAATTCCCTGGCCTCCACCACCAGTGCGTTAAAGAACACTTATAATTGGGAGGCTGGAGGCTTTATCGGGGACTCCGGCGGCAACATCTGGCTGGCGTCCTATTTCATGTCCTACCTGCTGGCGACGAACCGGCCCACCAACCCGACGGTGGTCCAGCAGTTCAAGACGGCGCTCAAAGATGCGGCCGACCAGGAGATTGGCTATCTCAACGGCGATGCGTATCCGGTTGGCTGGCCGACCAATATCAATCCCACCACCACGTTTTACTTCAATTACGGAGCTTACACGTCCCAAGGGGAATTCGCCTATCCCTGTCTGATGGAGTGGGCTTTGACGGGGCAACAGCAGTACATTGACGCGGTAAGCCAGCTTATGGACTATGATCAAGGCCTGAACCCGCTCGGCAAGTGCTATCTGACGGGCATCGGCTTCAACAGGGTTTATCATCCGCATCAGCGGGAGTCCGATTATGCGCAACGCATTCTGGGAGTCGGTGGTCCCCAGCCTGGGTTTACAGTCTATGGACCCACCACTGTGGGCAGGGCAGCCAAGCAGATACCCCCATTCAGCGGATTGCCTCGCGAACGCCTTTACGCCGATCACCTGGGCTTTTGGGAAAATGACGAGGGCGGTGTTTATCAAAACAAGGTTTTCCCGGCGGCAGTTTATCCGGTGCTGGCGCAGGGCGGCACATGGAACCCCACGAGGGAACCGTACCTGAACCCGGCGGCCTCCATCCAATCGGGGACCAACGGCCGGATGCTCCAGTTTGGGGGCATTCCTTACCAGACTTATGTTCTGCAATCGGCGACCAATATTAACGGCCCGTGGAGCACGACGTCCGGGCCGGTGGCGGCGGATGTCACGGGAACGGTGCGATTCACCGACACCTCGCCAGCCTCGTCAACGGAGTACTACCGCACCGAGTACGTGCCGCCGGGGGGGGCCGCGCCGGGGGCCGCGCCGATTTATTAGGCCGAAATCCGAAGCCCTCCACCTATTGGTCTTCGGCCTGGAGCGACCCAGCCTGGTTGGCTGTTGATCTCGGCGCCGTTCACAAGATCGGCCTTGTCCGCTTCCTTTGGGAAGCGGCTCACTCGAAGACTTTTTCGGTGCAGGTATACCGACCCGAAACAAGCCGCCCTGGCGACGGCGTTGTTGCCAAGTCAACCTTGCCGCAGAAGTGAACTTCTATGCCTAATTCAGCAAACGCGGCTGCCTTGATACGGCAGGCACGATGAGCCTGCTGTCTATTGGGCGCATAAACCACTTGGATATGGTTGGATTTGTGCCGGGCCATCATCTGGTCGCGGCTGATGTCCTGCAGCACGGTGTGCATGATCGGCCATTGCGGCGTCGTCTCCCGCCAGCGACGTTCGGTTTCTTTTTCCGGCAGGGCAACGACTTCGCCAACACCCAAATCGCCATGCAATTTCCCGTTCATTACGAACACCCGGCTCCAGACAATCCAACCCGGCTTGCTGACGCCTTTGATTGTGCCGCCGCCCAGCCGGAAATACATCGCCGGCTGACGCTCGCTGCTCGCGCCCTTGTAGCCGCCGACGAAATGCGCGGGCGGGACCGCCCCGGAAATCAGGAACACCCAGACATAATCATCCACGCCGTCGCCCTTGAAATGCCGCCCCCAGCGGATATCGTGCAACGTATTCTCCGGCGCAAAGCCCAGTTCGCGCCAAAGCTTGTATGTGACAAGTCCGTCCAGTCCGGCGCATTCGTCCACTTCATTGAAATGGGGCACCGCCTCGCCCGCAAACAACTCGCGCTTGCCATCCGCACTGCGAACAGGCGGGCGGTCCACATTGTTGAGCAGACCTTCGACGAGGTCGCTCGCGGGCGCGAGGTCTTTCAACCCCTGCTGGTATTGGATGCCGATGGTCGCGCAGCCGAATTCATCCGCGATGCGAACGGCGGCGATATACATCTTGCATTGCTCCAAGGTCTGCCGCTCGGTCAACTCCGTTGCCTCATCCTTGCCCCAGCAGAACTTCATGCCTTTCTTGAGCAGCCAGTTCAACACCTCTCGCGCCTCGGTCCCGGTCACTTGCTGCATCGCCGCGTAGAGCGATGACTGGCTCAACCGTTCCTTGAACACACCGGTCGGATGCAACAGTTCGTCGGGAATGATCGCATTGAACATGCCCATGCAACCCTCGTCAAACACCCCCATGATGGCTTTGGCCTGGCGCAACTTTCTGCCGACGCTCCGGCCAAAATTCACGTCAGCCGCGGGCAGTTTGAGCAGCGCAAAATCTTTGACGTGGCTCTGGTCATGCGTCACGACCCCGGTGGCCAGCCATTCGCGCAGGCCGGACTTGAATTTCGCATCCGTGAAATCTTCGCTCCACAGCGAGGAGTATTTGACGCCTGCCTTGGTCATCGAGCCATTGAGGTTCAACATGCCGACCAGTCCGGGCCAGGTGCCGCTCCAGTTGGCGACCGTCAGGATCGGGCCGCGATGCGTGAACAAGCCGTGCAGCAGGTGGTGGCTGTATTGCCAGACAGACTCGGCGACAACGAGCGGCGCGGTCGGGTCGAGTTTGCGGAACACTTCCATGCCCGCCTTCTGCGAATCAACGAAGCCGTGCTTCTTCCTGGCGTCGTAAGGGTGGGCGCGCACCACCGCCCAGCCTTCGGCTTTCAAAGCCCCGGTGAGCACGGCTTCCATCCTGGCCTGCGCGGGCCAGCACTTTTGGTTGGCCGACAGGCGCAAATCGCCGCTGGCCATGAGATAAACGTGTTTCGGCTTCAGGGAGGTTGGTGTTTTCATAATTTGAATTGTTCAGTTCCGGACACGGTTGCGAATTTCGATGAGCTGCTTCATCACGTCATAAAGCTTGCCGCCGCCTGCCTTCGTGCCGAAGGCGTCGTGCAACTTGCGGTAGAGGGCATAAAGTTCCCGGTAAGTCGCGTGGGCTTTGGTCCCTGGTTTGAAAATCCTTGGCTTCAAACCCGTCATCCGCCTCTGCGCCGTCGCGTAATCCTGGTGCGCGCCCGCGACGACCGCCGCGGCGATGGCCGAACCGAGCGCGCAGGTTTGCGCCGAGCGGCTGACTTTCATCGGACGACCGGTAACGTCCGCGTAAATCTGCATCACGAGCGGGCTTTTTTCCGCGATGCCGCCGCAGTTCACCACCGACGAAATCTTCACGCCGTATTCTTCAAAGCGATTGATGATGGTCAGCGCCCCAAACGCCGTCGCCTCGATGAGCGCCCGGTAAATCTCCGCCGGCGTCGTATAAAGTGTCTGGCCGATGAGGGCGCCGGTGAGCCGTTGATCCACCAGGATGGTGCGATTGCCATTGCTCCAATCCAGCGCGAGCAGGCCACTCTCGCCGGGCTGCAATTTTAACGCGCCCCTGGTAAGTTCCTCGTGTGAACCGGCTTTCTTGCCGCCGGGTTGGAGATAATTCACCAGCCAGTTGAACAAATCACCCACCGCGGATTGGCCGGCTTCAAGTCCAAAGTATCCGGGCAACACGCTGCCGTCCACGATGCCGCAAACGCCCGGCACGTCGGCAAGTTTTTGCGTGTTCGCCCGCACGGCGATGTCACAAGTGCTCGTGCCGATGATCTTCACGAGTGTTCCCGGCGCGACGCCCGAACCGACCGCGCCAAGGTGCGCGTCGATCGCGCCAACCGCGACGGGCATTCCGGCGGTTAATCCGGTCTTCCTTGCCCAGGCCGCGGTGAGTCCGCCCACGGCGCGGTCAATCGAGTGAACCCGCGTCGTCAGGCGTGAGCGAAGTCGCGCGAGCCCGGGGTCCAGCTTTGAGAGAAATTGCGCGTCGGGATAGCCGCCCCATCTGGCGTTCCACATCGCCTTGTGTCCGGCCGCGCATACGCCGGCAATCAGTTTGTCGGGATGCTCCGTTCCCGTCAGGAAGGCCGGCACATAATCTGAAAATTCAACCCAGGTGTAAGCCGCATCAAATACTTCGGGCGCGGTGCGCAGGCATTTGAGCGCCTTGCTCCAGAACCATTCGCTCGAATACGTGCCGCCGCACTTGGCGAGATATTGCGGGCGCAGCTTCGCCGCCAGCGCGGTAATCTCGGCGGCTTCGTTGACGCCGGTGTGGTCTTTCCACAACCACGCCATCGCCGCCGGATGGTTCGCGAATCGTTTTTGGAACGCGAGCGGCTGTCCGTTCCGGTCCAATGGCAATGGGGTGCTGCCCGTCGTGTCCACGCCGATGCCGATGACCTGGCTCGCGCTGAAACCCTTCACGCTTTTCTTCGCCGCGGCCAGCGCTTCCTTGATCGTGATTTCCGCGCCCCGGGGGTAGTCGGCGGGATGTTGCCGCGCCAGGTTCGGATCACGGGCGAGGATGACACCCTGCGAGCCGTGCGGGTAAGCCCACGCAGCGGAGGCTACTTCCGCGCCGTTGGCGACGTTGACGATCAGGGCGCGAACCGAATTCGTGCCGTAATCCAGTCCGATGGTGTAGTTCATTTTCACACGCGATTCATCTTCACAATCGGCTCGATTATCCGGCCGTGTCCTTTGCCTCCAGTTTCTGCCAGAACATGCCGTAGAGGGCGACAACCACGAAACAGATCATCGGCACCGCCATGCCAACGCGCATCGAATAAACGTCGGCGATGCGGCCCATGAACGGTGAAGCGATCGCCCCGCCCACGATGGACATGACCAACACGGATGAGCCCAGTTTGGTGTGATCGCCGAGTCCGCGAATGCTCAACGCGAAAATGGTCGGGAACATGATGGACATGAAGAAGAAACTGGCCATGACAGCCACAACGCCCGCCCAGCCGCCCCCGGCCATTGCCAGCACCATCATGATGGTGTTGACGATGGCATAGACAGCGAGGGCCTTGTGCGGTTTCGTAAGGCCCACCACGGCGCTTCCCACCAGCCGTCCGCCGGCGAACAAGACAAAAGCCAGCGTCTGCAAATTGCCGGCACCCTGGTCGCTCAAGTTGTTGATGTTCGCGACGGCGTAATTGATGAAGAAGCCGAAAATGCCGGTTTGCGCGGCCACATAAAGAAATTGTGAAACGACGCCCACGGTAAAGTGTGACCGCTTGAAAATGGATTTTGTGGCTTTCCCCTCCGCTTCCGCCTTGTATTCCTCGGTGGCGCGTAAATCCGGGACTTTTGCAAAAATGAAAACGACGAGCAGAATGGCCACGGCGATGCCGATGCCGAGGTAAGGTATGTAAAGTTTTGCGTTGCTGGTATTGACCTCCTTGGTTGCGGAGAGAATGATGTGAGTGCCGATAAACATTCCTGAAATCCAGCCCACGCCATTGCAGGTTTGCGCCACGTTAATGCGTGTGGCGCCGCTCTCCGGCGGGCCAAGGACCGTGGTGTAGGGATTGGCGATGGTCTCCAGACACGCCAGCCCCGAGGCTAAAATGAACAAGCCCAACAGGAACGCCCAGTAAGCATTGATGTTGGTCGCCGGGATAAACCAAAAAGCGCCCGCGGCCGCGAGCGTCAATCCAAGAATAATCCCGCCCTTGTAACCGAACCTTCTTGCCGCCATCCCCGCCGGAAGAGCCATCAGAAAATAGCCCATGTAAAAGGCGTTCTGGACAAAGCCCGACTGAAACTTTGAAAGTTGCAGCGAGTTCTGGAAATGCTTGTTAAGATTATCCAGCAGGCCGCTGCAAAATCCCCAAAGCAGGAACAACGAGGTCACCAGCAAAAAGGTGATCACCATGTTTCTGCCGTCCTTCAAAACAAACAGCCGGGCTTTCCCGGACGCGGCGGTGCGGGGGTTTTCTGGAATAATCATATTTTTCGTTGTTCGCTTTGTGATAGATAAAAGAGGCCTTCACCGGTTGCCCTTAAACCCGAAAACCGAAGTTCGGCGCATGAAAATGGTGGTAGGGACAGCGCGCTGCGCTGTCCCCGCCCGCGTCCAGCGGGCGGAGCAAATTGTGCAAGGGCGGT
>JBEKEJ010000047.1:0-15738 GCA_050013895.1 Verrucomicrobiota bacterium | reverse complement strand
TCCTCGGGCAGGCAGGCGGCGTCCACGCCGTTTTTGCCCGCGATCTCCAGTTCCGCACTGGCCATCTTCAGTTTCTCATCGTGATTGCCGTCGAAACCGATCGGAATGGCTGAAAGCTTGACCTGATACCCGGGCAGTTTGGCCCGGTCCAGTTTGCCCGAAACGGGGGCGGGTTGCGCCTGAGCGGTCGATTCGGCGGCCAGTGAGCCTGCCCCCGGCAACGCCAGGGAGCTCAGCAGCAGCGCCAAGTGCGGAATTTTCTTCAACATTGTTCTGTTTGCTTTCGAGATAAAACGATTTTGCATGACGGCGATTATGCTCCCGCCGTTCGGCTCTGGCAAACATAGAAAAAACTGACAGGCAGCCAACCCAAGGCCAACGCCTCGCAACATGGCGGTGGCGGGGTCAAACTCTGGATTCCCGCCAGCGCGCCGACACCCGGCGCCGGCATCGTTTCAGCACTTGACGTTCTGCGGCGGAAATGAAGGGAGCCTTTGGGGGCGGCGGGGGAATGGGGTGTTGGAGGGTTGAAGACGAAGTTGGAACCATGACCGGTGCCCAGTCTCCCTCACTTTCCATCACCCCCTTCCACGCGGCGTTGCGTGTGCATCTTGGAACTTCCCCCGGTTTTCCAATGCCCTGGAATCAGACCGCCACATTTGCGCGGCATCTGCATCAGTTCTCGTATTCTTGCCGCCTCAAGGCGGCGTTCCCGGGCAACATTCAAGATGCACACGGTGTTGCTGCCGACGGATAAACTAATTGCATTATACTTTGCTTTTGACTGAAATAAGCCCGTATGGAGAATCTGGATACAACCGCTCAAAATCCAAACAGTGGCGAATAAGCGGCAAAGCCGCGGTAATCCCGGATCGAAGTTGGAGGCCTGACGAACAAGCAAGCGCTTTGCAACCACAACCCCGGAGGCGGCCGGGGAGGAGGATTAAGATATGCGCATAAAATACACGGCGGTTCTGCTGATGCTCGGGTTCTCGGCAATGGGGGCTGGCACCGGTCCGGGGACGATGGTCGTGACGCCACAAGAACAGGCTGCAGGGGAGCGCTACGAGTTGTCCAACGAGCGGGTCCGGCTGGTGCTGGATAAGGAAGGGCGCCTGGCGGAGCTGACCAACCTTCAGACAGGGAACGGTTATCTGGCAACCGGTGCGCGGCATGCGCCGTGGCGGATGTATTATCGCTGGAACACTCCGCTGGATGGCGCTCTGGACCTGGAAATCCCGACGGATGGCCAAAAAGGCCGGGTCAGACGGGAGGGCAACAGTTTGGAGCTGTCGTATGAAAGCCTGACGGGAACACTGCCGCAAACCGGCAAGACGCGGGAATGGCAGATCGGCTTGCTTGTGCGGGTCACTTTGGAAGGGGACCGGCTGATTTGGACGGCCAGGATTGAGAATCGGGAGAAGGACAAAGGGGTTGAGGTCACCGAGCTCTGGTTGCCTTGGATATACGGGATTGGCGACATGGGGATGGGCCCCGGAGCCGACGTGCTTTACTGGCCAAGCCGGGGCGGGCGCCGGGTAGAGGCACCCTACGCCAAGTTGATGGCTGCCGTTGGCTCCCGACCTTTGCCCCTGGGCTTCGGGTCGAATCCGACGTGGGAACAAAGCGACACCGGGGCACCTGATTACCGCCTTGCCTACCCCTATCCGGCGTGTATGCAATGGTTCACGTTCAACAACGGCGAAGAAGGGCTGTATTTTGGCAGCCACGACAAGACGCTGATGACCACCGTCCTGGACGTCGCGGCTGATGCCGACAAGGCCATGTCGGCCTCGATTGTGAAATTTCCGTTCGTCAAGCCGGGGGAGACCTGGAACTCGGAGCCGGCCGTGGTGCGACTCTATCGGGGAGATTGGCATGAGGCGGCGCGGACTTACCGGGCGTGGGCTGAAACCTGGATGCAGCAGCCCGATCCTCCAGAGTGGGTCCGCCGCACCCCGGGATGGATTCTAACGACCCCAAAGGGCCAGAGCGGGCATATTCGCTCCACCTACGCCGAGTTGCCGGGCATGATGAAAGAAGCCCAGTCAGTGGGCATCAACCTGATGAATATTTTCGGCTGGGTAGAGCAGGGTTTTGACAGCTATTATCCCGAATACTCCGCGGACGAGGCGATGGGCGGGGAAGCCGGCCTCAAACAGGCGCTGGCAGAAATAAAGCAGGGCGGCGGCAGGACCTTTCTTTACACCCAGGGACAGCTTATTGATCCGGCTTCGCAGTGGTATAAGACCAATGGCTACCATGTTACCGCCAAAGATATCTGGGGAGCCGAATATCGCGAGACCTATGGCGGAGGCGGCAGCGGCGCCTTCATGGGGGTGATGCGCAACAAGTGGTTTTGCGAGGCCTGTCCGGCCGCTCCCGGGTGGGCCGACCAACTGGAATCGCAGGCCAGGCTGGTTCTTGGCCTGGGTTGTCAAGGGTCCTTCTATGACCAACTGGGCGGCGCCCCGCCGTACATCTGCTTCTCCACTGAGCACAATCATACCAAGCCGTCTCTGGCCGTTGGCCCGTGGAAGGTGAAGAACCTGCAGCGCCTGCGAGGAGTGATCAAGGCGCAAGATCCCGACGACGTTTTAGCGTTCGAGCTGGTGGCCGATTGCTACGTCGGGTGGGCCGATATCGTCCATTCCGAGGGCGTTGGTTTTTGGGTTGACCCGGAGGGTTTCGGCGAGATGTTTCGCTACACTTTTCCGCGCCCGATCATCACCAACCGCCCCATTGGCGGCCCGGAGGCGTCTGATCGCCGGAAGCAAATGGGCCTGGCCTTCTCTCTGGGACTTCGATTTGACAGCAGCCTGAGGGATGTGCGGAGTTTTCCAACTTATATGGCCAGGCTGATTGAACTTTACAACACCCATGCCGACCTTCTTTTGGAGGGGCGCTTTGTGGATAACGAAGGCTTCCTGTGCGACAACAACCGGATTGCCGCACATGCTTTCGTGGCCGGGAACCGTATGGCGGTGACGCTCTGGAATCCAACGGACGTTGCACAGCGAGCCAGAGTGGCGGCGGCGGGCTACCAGCTTGAGGCGGCCAAGTGGCAGGATCCAAGTTGGTCTGGCCTGGATCACTCGATCATGCCGGGCGATGTTGCGGTGCTGATCTTTGGCCGCCCGTAGAGCTGCGAGGAGGAAGAATCGCCTGTTTACATCCCGGCCCGGCTCTGCTAATATCGCGTCATGCTCGGTAAGACCAAAACCAATTCCCCCTCACCCGCGCAGCGATGAGTACAACTGTGCGGGCAACGCTCGCGCATGATCAATCAACAAAACGGAGTAAATCATGATCAGACAAAAGACAATTCTCAAGAGTATCGCGTGTTTCCTGTTCCTCTTTTTCAGCGGTGTCGTTTTTTCCGGTGGCCAATCTTTGCCGGCAACCGGCCACACGATTCACATTCTCAGCCTCTGCTTCAAACAGGGATCCCAGCCGGTCGAGGCGATCTGCCAAATTATTGACCGCGAAGCTGCCAAAGGGCTGGACCTGGTATGCCTCCCGGAAGAATGGCCCGGATCCCGCCCTGAGTCGATCGACGGCCCAACCATGGATTCGATCACCAAGCTGGCGAAGAAGCACCACATGTACATCGTTTGCCCCATGTTCGTTAAGCGCGGTGAATTCAATTACAATACGTCGTTCTTGATTGACCGGGACGGAAAGATTGCGGGCTTCTATGATAAGGCCTTTCCTTATTGGTCCGAACTCAATGGGGCCTATCCGACCCGGCCTTCGCAGAACGACGCGTCGGTCTTCGACACGGATTTCGGCAAGGTGGGATTGGCTATCTGTTTTGATGCCAAGTTTCCGGAGGTATTCCAACGCCTGCAGGATAACGGCGCCGAGCTGGTTGTCTGGTCCAGCGCCTATTCAGGATTCACCGAACTGCAGGCCTACGCCACGCTCCATCACTATTATATTGTCACGAGCACTTGGACGGGAGATTGCCTGGCCTACGATATAACCGGTCACAATATCCTGGATCAAAATGATCATAAGGACATCACGGTTGCCCATATAGACCTCGATATGGATCGACAGATCTTCCATTACAATTTTAATCAGGATCGGCAGAAGAAGCTTCTTAAGGAACATGGGGATGATGTATTCGTGGATTGTGATATGCCCCGTGAAGAATGGTTTGTTCTGAAGGCGAAACGGCCGGGTGTTTCGGTGCATAAGCTGGGCAAGCAATATGATCTGGAACCCTTGCTGGATTATTTTCATCGCAGCCGGCAACACCTTAACGAACTTCGTGGATTTGATTTCGCTCAAAAATATGTCGGGTATCCCAAGTAATTTGCCGGGTGCGATCACTCGCGGAGATTGGGGTCGGCCATTAGCGCGCTGATCAAGCAGGCAGTGTCCTGGTTTGACTGTTGTAGTGTCGGCGCTGTGCGCCGATTTCGAGCCACAGGCTCGACTCTACAGCAGAATGGGGCGCTACCATCAAGCGAACGTTCTCTTGAGCGAAGGCAAGCGTCACACCAAGTACCCTCTTGACAGAGGAATGGACGGGGTCGTACCAGCCAGAAGTATTATGCTGCGACGTTTGTGGCTTTACGGAATTGAGGTGTTCCGCGTGACGCTCACACGGGACCGCGGAGGGGGAGTTGCCATGCGGCATTTGTGTCATTACTCAGGACCCGTTCACAGACATGGCCTCAATCTCAGAGATCCGTCCCGTTGGCCTTGGAAGGTGGCGCGTGTTGAAGCCGGCCACCTGCTGCCGGCTTCTGCACACAATTCTTGACGCCACCCGCCTCGGCAAACCGTCATTGAAACAACTGCGGCGCAAACTCGTTCAGGTAATCGCGCCAGTTGATCCAAGTGTGCGCGCCCGGAGTTTCCTTGAACACGATGTTGAATTTGTGCTGCCGAAGCATCCCGACCGTCGCGCGGGAGCTTGGAAGCAGCCTGTCCTCCGTGCCGGTCGCGAACCAGAACAGTTTCAGCCCCTGTTTGAGTTTTGGATCATCGAGGGCTGCCTTGTTCTTCTCTTCAAAACTGGTGTTGGTGGCAATATCGAAGATGCCGGAACTGAAAACGCCAATGTAAGCGTATTTGTCAAGATGGGGCACGGTGATGGACAGTGTCTGATTGCCCCCCATCGACAAACCGGCGATGGCGCGGTTTTGCCGGTCAGTGCGCGCCCGGTAGTGCTTCTCCACGTAGGGCATGATGTCCTTTTCAAAATCCCCGACGAATTCGTCGGTGCGAAACCTGGAGGTGCTCGGAGAACCCGGGCCGGCGTTCGTTGTGCTGGTGTGCCCGGCGGGCATGACCACTATCATGGGCTTGGCTTTCTTGGCCGCGATCAGATTGTCCATAATGACTCCGGCGCGCCCGACCGTTGACCACGAATCATCGCAATCGCCCATGCCGTGCAGCAGATAAAACACGGGAAAACGGCCCTTGCCATTTTCGTAACCCGGAGGTGTATAGACGTGCATCCGGCGAAACCGCTGGAGCGATTTGGAATAATAAGTGACCGTCGCGACGGCGCCATGGGGAACATCCTGGAGGGCCACGAAATCCGCCCCCGGTACGGAGACAAGACTCCAATCCCGGATGTTGGACTCGCTCGTAGCGGTGTTGAGCGGGTCAAGGATCCACATCCCGTCCACATTGAAGTCGTACCGGTAGGCGCCGGCTTCGATCGGGCCTAGTGTGGCTTCCCAAACGCCATTGGTGGTCTGCGTCAGGACGGTTTCCAAAACCGTGAATGTGCCATTGGTGGCCTTCGTCATGACCACGCCCCGTCCATAATCCGGTATGTCGGGAGTGACGAGGCTCACAGCCTGCGCATGCGGGGCGACGATGCGGAACGTGACACGCCCGTCGGAAGCAACTACCGGTGAGGTGACCGGCTGGCCAAGCAATCCCATCTGTGCCGCGGATATCAGGACCGCGGAAGCCGTTACCAAAGTCGCTGCTGACGTTCTAATTCTATTTTTTTTAGTTTTCATGATTTGGCGAGGGGTTTCGCGCAGGGACGCAAATATTATTCCAAACTTCCGGCGATATCGAACAGGTTTGCTAATCGCATCCACGCGCACGCCGAAAGAAATCATAGTAGAGAAAATGATAAGTGAACCGACAAAGGTCAAGAGCATTCGATTTGGTCCTGATCTGCTCTACCGGCGAAAAACATTGAAGTGTAATCGCAGAACGCCAATCGTTTGCTCGAATCCTTGGCAGGCAGAGGGGTGGCTTGCGACCACCTTGAAGGCGGCTGCCACCATCACTTCCTGGCCGCCTCCTCCAGATACTGCTTCGCCCACACATGTCCCGGATGCAGCGCCAGCGCCTGCTCGAATTCGGCTTTGGCCTGGGCGGCATTGCCCAGACCCAGGAGCGCCAAGCCGGCGACATAATGGTTGCCCGCCATTTGCATGTCTCGCGAGCGGCCGGCCTCGAATTGGCGGAAGAAATCATCGCCGTTGTCCTTGCGCGCCGCAGCCAGCATGTCGTCGAATGTCTTCCGCGCTTCATCGGCCCGATTCAGCTTCTTCAGGGCCAGTCCGCGGTAATAGGCGTACTCGCCGTCACGCTCGTCAAGGTTGGTGTCCAGAGTCTTCTGGTACTGAGCCCTGGCCTGTTGGGCATCTCCCATGGCCTCGTAAGTGACGCCAACCAGGTATTGGAATTGGACGATCCGGGAGCGGCCAAAGCGTTCCATCGGATAGGCCAGCGCGGTCTGATAATCCTGAAGGGCCTTTTGATAATCACCCTGGTTGAACCGTTGCAATCCTCGCAGCCCGAAGGCGTTCAGATAGGCGTCTTGCATTTCCCGGCCCCCCTCCCATTGAGGAAAATAGTTGTTGAGCAGGATATCGAGGGCGGCATCGTACTTGCCCACTTGCACGGCGGCGATGGCCTCGCGCAGCAGGGTCTCGGAGCGCCGCACGACGGTGGCGTGGTTGGCTTGCAGAAGAGCATAGCGTTTCTCCGGCGGTACCTTGTTCTGTTCGTAGAGGACGTCCAGTTCGTACAGCAACCGCGGATCGGTGGCGTCACACGCCATGGCTTTTTCCATGCTGGCAACGGCCTTGGGAAGGTCGTGCTGCACCGCCTCATAAGCCACGGCCAGGTTCCGATGAACAATATAGAAGGAAGCGTCGATAGCGCGTGATTTTTCCCAGGCCTCGATGGCGTGGTCCGGTTGCGACTCGTACAGCAAATTGCCGAGATAATAGCAGGCGCGGGCGTCGTTCGGATTCAGCTCTCTCGCGTGGCGCAAGGCATCCATCTCCTCGGCACGCGAGGGAAAACAGTAGGTGGATGGCATTTGGCCCGCGCGCTGGTAATAGTGCCCGGCCTGATCGTCCTTTCCCAAGAGGTGCCAGCAATATCCCATCATGTAATAGACCATGGGATAGGTTTCTCCCTTCTCCTCCAGCCGCGCGAGCACTTCGATGGCCTCCTGGTTCCCGCCCCAAGCCATGTAGTCGGTCGCAAGCTCCAGGTAGGCCTGAACGTCGTCGCGCATGAGTCGCTTGAGGTCCTGCAGTGTCGAGGCGGCCTGCTCGGTCTGGCCGGAGGCCAGGGCGAGGATATACCGTTCGTTCCGGCATTGGTGGTCTAGGAGATCCATTTCGGAAGTGCGCTCCGCCTGTTCCCTGGCCTCCTGGAGCCGCCCGGCCTTCCTGAGGGCAAAGGTTCTCAAATTCAAGGCCTTCAGATTGTCTGCGCCGGTGGAGAGGGCGCGGTTCACATGGTCGAGAGCCGTTTCAAATTGATTTCGCTGGCAGGCGATTTCGGCCAATTGCATATAAGCGGCGGTGTGCCAGGCAGAACTCCAGGTCGCGCGATAGAATTGATCATAAGCCTGGTCGAGTTTGCCCTGGGCGCGCAGTGCCAGACCGAGATAATAATTTCCTTCGCCGTCCCGGGGGCGGGTATAGTTGGCGGTGATCCGGTTCACCGCGGTCCGCAGTCTTTCCTCAGCCTCCGGCCACATTTTACGTTGGAGGCAGAGAATACCCAGTTGGGTGTTGACGCGGTAATCGCCGGGATCGCGCTTGAGCGCCTCTTCGTAATAGGGATAGGGATCCAAGGAGGCATTGTAAAACTGATTGAGCCGCAGCCCGGTCAGGTACAGTTCCTCAACCGTTTTGATTTTGTCAGGGGCCGGGGGCGGTTCCAGCGGCTGAGGCATGTCGGCGGCCGATGGCTTATGTTCCGCGGGAGCCCAGGAGAGCAGCACTTCGCCACTGGCCGAGGACAGGGACAGTCGCAGGTCGTCCGGCGCGACGTTCCCGGGCAGCGCAACGGCATGTGAATACGGTCGGTCCGGAGCGATATCGATGACTTGTTCGAAGAGAAGTTCATCTTTGGCCCGCAAAGCGACCTTGGCGGCATGCCAGGCTTTTGTGGTATTGATGCGAGCCTGCGCGGCGCCGTTGGTGAGTTCCAGGTTCAAAGCGCCTTGAGCGTTGGCGTACTTCAGACCTCCCAGGTTGCGGATGGGGAACCAGGCCATCTCGACATCCTTGCTCTCATAGGGCTGGAGCCAGCTGTAATCGGGCTGGTTATCGGTGTAAGCGCCGGCCATCAGTTCGATGTAGTGGCCGTCGGAGTCCGTGAGTCCGGCATTGGCTTTGTCGCCGCCAGGATTGTTGCCCCAGGCCCAGAATTTCATGCCGGGACAGATATAATGGTTGCCAATCCAAACCGTGCCGGCTTCTTTGCCGTGGTTGTATCCGCCGAAGTAGTCCTCCTGTGGGTTCCAGGAAAAAAACGACGACGGCACACCGATGTTCTTCCACAAGTTAATGTTCACGCCCGCGTAATCGAAGCTGTTATAACGCCGGTCGGCGACCGGCCAGGTCGTCATCTCGCGCTTGGCGTGCTGGGTGACGTATTTGACCGACGGCGGGAAAATCACCTCGTAGGTCGGATCCACATGCACCGAGGGGTTGGCCCAGAACAGGAAGGAGTTGACCATCGGCGTGCAGTTCATGGGATGGATGGTCATTTCGACGATGGAGGAACCCGGGTGAATGGTGTACCCGATATGAATCCGCATGCGGTGTCTCTGGTCGAAGTCGGCAATCCAGATAGTGGAGCCGCCGTCCGGATTGCGGACGAGTCGGTAGTCCATGGGTTTGACGGTGTTGGGCCCGTGGTGATGGGGAAATCCCCAGGCCAGGCTGCCGGAGATCCAATAGCCGGCCATGCCGATGAGCGACGGTTTGATGACGTGCTGATGGTAGAAAAAGTCATAGTTGTCCGTCTTGTCCAGGGCGGAAAAGATCCGGCCGCCCATATTCGGCATGATTCCCAACTTTATATATTCGTTTTCGAGGTAAACGATGGGATAGGGGCGGTCTTCCTTGTTCGTGGTCAGTCCATCATTCATCGGGTAAGGGTAAATGTGGCGCTGCACGCCCTGGTGCGTTCGTCCCTCGTAGAATCTCGGCATCGGGTTGGGCGGATCCACGAGATAGGTCGGTATGACCAGTGAATCCTCCCAAGCTTTGACCTGGGCGAATGATTGGCACGTTCCTATAAGAGCAAAAAAACAAAAATACAGAACACAACGCAGGCTGTTCTTGGTAGTCATATGGGCTCCCGATCTTAACGGGCGAATTGGGTTGCTGGCGAACGGAGAATCGTCCCTGGCGGCAGAGCAAGGATTCCACAGCCCATTGCCCTGGCGGCTACGACGGCGCGGTGATTTCCTTTCGTCATGGCGCCGAATTTCCGCCTAAAGGTCTGGAGCGGCAAGCGAAAAATGGCGGGTTTCCACGAGGCCCGGCGTTTCCGCAGCCGCTCGGGGTGATGCCGTCGCGAGGCATCTTTATGAAGTGTTGATGAGCGGCACGGGCGGAGCGAAGTGCGTCGGGGGCAGCACGCGGATCAGGACCAGCGCCGGGTGACCGCAGTGCGGGAAACCGGGCTTGATCTCCTCCGCGTACGGGTTGAGGTCCTGGGCGATTTTGCAGAAGAGCAAGACGACGCCCTGCTCGTTGGCGGGGCTATAACTGAAAATAAACTGATTGTCGCTGACACTGATGCCGCCGATTTGAACCGGCGCGTGTGCCAGCCGGATGTTTTGGACCTTCCAGCGGCAAATTGCCCAAACCGAGGCCACCCCGCGGCCAGGCAGATAATCAGTTTCATTCCTCCATCCGATCTATAAAACTCAGCGTCACAACATAAAAAAAGAGGGTGCTTTCTTTTCAGCACCCTCCATTTTAGCGGAAGAAATCCCGCTTGAAAAATTCGTTAGCTGATTTTCTTGCGAAATCGGGCAATCAATCCAAACGCCAAAGCTCCACAACCGACTAACGCCAGGGACGACGGCTCGGGAACGCTGCCGCCGGTAAACCCGATGTTGCAGAGTTCAATCTGCACCGTACTCGTGCTGCTGCTGTAATAGCCGTCCCAAAGGCTCAGAATAATGCCCTTGGCACTATCTATGGAGTGGCCCGAGGGGAAACTGCTCATTAGAAAATCTCCATGCTGCCAGCCGGTCGGGGTCGAACTCACCCAATAGTCACCATGCTGGTCCCAGCCATAGCCGTTGTCCATGATCATCCACTGAAGATCGTCAACATGGTTATAAATGTCAGGGCCGCCGCCGATGACTTTGTAGTCGAACACGAAATCCGTGTAACTGGTCAAGTTTTGGGGGGCGGAGAAATAAAGCTGTATTACGCCCCAACTATGGGTCGAATCATAGGTGCCTGACACCATCATGGAGCCGGTCGAAAGGCTCTGGCCGGAAGGGGTGTCATTGCTGACAAAGGATTTGCTGACCGTGATGTTTTGCCCTCCGTCGCCCCATCCGCTGATGTCGGAGGCGCTGTTGAAGGTGAAAACAAGCGACTGTGCGTAGCCGGCCGTTGCGGTGGCGAGTAAACACGCCAGCCCAGCTTGGAACCAGTGTTTATTTAAGGATGATTTCATAGAGATGCGTCTTTCGTTGTTAATTTGAGTCTTCTTCTGTTCGAGCTGTAAATTCTACGTCGCAGACTTTCAGACCGGCTTCATTATGACATGACATTCAACCTTGTCACTAAAACATTAGGATTTATTTTTAATACACCATTGGTATAGGTATTCTGCAAGTGGCAAAACACCGTCTGCTTTACTGTGTTGGGTTATGACATTTTTGGCCCGCCCCAGCCGGATGTTTTGGACCTTCCAGCGGCAAATCGCCCGAAACGAGGCCCCCGCGGCCAGCCACTATTGCGGAACCTGGACATGCCTGCCGATCTGCCGGACGACCTGCGAACCCACCCATACATCAAGGAATGGTTTTGTCAGTATGGAGCGTATCATTATTTTGCAATATGAAGATTTGCAGGGGGTGTTGGAATAGAATTACTGTTTATCATATGGAATTGGCTTACATTAACGCTCTGAATTTGATAATCAGACCCCAGATTATGATTAGCGCTTAAAAGATGCATCGCAGCATTGATCGCAGATGTAAAATGAGCATAATTTGCTATTATCCCGTAAGAATACCAATGGCCAATTAAAACCAGATTAGTATTTATCAATATGGAAGTTGGACACCCACTGTCACCGCCGGTTACTGCTTCGTTCCATCCTGACCCGAGATAATTTGTGGCAGAATTATCCACTTGTAGAAAAAGATCATATACAATATTACCGCTTAATAATCCAGCGCCCCAACCCTCATCCTGATGTTTAGACTCTGCCAGAAGCGAAATTGGGTTTAGAATGTAGTTTGTAACAGCACTCGGCAACAACCGATAGGGATGAACCGTTGAAGGAACGTCCGAATCAAGCAAGATTAACTCTACATCGGAGCCTGCGACATTAGTCGTGGCTATTGTTTGTTTAGCAACTAAAACCCCATTATCGTCTATAAAACCCACCCACTCACCCACCACCGTAGGTGCGTGAGCACAGGTTAACGCATAGCAAGGGGCTATTAAATTAACATCTTCCTGGTCGGTGCAATTCGTTGGAGTAGAACTTCCAGACCATTTAACCATAGATGAGGCGGTTCTTTCCGGGCAAAAATGGAACCACCAATTTGAATTAACTATAAACTCAAAATTAGTTCCAACTCCTAACTGCATAAAAGTATCCATTAGTCTAGCTTTGTTATAAGTAAGTCCATTGGTGGTGGCTTGAGTGTTGGTGGTTATTGCGTTGGCTAAATCAGGATAGACAACTGCCGGTAAACGATAACAAATCAACAGGATAAGTAACAATACAACTTTGCTCATATTTGGTTTTCTTCAATTTCCTTGGGCAGGCTCATCACTTCGCTCCCGTTTTTTTGAGTTTCCAGGGAACTCCGATTTCAACGGTGGTTTGAGCACCCGAAACGGGCGGCGGTTCAAGGATGTCAGCGAATCCCTCTGGTTTTTGCTCACCGGACACGGTTTGTAATGGCAGCAGACCTGTTGGACCTGGCAGCGACATTTCAAAGCAAGCCGCATTGCCAGGCGTGAAGAACGGGGCTGCGGCCAGAATTTCGAACGTGATTGTGTCCATGAAATCGAAAAAGAGCTTATGCCCTGCCAACTTGCGAAGGAAGCAACGGGCCAGGCTCAAAGTGGGCATTGAGGGGACGGAACGAAGCCGCCACAAAAATCCCACAACCAGACGACCAGTGCAGCCAGCCAATCTGGTCGACAGCGCGGCTTTCCGGCCGGGCTTTACAGATGGCCGGTGACCGCAAAGTCGCTGGTATCTGGCGACCCGCTTGTCTTGCCTGACTTTCAGAACTTGGACGGACCAACACAATCGGACGTGAGCTCGCCCGGAGTAGGCGCGTTCCCATAATTCTGCCTAATCCTTCCACACTTGATGCCTGGAATCCGGCGTGATCGGGGCCGGCACCGACAACTCGCGGCGGATGCTCAGGCCTCCATTTTCGACGAGGATGATGTTGGTGTTGCCATTATCAATCGCGTCCACGACGCCAATCAAATGGGTCAGACCCGCGCGGGCGGTGAATTTTTGCCGATCCGGGTCAAACTTGGACGGAAATTCCGTATCACCGACGAAGCTGTCCAAACTATCGTGGTCAAGCCCTATTAACACGGTTTCAGGACACCCGGTCACGGGATCGAGGCGGACTCGTCCGGCGACGGTCAGATATCCTCCAAGCAAACCATTGGTAGGGTTGCCATTCTGAGCGATCTGAAACTGCGCGACAAAACGGGCGCGGTTCGGGCCGGTCGCCTTGGGGTCTTCTTGCCTGACGGAGTCGATGCTCGTGGTTGTGGCGATGATGTTGACGATATTGGACACGGACAGGTCATAGACCACAAGGCTGGCCGCGCTCAGGTCGCAGTCGAAGGTCATGGCCATTACTTGGTTGGGCACGTTGGTTTCGGTCACGCTGCGGCCCATGGCGAGGTTGACCAGATTCCACCCGCCGATGATGGTTTGGTCGTATTGCGGATCGCCGGTAACCGGATTAGTGCCTTGGGTCACACCGATAAATACTCCGGTGGTACGGAAGGTTACCAAGGGGCCCATGGCAGCGTAGGCAGTAATGGCGGCAACGGCAAAGCCGGCCACCCCGAGGAACGTATATTTCTTTGTATTCATGTGTTTCAATATGACTCAGCCCGGTATGGTTCTATTTGGACCGGAATTAGTTTGCGGGCTATGTCCTGGCGATATTGCCAAACCAATCCCAGCCTCCATTTTTTGCGGAAGCTGCTCCTCCGCAAAATTGTCCTTGCAAGCCTCTTACCACACGATAATTCCGACTGCAACCCGTTTTCTGGGGGTTATCGGGCCCCGCACCGAACCGAAGCGTTACATCGCTCTCGGCTTTGGAAAAAGTGCTGAAAGAAAGCCGCCCCCAAAGCCGTCCAGTGTCTGGAGCAGGACTTGGAAGAACTGCTGGCGTTCTTCGACTGTCCGCCAGCGCATTGGAAACGGGTGCGGACGGCCAACGTGATTGAACGCCTCTTCGTCGCAGTGCGCCGCCGCATCCGGACGATGAGTGCCTTCACCACGCCAAGCAGTTGTGAACGCATCCTATTTAGCGTCTTTGACCGTATGAACATTTACTGGGATCGACACCCTCTCAAACCTTTTACACAATAGTCGTGACACTACCTTCATCGCCCGCTCATTGCCCCGTTACTGCCCCTTTATTGCTCGTCAGTTGAAGAATCAGGTGAAACTTTTCCCGTCTGAAATTTGATGGCTTTACGCTTTCGGGGGGTGCGGGGATAGCGCGGCGGCGACAGACGAGCAGTGCAGCAGCGCCAACGGCCAGCAACGCCAAAAACGACGGTTCAGGAACAGGAGTGGCTATAAAGCCGCGCATGTTGCTTCCGTCATAGTAATACCCCACGATGTTGTTCCCGTCGATGCCAGTGGCAGCAGTAAAGTAATCTGCCCCCGGCACATCCAAATCGGTGTAAGTGCTGCCATTGTAGAGAAAGCCGTGATGGGTGTTTCCGACTTGGTAATACCCGACGATGTTGTTACCGGAAATTGCAAGTGCACGAGTACCGTCGCCAACTGCCCCCGGCACATCCAAAGCGGTGTAAGTGCTGCCATTGTAGAGAAAGCCGTGATCGGTGTAGGGGGAATTAGGGTCATGATAGTACCCCACGATGTTGTTGCCGGAAATGCCGCTGGCATAGGTGTCGTATGATCCCCACGGCACGTTCAAGGTGGTGTAGCTCCTGCCATAATAGTCGAGAAAGCCGCTGAAGATAAAGCCGTGATAGGAGCCGTCAAAGTACCACCCTACGATGTTGTTGCCGGAAACGCCATGGGCCTCTGTGATCGATGCCCCAGGCCCGTTGAAGGGGATGTAGCTGTTGCCATTGTAGCGAAAGCCGAGGCCGTTGTAACTCCCGACGATGTTGTTACCATCGATACCATCGGCAAAAGTCCATGCTGCTCCCGGCACGTCCAAAGTGGTGTAGCTGTTGCCATCGTAGAGAAAGCCATGCCAATTGTTTCCGTCCGAGTAATTCCCGACGATGTTGTTACCGGAAATGCCCATGGCATAAGTGCTGCCTCCTTCCGGCACGCTCAATGTGGTGTAGATGTATTGGGTTTGAGCGTTCATAGTTCCGACCAGCAACAGCATTGCTCCCGCACAAACCGCCCTTCCGATTAATTGACCCACAGTTGAAATTTTCATATTCAAAGGCTTCCTGACGTCAAAATTCTGAGTCTGACCGACGTTATTAAGCCTATCAATTTCAGCATTTTCTGTCAAGAAAATTTGACCATCTCTTCAATTTGCTGCTACCACGGCGGGCACAGGATTCATGCGCCGTTCGCGCTTGTGCCGCCAGTGTTTAGAAAGCTCCCTCGTGGCCTTGTGCAACCATTCTTTATCTGCCGCTAATCGGATGACCTCGGCTGCTGAAAACCACTTGGGCGCATTCGGCGCCGGATCGCCCAGCGGCGTCAGTTTGCCCACGGCCATCAGGACCTGAATGTCATGCCCTGTGAAGCCGAGCAGTTTCGCCGTCGCCGTGACATCAAGACGTGCCGGCAAAGCTCGTGCCGCCCAGGCTGCCACCCGCACGCGTTCGGGCAGCTTGGCGCTCTTGAAGGTCGAGGCGGCGAAAAACTGCCAGCGAACGCGTTGCAGCGTGTATGTCAGCGCCGTTTCCATCTCAGACACCAACTTTCAGGATGGCCCCGGACATGCGAATCCGGCCGGTGAAGTTCTGGCTAATGTCGCGGACGTTCAATTCGACGAGCTTGTCCACAAGTGTCGCGCCATAATTGCTC
>JBEKEJ010000046.1:0-15802 GCA_050013895.1 Verrucomicrobiota bacterium | reverse complement strand
TAAACGGCAGCGATTCGACTACAGGTAGATGCCATATCCTGCCATCCACAAAAGCAGAGCGCATATATGCGGCGTTTTGCTCCTTCACGACCGAAGACATATAGAGCACATTTGCATCGTTTTGAGCAGCGCGGAGTAAGCACAGAAGCAATCTCGCCCGGAGATTGCGAGCCGGGTCAGCCGCGAGCGCAAAGGAACGAGGGTGGAAAATTCCCGAAAGGAGCTTTGATTTTGTCTGGCCCCAACAATCGAAGCAACTTTTGGTGAGAACGCCAACTCGAAACGGTTCGGCATCGAACGTAAAAATTATCTCCGGGCATAGGAGATCTTTTTTCATTTGGTCAGCAGGAAAAAGCTTCGACAGGTTTCGATGACCGCAGGAACCCAGCGGTTGGCCTAAAACCTTGACGGTTGCAAACTCCTGAAGCGGCTTCGCGAGCGGTCCACTCTTCCCAGCCACGACCATAACGGAATGTCCGCTCTGGCTCAACCATTTGGACATGCGTAGAACCAATGTCTCGGTTCCTCCAAGCGCAAGGCTATTCTGGACAAACAGAAGTTTCATTTCATTGTAGCATCAGCTAAACCGCTCAAATTCACAGCCCGCAGGCGAAGCGCAATCCCGGGACACGGGCCGCAAGTCGGACGATCCGGTGTTGGGACCCAAGCCGAGCAGCAATGCCGCGCAGGCTTGTAATAACTGACAAGACTGTGAGCATCGCTCCCACGATCAAACCGAGCACTCCCGACAGCCAGTGCTGAACCGCGAAACCGGACGCGACCAACACACTCGCGATGGCAAGGAGGTTCCAGACGTTCCCGGACCAGTGGAAGCCGCTAAGTCTGCGTCCCACCCAGAGGTTGCCAACGATCTCGGCCCCATACAGAATGGCAAAAGCGAGAGCGACTCCCCACAAGCCAAGCCAGTGAAGCAGACTCACGGTCAGGCCGAGCCACAGAGCTGCGGAAGCAGTATCGGTGGCGACAAACCAACGGGAAGCCCCCTTGGCAAGTTGAATGAAACCTATCGGCCAGGAAATGACCCGACCAAAGACGCCCAGAACGAACCACGGAAGCAACTCTGCCCCGGGCAGGAATTTGGCGGTATAAAAGATCCGCATAAACCAAGGAGCGAAGATCAAGGTCGCGAGGATTCCGGGCAGGGCCAGCAGGATTCCGATTTCCGTTTGCTCGTTGACGAGGCGATTTACCTGGTCGTTGTCGTGCGACACAGCGGTCAAGCGTGGATAGAAATCCGTTCCCATGGCGCTCAGGATGAACCCGGCAAACACGCCGGAGATCCCCCACGCCGCCTGGTAAATCCCGTTGGCATCCAGACCGAGTTGGCGGGCAATCAGGGAACGAGTAATTAAGCCGACGGTCGCAGTGAGCAAGCCGCTCCACATAAACGCGGCCCCGAGACCGATGAGCCGGCGGGACTGCTGCCATGTCTCCGCCCACGAAATGGTGATATGCGGCACCGTCACCTTTCGGGCAAACCACCACGAGCTGGCAAGGTTGATGACGGCAACGATGATGAGGACAGGAACGATGCCGCGCTGGCCCAGCCAGCCATAAAAGCCAACAGCCACAATGGTTCCAAACACCACCGAGAGGACGTTCAACCGGGCAATATCGCCAATCCGGCGAACGCCTTGGATGAGGGCCATTTGGCCACCGGCGATTGCGCCAAAAAGGAGTGTCGAACCCAGTAGTGCCACCGCCCAGGCATGTTCGGTGGAACCAAAAGTCCAGATGCTCAATGGCCAGGCAAACGCCGCCGTGAGCGCCCAACCCAGCAGGCCAGTGGCCCAGCAACTTCGCCGCAACACCCGGATTGTGCGCGCAACCCGCTCGGCATCTCCACTGCCGTGCGCCTCGGCCACTTCGCGCACCCCGCTCGACCCGACCCCAAGTCCGGCCAGCACTCCCACCAGACCGGTGGCTGAATTGTAGAGACCGACCAGCCCTACCCCGGATGGGCCGAGCAGTATAGCCACCAGTTTGGTCCTCACCATGCCGATGAGGTAATTGATTCCCTGCGCCCCGCCGATGATGGACGAGGACTTTAGAATTTGCGAATAGGAACTGCCGTGCCCGGCGGTCGGCGGTGGGACCGAAGGAGATGCAGCTTGAGATGACGCAGTAGTGTCAGTTTGCATCATTGCTAGTTTTCCAACAGCCGCTCCTCAAGTTTCAACTAAAATCAGGATTTCCCCGAATCTGTTTCCTGTTATTCCTCATTTTGCCTGATTTCCCAGCACCTCGAGGACAGCAGAAATTACATCTTCCACATCCTGATCATCCAATTTTGGAGATAAGGGCAAAGAAACCGTTGCCCGGCCTATCGCCTCTGCATTCGGAAAATGTTCCGGTTTCCATCCGAAACGCTCTTGATAGGCCGGATGGACAGGGATTGCCCGGTAATGGACCCCTGTCCCGATGTTCCGCCGATGAAGGCCCACAATGAATTCATCCCGAGTCACCGGCGACTGCTTCCCATCAATCAAGAGGGTGTAAAGATGCAGCGCGTGGCGGGAATATCCGTTGAATGGCGCGGGAAGGCGCACCGGCAGGTGCGCAAAAGCCGCGCCATATCTGTTCCAAATCTCGAGCCGGCGTTGCCAGTATTTTTCCACCCGTTTGATCTGATGTATCCCGATCGCCGCTTGCAAATCCATCATGTTGTATTTGTAGCCTATTTCGACAACCTCATAATGCTTGTAGCCATCGTCCGAGAACCTTTTCCACGCGTCTTGAGACATGCCGTGCAGCGCGAGCATTTTGATGCGCGCCGCAATATCGGCATTGTTCGTCAATACCATGCCGCCTTCGCCCGTGACAATGTTCTTGGTGGAATAAAAGCTTAACACGCCGCATTCGCCGAAGCTGCCCGCTTTGCGGCCATGAAATTCCGTTTCAATCGCGTGCGCGCAATCCTCGATGATTTTCAAGCCATGCTCGCCGGCAATGGCCGCGAGCGCATCCATATTGCAGGCCCGGCCGGCGAAATGAACCGGCATAATCGCCCTGGTGCGGGACGAGATCTTCTTTCGCACCTGTTCCGGGTCCATGTTGAACGTGTCCGGTTCAACATCAACGAGGACGGGCGTTGCTCCGGTATGAATAACCGCGTTGATGGTGGCGCAAAAGGTCATCGCCGGAACGATCACCTCGTCGCCCGGTTGCAGGCCGAGGGCAAGGCAACTCAAATGCAATCCGGCCGTGCAGGAATTGACGGCGACCGCGTGCTTCACACCTTTGTATTCGGCAACTAACATTTCAAAGGCCGCCACCTTCGGCCCTGTTCCAAGCCAGGCAGCGCGAAGACTCTTGACCACCTCTTCAATTTCTGCCTCTTCGATCAGCGGTTGTCCGAAAACTAAATATGAGTCTCTTGGTTTCATACTCCCCGTTTTCAATGAGTTACTTTAAGCAGCTTTCTTTTCCATGAACTCGCAAATGCCCAAAGTGGATGCTGCCATCGGAATTCCCAATACTGTTTTCGTTCAGTGCCCCAATAGGATTTGAATTGTTCAAGCGATGCTTTCCCCGCCGAGCCGCCGAAGCCGAAAAAAGATTTTTCAGCCTCGCAGCTCTGACGAATGGCGTAGTCAATAAGAAGGCACGTTGGAAACAAGTTTGAGTAAGTTCTATCGGCAGCGCCATGCCAATAACGCATTGAGCATCCGTCATAGAAAAAGATTCCTCCCCCAATGATTTTGCTTTGGGCAATAGCCATCAAGAAAAAGGTTGATGCCGTTTCTTTAGCCAGCTCCAAAAACAACTCTACCGGATAGCTCCACCCCCGCTTTTGCTCTTCGACAAGTTTTATGTAAATTGCGTGATAGGCTCTTACACTTGCTTCATCATATACTCTTTCTATTCTAACGCCCTTGCGCATGGATTTGCGAATTTGATTGCGAACTGTAGCGGTGAAGTTTGAGAAAATCCGCTCATATCCTGGCGATAAATCCAAAATGTGCGTTGTCTGTTGCTCATACTTGAAGCCAAAAGATATTAAGCTTTCCGCCAGTGATTGATGATCAAATCGAACATTCCAGTTGAATCTGGCCACCGGATAACCCGTGATAGTCTTAACAATTTTTCGCACGGTTTCGGTTGCAAGAGTTTTATTCCAGCCCGGGCTGGCGTATAAGCCAAACGGAGCCAGTAACACATACCTTCGTCCAAAGCGGTCCCGCTCTGCGATGCCATACATGTATCTGTCTGGCCCCGAGCCGGTGACGGGGATTTTGAGGATGTGCATTTTATTCTCCGAACTGTTGGCAACCGCCTGGATAAAACAAAACTGGGAGAAATGCGTCTCATTCATCATTGAATCCTCTGTCGTCCGTAGTCCGTAGTCCGTGGTCTATCCGAGTTTTCCCAATTTCTGCTTTCAGCTTTTCAGCTTTTGAGATTTCAGCTTTTTTTTAGAAACAGGCTGCCGCACGTGGCCGTTTGGAGAAGTTTTCCTCCAAAGCCACTCGGCGTATGTCAAGTTGTCCGCGTCGGATCACCGACCCTTCTCAAAAGCTGAAATTCTGAAAGCTGAGATGCTGAAATAGTGAATTCATTCGCCGTCGCTTTTTCTCAATTTCGATACCATACTGGCAAAAATGGCCAGCAACTCGTCAGTTTCACGCAACAGGGCCGCTATGGCTGGAATTGTTACGCGACGATTTCAGCGTTTCAGTTTTTCAGCATTTTTCTATCCACTTCTGCTCTCTGTTTCTGCGCCCCGCGATTCCCGTTTTCAGCGTTTCAGCGTTTCCGTTTTTCAGCATTTTTCTTTCCACTTCCGCTACTTCCCATGCCTGCCATTGCCCAAAACTCGCAACACCAGAGGCAGCACCCGCTTCGCGTTCTTCTCCCAACTGCGCAGCATCTTCACGCGCGCGACGACGTGCTGGCGTTCCTCGCCGGAAAGTTTTTCGGACTGCGCCGCGATGTGCGCCAAGCGCGACCCGCTGTCCTGAAAATGAGTGACAATCTGCTGGCGGATGAACCGACCGGCCAGGTTGCGCAGTTCGGCCACCGCCTCGTAATGCGTCCGCCGCTCGCCCGCGACATATACCGTGCGCACCGCTCCCAAATCCAGCAGATACCTCAAGCCCTGGCTGGCCGACCCCTTGCTCAATTCCAGCCGCCCGATGAGTTCATCCATGGGCAGCGGGCGATGGGAAATGAAAAGCAGCCCGTAGATTTCGGCTACGGAACGCGGCTGGCCGAGCGCGCGGGAAAATTGAACGAAGAGATGGATGGTCTCGACCTCCACCGGGTTCAAGGGCCGCACGCCGACCGAATCCGCCAACTCCGTCTTGTCCGGGAAACCGACATTCATGGGACCCAATATAACAAATTTCCCAGTTTGTTCAATAAAAAATGAACAAAATATTTGCCTTCCGGGGAATGGCGGCTGATTTTATTTGCCGTTTCCAGGGCAACCGGCATTTTATGGGTCTAATCCGGTCGAGCATAATCGGGCGTGACAGGCAACCATCTCATTCAGGCGGGGCGGCGCATTGGGTTTCTGACACTCATGGCGTTGGCGGCTTTCCTTGCCGCCGGGCAAACCGTCCGCGCCCAGGAGGCGCTGCGGATTTCGACGGCAGGCGACCTGGCGGCGGCGGCGCGGAAGCAGGCGGCGAGTTCGATTGGCTACTACAACCTGTTGTTGGGGCCGGTCGCGTGGCGGTTTTCCTCCGGACTGGCGGTTGATTACAACGACAACATCCGTCTCCAGGCGCAAAATGCCCAGGGTGATTTCATCTTCCGCCCGAATGGCAGCGCGCAGATGCACTGGCCGGTCACGCAGGCCAATGATTTGAACTTGTCCGTGGCGGCGGGTTATTCGGCCTATCTGCGACACAGCGACCTGGACCAGTTCTTTGTCCATCCGGGTTCGGGAATTTCCTTCGACATTTACACCGGCGATTTTGTCATCGACCTGCACGACCGGATTTCCATCACGGAAAACGCTTATCAAAACCAGTCCGCCAACGGGAACGCCACCTATGATTCCCTCCAAAACACGCTGGGCGCAAACGCGCTGTGGGATTTGAACAAGGTTGTGATGATGCTGGGTTACGACCACGGCAACTATCTGGTGCTGAAGTCCAGCGGGGGTCTGCCGGACGCGGCCTCGGAGAATTTCTTTCTCAACGGCGGCGTGCGCCCGGTTCCTGAAATCCTGACCGGATTGGAGGCCGGTTTTGGATTGATCCATTACTCCAGTTCCGGCGCAGCCGTTTCCAGCGCCCCGCCGGACGCAACGCAGTGGAACGCGGGCGCGTTTTGCACCGCCACCATCAGCGAATATCTGGATGCGCGGCTGGACGCGGGTTATACCGTGTTCAGGCCGGACACAACCTCCACCAACTTCGCCAGCTCGGCGGCATCGGGATTTTACCTGCAGTTCCTCCTGACGCACCGGGTGAATCGGTTCTTGAACTATTCGCTCTCCGCCGGCCGGAGCATAGATTTGCAATACAACGGGCAGCCCTACAGCCGTTACACGGTGCGATGGCAGCCCAACTCGAGTTTTTTGAGGAAGTATGCCATCAGCACGCCGCTGTGGTGGGAACACGGCACGGAGTTGTATTTTCAAACCGCCAGCTACGACCAATATGGGGTGGGGATAAACATCCGACGGCAATTGACACAAAAACTTTCCGGCGGCATTTCCTACCAGTTCGTCAAGGAAACGTCAGGCCTGCCGGACCTGAATTACACGGACAATATTGTGAGCTTGAGTTTTTCCTGCCAATTTTGAATACTGGGTTTATTATGAAAAGCCTGTTGCGGCTCAATTCATTATTTGTCCTGCTGGCGGGTGTTTGGACAGTCAGTGCGCAATTGCCGGTGCCCATGCTGCCGCTGAACCAATCCCCAATCGCAACGCCCACATCCCCCGCCGCCGCCCCAACACCTCATGCGCCGCCGGCCGTCGCCGTGCCCGGCCTGCTCAACGGTTATGTGCCGGACAACACCTACATATTGCGCGTCGGCGACACGATCAGTTTCCGGATTTTGGAAGACCGCATTTGGAACCCTCAGAACGCCCCTCAAAGCCTGGTGGTGGTGGATTCGGGCGAGGTGGACGTGCCGTATATCGGGCGGGTGGGAGCGGTAGGCAAAACCAGCAAACAACTGGCCGCGGAAATCAAGACCGCCCTGGAAAAGGATTATTACCAGCAGGCGACCGTGGTCCTGTCACTCAACGTCGCCACCCCGATTCTCGGACGCGTCTATATCTGGGGGCAGGTGCGCAATCAAGGCTCCCTGGACATGACCGTCAACGAAAACCTGACGGCGGGCAAGGCGATTCTGCGCGCTGGCGGCTTCGCGGATTTCGCGAACAAGCGGAAGGTCAAGGTGGTGCATACGGACGCCGGCGGCAAGTCCCAGACTTCTGAATTGGACATGCAGCAGATTCTCGAAGATGGCAAGATTGACAAGGACATTGTTTTGCAACCGAACGACCTCATCATTGTTCCCTCCCGGCTGGTTAATTTCTGAAGCGCAAACCCGGAAACCAAACGCATGAACGAGGAACCCTCCCAGATAACGCATGACCGTCCGGCGTGGACGGGGCGGTTTTTCGCCCGCCTGCAACGGTATCGCAATTTGCTGTTCCAACGCTGGTGGGTGCTGATCATTTGCGCCGGGCTGGCAACAGGAGGAGAAGCCGTTTACCTCTGGCTGTCGCCGCCGCGATACGTCTCGGTGGGACAAATGATCGTCGGCATCAAACTCAACATCCAGCAAGGCGCGCTTTACACGGAGGAGCTGGGCAACTTTCTCGGCACGCAGGCCGCCCTGATGCAAGGCACGGAGGTGGTCAACCGCGCGCGCGACCGCGTGGCCAGCCAAAACCCCAGCCTGACGCCCCAATCGATTTCCATGAATGTTTCGGTCCTTCCCAAAACGACCATCTTTGTGCTGCGGGCGACCGGCCAAAATCCGAAATACACCCAGGCTTTTCTCCAGGCCTGCATGGAGGAATACATCAACCTGAAAAAGCAAATGGTCGAACACACCTCCAGCACCACCATCGCCGGGCTGACCGAGCAGATGTTGCAGCTCGAGCCGGCACTGCAAAAGTGCGACGACGAGATGCAGTCCTTCCTCAGCACCAACGACGCCGCCCTGCTGCAGGAAGCCAGCGGCGTCGAAAATTACCTGGCCCTCCTCTATCAACAACTGGCCGACGCGCGTTCGGAATATGCGCTGCTCCAGTCCATGACGCTGGACCAGAACCTGTTGTTGGAACAGAGCGAAACGCCGGTCATGGCCGGCGCCAGTCCGGCGGCAAATCAGGGAACCGCCGGCGGTCTGTTGGTCAATGCCGGCCTGGCCGGCCGATCCGGGTTGTTTGCCCCCAATGCCATCGGCATGGCGTATCTGACCATCAAACAACAAATCCTGCTGTTGCAGGCGGAGCAGAATCGGTTTGGCGAATACCTGAAACCCGCGCATCCGGAAATGGTCGCCCTGGCCCAGGAGATTGATCAATACCAGCAGATGCTGGGCATTTACCGCGATCAGAGCGTCGAGCAATTGGACGCCAAGAAAAGCGCCCTGACCTTGCAACTCCAGAACTTGGAAGCGCAAACCAAACAATGGGGACAGCAAAACCTCGAACTGAGCCGCAAGAGCGCGCAATACCAGCGCCTGAAGGCCAAGGCCGATCGCATTCAATCCCTCTACAATTCCCTGCTCGCCACGATGGAGACGCTGGATGTCAACAAGGACATCAGCCCCGAAACCGTCACCATGTATCAGGAAGCCACCGTCGCCATTCCGGAAGACGTGCTCGCCAAGGGACTGACGATTGCCGGGGCGCTCGGCCTGGTTCTTGGCGTGGTGGTGTTGATGTTCCTGGAGCGCGTGGACGACCGCATGAGCAGTTTCACCGAATTGCAGGAATTGTTCGACGAGGATGTGCTGGTCCAGATTCCGCGCGAGAAAAAGGAAATCCGGGGCGGCATCCTGCCGTTTGTGCAGCCGGACGACCATCGCCACCCGTTCGTGGAATCTTACCGCAACCTGCGCTCGTCGCTGCTTTACATGGCCGAGATGGGCACGCGCCCGCACACCCTGCTGGTGACCAGCGCCGTGCCCAACGACGGCAAATCCGTCACCGCCGCCAATCTGGCCATCACCCTGGCCATGGGCGGCGCGCGCGTGTTGCTGGTGGACGCCGACCTCCGCAAAGGCACCCTCCACAGCCGGTTCGACCTCCCGTCCGGCACCGGCCTGTCAGAGGCGCTTGCCCAAAAGACCGACTGGCGTCCGGCGGTCAAGGACACCACCGTGCCGAATCTGCGGCTGCTGCCGCGAGGCGCGACGACGCAGAATTCCAGCGAACTTTTCATCGGGCCGGTCATGGAAAAATTCCTGCAGGAAGCGAACAAGGAATACGACTACGTGTTGATTGACACCGTCCCCGTCATGGCGGCGGACGACGTGACCAGCCTCGCCCCGCGCGTGGACGCCGTCATTTTTGTCATCCGCGCCGAATTCACCTCCGCGCGGGTGGCGCGGGCGGCGCTGGACATGCTGTATCAACGCAAGTCGCGCGTCCTGGGCCTGGTCTTCAATTCCGTGCGCGCGACGTCCAGCGATTATTACTACTATTACCGTTACCAGGACTACTACAAGCGTTGACCGGGCGCGGCAGCTTTTCCGTCCATGATTCCGGCCGAAAGTTCATGCTGGTTCTGCCTGCGCTCCCAGCCCAAACACGAACATATCGCCGCGGCACATCTGCGGCAGTTCGACGAAATCGCGGTTTTCCTGCCGCGCGTCCGCTTCAAGCGCGCGACGCGCCGGGGCGCGGCGTGGGCGACGGAGGCGCTGTTCCCCGGTTATTTTTTCGCGCGGTTCGACTGGCGGGCCTCGCTGCGGCTGGTCCAGCACGCGCGCGGCGTCCGCTGCATCGTCCACTTTGGCGAACGCTGGCCCACAATTCCTGAAACTGTCATCGAAGAACTGCGCCGGACCGTCGGTGAAACCGGATTGCACACCGTCTCCGCAGAACTCGCGCCCGGCGACGCCGTGCAAATAGCCGAGGGCACGCTGCGCGGGTTGCGCGCCGTCGTCTCGCGCGTCATGCCCGGCCGCGAGCGCGTGGCGGTGCTGATGGAATTTCTGGGACGGCAGACGACGATCGAGGTGCCGGCAGGTTTTCTCGTCAAGGAAGGCGAAGGCCGCGCGGAAATTTTGTGAGCCAAAGTTTCACCGCCGCGAACCGCCCGGCCGCCGGCCCAGGCTGAACAGCACCGCGCAAATCAGCAGGAAGAGAAAAACGATGGAATGGATCTGGAAGGGGAAATCAAAGCGCGCGTGCACCAGGCAACCCGCCAGCGCGAACCACGTCAGAATCACAAACCGCCGTCCGCCGCGGATGCCGCCCGGCGCCAGCCAGCGCAGGACCGCGCACGCCAGCGCCGCCAGCAACAGCGCCAGCCCGAACCAGCCGAACGTGATGCGCGTTTCCAGCCAGTCGTTGTGCAATTGTTCCGGCCAGTAGGTCGCGTTGGAAACGCGGTAGAGCTGGAAGACGGTTCCAAACGTTCCCGCCCCGGTGCCGAAGAGCGGATAATCCCCGGCCATGGGCCGCGCCGCGTCATACATTTTCTCGCGGTTCTGCAAACCTCCCGATATTTGTTCCAGGCGCGGTTCCAACGAATCCCATCCGAAAAACAAGCCCAGCGCCACCGCCAGCGCGAAAAAGAGCCCCAGGGTTGCGGTGGTTCCCCATCGCGCGCGGCGGTCGGGCAGCCGCCAGGTCCGCCCAAACAGATTTGTCACCGTCAGGAACACCACCGCCAGAATCAAAATGCCGGCGGCAACCAGTGCGCCGCCGCGGCTGCTTGAGATGACCGGGCACGCCGCCATGATCGCCGCGCAGAACAGCAGAAGATGATGGGCCTTGCCACGCAAACCGCCGGTGCGGTGCAAGGTCCACCAGAAGCCGAGGCACAACGGCCAAAGCAGGTTGAAATACTGCGCGGCGTTCGCGCGATACGCATACGGGCCGAATTGCGATTCGCCTTCGGGATTCACCCGCGGCTGCACCAGAAAAAGCAGCTTGCCCGAACCCGACGCACGCTGGGCGATGGCCTCCACGCCCAGCGCGGCGCCGTTGACGCAAAGCACCCAGAGCAGGCGGCGCAATCGCTCCGGCAGCGCCGGCGGGGGTTTCTCGTTTTCGCCGTCACGGTGAAGGGCGCGCTCCTCATTGAGAGTCATGCCCGAAAGCCAGTCGCGGATTCCCCAGAACGAACCAGCCAGTCCCAGATACATCCAAAACGCGGACCAGGTGCGGTGGCTGTCCAGACTGTGCGGCAACCAGTGAAGGTAATGATGGTATTCAAACAGCCGGGTGCCGGAATGGTAAGTGGCGGCGGCATTCCAGGCGCTGGTCAGGCAATAAAGCAAAATCGCCACCGTCAAGCCGGCGAGGGTTCGTGTCAGCAGCCGCGCCACCGGATCCCGGCGGCGCGTCGTCCACCCGGATCGCCTTGAGAAATTTTCCCAGCGCGGCGGGCGGAAACCCTTCACCCGCCGGATGAACAGTTTTGCCAACAGCAGAACGCCAAGCGCGCAGCCGGCCAGATTCATCGTCCCGATGGACCAGGGTTGCGTTGTGCCAAAGGCCCACGGGCTGAAGATGACCATCGGGAAAATCAGCACTCCGCTCAGATCATCACAAATGCGATAGAGTTGAACGTCCGCCGCCCGCAGCGCGAGAAGGCGCCCGGGAATTCGGCGCGCGCTCCCCGGCGGTAGAGAATTGTCAGCCACGCCAACAGATTGAAATCCAAGCCGGCTGATTTTCAAGCCCGAACCGCGGCATTAAACCGGAACAAGGCAGTTGAAAGTGTGCCGCCGATTGGGAGCAAATTGATGCCGAATGAGAAACACGTTTCCTGATGACTGGAGCGGTTTAAGAAATTCTGTGGCCACTGGAATAGCTTGCGGCGGCCGAACCGAGTGGCGGCCTTTGGACTGCGCCGGCAGAGCGTAGCGACGACGGCGCTTTCGGGCGCACGGGCTTGGTTCAAATTCGCGGAAGATCTTCGCGCGTTCCCAAAGCGGTGTCGCGCTGCGCTTGCCACCGCACTTCAAAAACTCACGGCATTTTCCTGGCGCATCTCCAAGTCGTGGCTGTAGTTATTGTTAAACTGCTCTATTGATTCCGTTCGAAAATCCGGCTTTTTGAATATGGGGATCGCTGGTCAACCACACAATTCCGTTAAAAACGCCAAGAACAAAGGTGCACAACAATCTTACCCCAAACGCCTTAGTAACTAATCTTATATGTTCCTGTAATATATTGTATTAGTTTGATAGAATTATATTGACATTGTATTAGAATTAGTGCAAAATAATGCTACAGCTATAAAGCTGCTGTGTTAATGTTCAAGTATCGGAAGCTGAAGTATTTACCAAGCTGAAATAATGGTTTTACAGCTAAAAAACCGCTGTGAAGATGTGCAAGTATCGGAAGCTGAAGTATTTAACAGGCTGAACCCTTTAGAAACCTGTGAAAATTAAGCCACAATCCTATCCCCACGCTGCCATCGGGGCTTCCGTCAAACCTGTTCAGCCTGCGAAATATTGCGACTTTTCTGACCGCAAATCCACTCCCTCGACTTCTCAACTCTGCTCGGAAACAAAACGGGGAATAAACTTATGAAAACTTCGACCCAAAGAATACCTGCGTTTCGCTCTCCGCCCGCCCATCAGCCATTCGCCTTCGGCGGGTTGGTGTCCGCCTGCCTGGCTTTCGCCTGGCTGTTTTGCCCGGCGAATGCCCATGCGGCGCCGACGACGAAGACTTTCAGCGCCGGCACAAGTTGGAATACGTCAGGCGATTGGAGCCCTTCTGGGGTGCCGGGATCTGGAAACTCCGTGCTTTTCAGCACCCTTGTCCCGGCTGTGACGACGCTGGATGGTGGCATCAACAGCATTGACTCGATTTGTTTCAATACGTCGGGCACGATGGAAATACAGGCCAATGCCAGCGCCACCACCGGCAGTCAGATTTACACCATCCCGGTGGGCCCGAATGCGAACGGCGATACCAATGTCATTTCCCTCCTCGGTGGCGGCAACATCAGCATTGGCGTTACCGCAGGCAAAGGTCTTGTTAGTATGACTGGTTTTGCCAACAACAACATCACCATCACCAACACCGGCACGCTGACCCTCGGCCCCTATTTCTCCATCGTCAACCAATACCTCACTATGACATACTGGGGCAGCAGCTCGAGCAAGCTGGAGATCGACGGCACCAATACTTGGAGTAGCGATACTGTTGCCGTTGCAATCAAATCAGGCACTTTGAGTCTCGGAAATAACTCCGGGCTGGGGACGAGTGCTAAGCCAATAACGGTTTCCTCTAACGCCGCAGTGCAGGTGAATGGATCAGGTCTGGCCATTCCTAATCCGCTGAACACATTGGCCGGCTCGGGCATTTCCAGCGGCGGCGCGTTGCGCAACATGGCGAACAACAACACCTGGTCGGGGGCGATCACGCTGGGGCCCTTCGGCGCGCGCATTAATTCGGATGGAGGCACGTTGACGGTGTCTGGCGGGGTGACAACCGGTGGCAAAACAAATACATTGACGATTGGCGGCGCGGGCAACATGACGGTTAACACCGCCGCCATTAGTGGGAACGGGTCGTTGACCAAGGATGGCAATGGCACACTCACCTTGAACTACGCCGACACCTATACGAATCTGACCACAGTTTCCGCGGGCATCGTGGATGTTCAGAACAACACCGGGTTGGGTACGACCGTGGGGCCGACGACGGTTGCCTCTGGCGCGGCAGTGCAGGTGGATGGCAATGGTCTGAGCATAGCCGAGTTGCTGAACACCTTGGTTGGCCCGGGCATATCCAGCGGCGGCGCGTTGCGCAACCTGGCGAACAACAACACCTGGTCGGGGGCGATCACGCTGGGGTCACCTGGCGCGCGCATCAATTCGGATGGCGGCACGTTGACGGTGACTGGCGGCGTGACGGGCGGTGGCTATGCCTTGACGAATGGCGGCGCAGGCAACGTGACGTATTCCACCACCGCTATTACCGGGAGCGGGACGACGTTGACCAAAGATGGTGGCGGCACGCTGACATTGGGGTCATTGGCCAACACGTTCAGTGGAGCGGTGACGGTCAGCGACGGCACGTTGAGTATCGCGTCGGACGGGACGGGTGCGTCCAATCCATTGGGGGCGTATCCCTCATTGACGCCGGCGGCGGTCACACTCAACGGCGGGACGCTGCTGGCGACGGCGAACACGACGGTCAGCGTGAATCGCGGGATTACGCTGGGTGCCAGCGGGGGCACGTTGGACGCGTCATCCGGCCAGACGCTGACGGTCAACAGCGTGATTGCCGGCAGCGGCAACAATTTGACCAAGGGTGCCAATACCGGCACGGTGTCGTTGGGCACCGCCAACACTTATAGCGGCAACACCACCATCAGCGCCGGCACACTGGCTCTGGGCGGCAGCGGGACGATTGCCAGCACGCCGCAGATTTCCATCGCCAGCGGCGCGATCTTTGACGTGTCGGCTGCGGGCATCACCCTGACCGGTTCCAGCCCGCAACAGACGCTGGCCGGCAGCAGCACTTCCGGCGCCGCGTACATCAACGCGACGGCCCACACGGTCATACTGAATTCAGGAGCGTTACTTTCCTTCCAAGCCGCCGGCGGCGGCAGCACCACGGTCGGAAAGATCACCGTGACGAACAATTTGACCCTGAACGCCAACGCGGTGACCGTCAACGTGACCGGCGCCGCTCTGGGTGCAGGAACTTACCCGTTGTTGGATTGCACTGGCACGCTGGTCAACAACGGCACTTTCGGCACACCCACGATCACCGGCACGCCTTTGAGCAGTGGATATACCGCTTCCATCAGCGTTACCACGGGCGCTGGAGGCCACGTTAATCTCATCGTTGCTTCCTCCATCCCCATCCCCACCTTCTCCAATTTGGCCAACCACACCAATACTTATGGCACGGCCAGTGTAACGCTCACCGGCACCTTAAGCGCCAGTGGTCCGACCTATCCGGTGAATGACAGCACGGTTTCCGCCTCCATCAATGGCCATGCCGTGAGCGGCACCGTCACGGACACCTCGGGTGATTTCAGCATCAATTACAACGACGCGAGTCTGGCCACGGATAGCGTGAACGGGGGCACTCCTTACACCATCACTTATTCCTTTGCCGGCGATGCCAATTTGGCTGCGGCAACTCCCGATATAAGTACCACTCTCACGGTGACCAAGCAGACGCCGTTGATAAAGACGTTACCGACGACCACGGCAATCAAGTACGGCCAGACGATAACCAATTCCACCCTGGGCACCGGTGCCGTGACCAATGCGGCGGGCGGGACGGTCACCGGCAACTTCACCTTCACCACGCCGGGCATCACGGCGACGTATCTGGGCACCACGAATGTGTCGGTCACCTTCACGCCGACGGACACGACCGATTACAACACCAACACCGCGACGGTGAGCGTGACCATCAATCAGTTGCCGGTGGTCCTGACCGGCACCCGCGCTTATGACCTGACGACGAACGCGGCGGCGGCGATTCTCTCGGTGTCGAATCTGGTGGACAGCGACAGCGTGACACTGACTGGCAGCGTTGGGTTGGCGAGTGCCGCTGTGGGAACGAACCTCATCACTTCCTTCAATGCGTTGTCCTTGGGCGGCGCGTCGTCGGCGAATTACACGCTGACCGGAGCCAGCGGGGCGGTGA
>JBEKEJ010000045.1:0-16044 GCA_050013895.1 Verrucomicrobiota bacterium | reverse complement strand
GACGGCATCCGGCAATTTGCGCTCCAGCAATTCGGTCCGATGGCGGTGACCGTGTTCGAGGAATGGGGTGTGCGCCATTGCAGCGATTTCGGCGAAATTGTTTTCAACATGGTCGAAATCGGCCTGCTCGCCAAGACCGACCGGGACAGCCGCGACGATTTCCAAAACGGCTACGATTTCACCGACGCCTTCCGCAAACCGTTCTGGCCCGAAAGCAAGCTCAGGACCGAGCGCAAGCCGGTGATGGGTTGAAAAAAATGTACAGCGCGAGTTAAAAGCGGCGGAGGTCCGCCGCAGTTCAAGACGCTTCGCGTTCGCAGAGGGGGCGCTGATGGTTGCGCCAGCTTTTGGACTGCGCCAGTCCTCTGGCGCTTTTGACGAGGCAATTCAAAATCCACGAGCGCCACGCCGGAAGACGCGGTACAAGTTTCACCTTCCTCTTTCATTGCCCAACCGCGCCGCTCGCATAAACTGTGCGCGTGAAATCCAGAGGTGCGGTCTATCTCGTCGGTGCCGGGCCGGGCGACGCGGGCTTGCTCACGTTGCGCGGCGCGGAACTGCTCCGGCGCGCCGACGTGGTGCTCTACGACGCACTCGTGAATCCCGATTTGCTCCGCCTGGCGCCGCTTTCCGCTGAACTCATCGCACGCGGCAAAAACATGTCCATGCCGCAGGAGGAAATCACGACGCTGATGATTGCCCGGGCGCGCGCAGGCAAATGCGTCGTGCGGCTCAAAGGCGGCGACCCTTACATTTTCGGTCGAGGCGGCGAGGAAGCCGAGGCTCTGGCGGCGGTGAAAATTCCGTTTGAAGTCGTGCCGGGCGTTTCATCCGTCATCGCCGCGCCGAATTACGCGGGTATTCCCCTCACCCATCGCGAACATTGTTCAAGCTTCACCGTTTTTACCGGTCACGAAAATCCCGCCGACGCGAAAACGGATTTGCGCTACGAGCAAATCGCCAAAATCCCCGGTACGAAGGTCGTGCTCATGGGCAGCGACCGTCTGGAGGACTGGACCCGGTCGCTTATCGCACACGGCATGTCGCCCGACACGCCGGCGGCGATGGTCCGCTGCGGAACGACCGGCAAGCAAAAATCGGTCGCCGGCACACTGGCGACCATTGCCGTACTCGCCGTCAGGGCAAAAATCTCGCCGCCGGTGCTCACCATCGTCGGGGACGTCGTGAAACTGCGCGGGAAATTGAACTGGTTCGAGCAACGGCCGTTGTTTGGACAACGCATCGTTGTTACGCGGCGTCTGGAACAGGCCGGAAGCCTCGTGCAACGGCTCGCCGAACTTGGCGCGGACATTCTGGAGGTGCCGACCATCAAGATCACCGCGCCGGCTGACCGGAGCAGGATCGTGGACGCGCTGCTGGAATTAAATGCCTACGATTGGCTGGTGTTCACGAGCGCGAACGGCGTGACGGCGTTTTTCGATTTGTTCTTCAAGCGGTTTCGGGACATGCGCGACCTCGGCGGCGCGCGCCTCGCGGCGGTCGGTCCGGCCACCGCGGCAAAATTGCGCGAGCTGCACCTGCAAGTGGATTTGACGCCCGATGAAGCGCTCGGAAAGAAAATCGCCAGGGAGTTTGCGAAATTCGAGAGCGTCGAAAATCTGAAAATTTGTCTGCTGCGCGCCGAGGCGGCGAACCCCGACCTGCCGCGCGCCTTGGAGGAACTCGGCGCCATCGTGGACGACATCGCCGTTTATTGCACCGTCGCTGAAACCGAGGATCCGGCAAACGCTGGCGCGGATTTGGTTGAACACGGGGCGGACTGGGTGACGTTCACCAGCGGCTCAACGGTGGAGCATTTCCACGCGCGATTTGATCTGCCAAAGCTGGCGCAGAAATTCCCGCACCTCAAACTCGCGTCCATCGGCCCGGCAACGAGCAAGGCCATCCGTGCGCTCGGATTGACGCCGACATTCGAAGCCAAAGAACACACGACGGATGGTTTGATTGCAGGCTTGCTGAAGGCTGAAAAATAAGCCGGCATCCAACCGATCAAAATGCGCTGCCGTCCGCGCCAGATTTGTGTTCAGGCGGAGAATTGTGCAAAACCGGCATAGCGGCTTTCGGCAGAACGCCGGGCGATTTAATCTCCCAAAGAATGCGGCGCTCTGCCGGGACGCCGCTACGACGAACCGGGCGTTTTGCCGAGGCTCAAACGGACATATCTTTGGCCATGATATAATCGTCCATGACGAAACCGCCACCGATGTTCGTGACCACGGAATCGGCAACGACAAAACCATTTCTTTGGTAAGCGGCGATGGCTTTGGCGTTGCGTTTGTTCACCGCGAGAACCAGCCGGCGCGCTCCGCCGGCGCGAACTTCGCGCTCGACGTGCTGCAACAAGCGGCTGCCCAGCCCGCTGCCGTGCAGCTCCGGCAACAGGTAAAGCTTGTGCAACTTCATCACACCCGGTTCGGCTGTCGGGCCATAGGACGCAAAGCCGGTCAGTTTATCCTCCATCAGCAGACAGTCATAGCGGATGCCTTGGGAACGGATTTCGTCGCGCAACACGCCGAGGGCATACATCCGCGCCAGCATGTAATCAATCTGCGCGTGGGTGATGATGCCCGGATAACACGCGCGCCAGATGACGCCGGCCAGTTTGGAGATGAGGGGCAAATCGGCTTCGGTGGCCCGAACGATTTCGTTTCGGGTTGGCCGCGAACCGTTCATGGGCGCCCGCGAAATTCATCCATCAATTTCAGGATGCCTTCCCGGATTTCAAGAAGTTCCCGGCGGGCTTCGGCAATCATCTTCTCCGGCAGCAGCTTTTTGGGCGCGACGCCCTCGAGACCGGCCTGCGCCTGGTGCAGATGATCGAGCGCGCGCTTCAGGTAGGCGACGGTGAACGCGCCGTCGCGGAATCCCCTGCCCTCGGCAATACCGCTCAACGCGCCGGCAAGCTTTGCGGCCGCCGTGTGAAATTCAAAAACGAACCGGTTCAAATCGTTGTCCTCGGATTCGCTGAGGCCCAATGCATCGCAATCGCGCCAGACCTTCATCGCGCTTTCATGGCAGCGGTGCTGGAGCGGATGCCGAAGGTTGCCATTTTCGGTCCGGACCCAGTCAATGCCTTCACGATGCGGTTCGGGTTCGGGCGGCGGTTCTTTCAACGCTTCTTCGCACGCACGGTTCATTTCCTCGATCCGCTGCCGCTCTTCCTCGGCTTCCTCCTCAGTCACCTCGCGGTCCCAGCCCATTTCCCTCGCGATTTTTTCCTCGGCCTCGGGCGAATCGCCGTATTTCTCCTGCAACTCCATGTATTTGTCCGTGCGCGCGTCGCACTCCTTCATGAACTTTTCGTAATCGTGCTCGTCCCATTCCGCTTCCGGGTCCTTCTGTCCGCGTTGCTGCGCTTCGATGGCCCCGGTGAGCTTCCGCATGAAATCATCCATGCCGGCGGCGGCGTCCCGCGCGCGCTGTTCGTTTTCCACCGGCGTCATCCGCCATTCGGGCGCGGAAATGGTGAGTTCGTAATCCGCGCTCTCGATGACGACGCGCCCGTTGGCCTCGCTGAACCATTCGAGGTAAAGCGAATTGGCCATGTGCTCCGGCGGCTTCTCCCCGCGTTTGCACATCAGATAGGCTTCCGGCATCGGAATGTCGAACACGCGGACCTTCCGCGAGGCCGTGAGGTCGCCGATCCTGCCGGATTGGACGGGATGGAGCGTATCGAGGCCCGGATGCGGAACGCGCTTGAGCGGATTCGTGAAGGTGAGCAGGCAGCCGGCAAGGTCGGGATGGGCGTTGCCCTGGAGTTCGAGCGTCACCGGCTCGGCGCGGCCTTCCACCCAGATTTTGCCGCGCACGATTCCCTTGACGCGGTTGTCAATCTCGCCGCGCACCACGCTGTCATGAATCCGAAAGGCCATGCGCACAGAGTAATCACATCACCCGCACCGGGCAAAAGAGTTTTCTGGTCGCGTCATAGCGCAGCGAAGACGGAAACCACAGAAAACACAGATAAATACGGATACATTTGGCAGCAACAAGGCACAAAAGGCGCAAAATTGCTGGCGCGAATTCCGCGAATTGCTATGAATTTGCCAACCGCCAGAAGTTAATACTCGTTCTCCGTTTCGATCGGGGAGACGGTAAAAGTTCGGGTTGATTCGTGTGCATTCCCCGCCTTCGTTTCACTTTGGCGCGGCTGGCGGTGGTTAAAGCCCCAGTTTCTTGAACCGGCTGTTCACTTCCTTGAAATGGAAATCGAGCGAGCAGAGTTTTTCCAGTTCGCCGGATTTGAAATGTTTGGCCACAGCGGGGTCGGCTTTCAGGATTTCGACAAAATTGGCGTCGTCACGACCGGCGTGTTTGACCTCCCAAGTCATCATGGCCGCGTCTTGAACCAGCTCGTAGGCGGCTTCCCGCGTCAGGCCTTTTTTGATGAGCGCCAGCAGGACTGTCTGCGAATTCCACATGCCCAGCGAGAGACCGAGGTTGCGCTTCATGTTCTCCGGATAGACCGCCAGGCCGTCCATCAGACGCGTGAGCAGGCCGAACATGTAATCGAGCAGCGTGCAGGAATCGGGGAAGATGATGCGCTCGACGCTGCTGTGGCTGATGTCGCGCTCGTGCCAGAGGGCGACGTTTTCGAGCGCGGCCACGGCGTTGCCGCGGAGGACGCGGGCGAGGCCGGTGAGGCGTTCCAAAGTAATGGGATTGCGCTTGTGCGGCATGGCGCTGCTGCCCTTTTGCCCCCTGGTGAACGGTTCCTCGGCTTCGAGCACCTCGGTGCGCTGGAGATGGCGGAACTCGACGGCCCAGCGTTCGATGCTCGCGCCGACGAGCGCGAGTGCGGTCATGAACTCGGCATGAATGTCGCGCTGGACAACCTGCGTGGCAATGGGGGCCGGACGGAGTCCCAGCTTTTTGCAGACGTAGGCTTCGACGCGCGGCGGGAGATGTGCGCTGGTGCCGACCGCTCCCGAAAGTTTTCCAACGGCGGCGGTTTTGCGGATGCGTTCCAGGCGCTCCAGCGCGCGGCCAAATTCATCGAACATCAGGGCCAGCTTGAGGCCGAACGTCGTCGGTTCGGCGTGGATGCCGTGGCTGCGGCCAATGCAGGGCGTGAATTTGTATTTGCGCGCCTGCGCCGCGACGATTTTCCGAAGCGCCTTCGCATCGGCAATGAAAATGTCCGCGCTTTGCGTCATCTGGACGGCGAACGCGGTGTCAATGATGTCGCTGCTGGTCAGGCCAAAGTGGAACCAGCGGCTGGCGCGGTCGCGGATTTTTCCGGCGACAGCGGTGGTAAAACCGATGACGTCGTGGTTGAGGGTTTTTTCCAGTTCCTTCTGGCGGGCAACCAGACCGGGCAAATCGGTGAACCATCCGTCCGCGCCGCGTTTTATTTTGGCGAAGTCGGCGCGCGGGACGACACCTTGCCTGACCAGCGCCTCGCCGGCGAGCAATTCGATTTGGAGCCAGAGGCGGAGCTTGTTTTCATCAGTCCAGATGGCCCGCATTTCGGGACGGGAGTAGCGCGTTATCATGAGGCGAGCGTAAAACGCCGGGAGCCGGGAGTCGAGCCGCTTTCACTCCCCTTCAGCGCGTCGGGGCGGGGTAAACTGACACCGCCGCCAAGGAACGCCGGCTTCAGCCGGCAGAGGCTCCCTTTCCGCTGTTCTGCCGCGTGAACGCGGCCTTCCTTTCTGAAACCTTTGGCGGGATGCACAACCCGAACCCGCCGGGCCGGAGGCCGGCGTTCCTAGCGTTTCGTCATTCGCGCGCGGGCCTTTTCCAGAATTTTCCGCTCGCGCTCGGTCAGGCTTTGGATGCCGTGGGCGGAAATCTTGTCAAGAATGGGATCCACCTCGCTTTTCACAAATTCGTCGGTGGAGTCTTCGTCATCGGTCTTGCCCGGGGACGAACGCCACGCGCCGGCTTTGGCCGTGCGCACGTTCACGAGTTCGCGCGGCGCGGTGCGGCGCGCTGGAAACTTCAATGGCAGCCAGCGGCCCTGAATGAACTGGCGGATGAAAATCACGCCGGTCAACATCCCACCCAGGTGCGCGGCGTGGGCGATATTGCCGCCAACTGACAAGGCCAGCCATGAATCAGGCAACAAGATGCAGAACAGACTCAACAACGCCGTGCCCCATAGAAGATATTTCGCCCGCAAGGTCACCGGCAGTACGAAGAACAGGAGCAAGATTAATTCCCGTTCCGGGTAAAGCGCGGCGAACGCCGCAACCAGTCCTAGTGCGGCCGCCGACGCGCCCACCACCGCCGTGCCTAAATGACTGGGCCACGCCAGCGCTCCCAACAATTGCACCAATCCCCCGATCACACCGCTGGAGAAATAAAGAACCAGAAATTTTTTGCTGCCGAGTGTTTCTTCCATCGCGTGGCCAAAGACATAAATCGCCCAGCCATTGAGCAGGATGTGGAGCACGCCGGCATGCATGAATTGATACGTCAGCAGTTGCCAGACAAAGCCTTGTTTCAAGCCTTCAACGCTCAAGGCAAAATAACTGTCAATCGGGAACCGTGGCGGATAACCGTAAACGGCGCATTCAATGAGGAAGACGATGGCATTTACGATCAGAAGCGCGATCGTGAAAGACATTTGCGGCATCTGCGGCCGGTTACGGTAAACCGGCTCGCGCATATAATCGCGATCTTCAAGCATACAGGCAGAAACCACCAACGCGGACGGCGCCTTTCAACCGGCTTTCCGCCGCCACCAGAACATCCGTTCCCGCCCAACCCGGTTGGGATAGGAACGCGGAATCCACTCCGCCACCAACTCAAAGTGCGGCGAAAAACGCCGCCACAACTCCCCGCGCTTCGTTGGAAACGGGGGGCCTTCGCCCTTTTCGACGATCAGGTAATTGACCGCCAGATAATATCCCTCCGGCCGGAGCCAGCGCAGTACCGCGCGGACATAATCGTTTCGTTCACGGGGTTTGATTGCGCAGAAGAGCGTATGTTCAAAAATCCAGTCAAACAATTGAGGCGGGTCATCATGCAGGAAATCGGCGCGCTGGAATCCGGCCTGGAGCCCGGCGGCATTGGTTTTCTCCACGGCGAGTTGAATCGCGCTCGGGGCGATGTCGAAGCCAAACGCGGCAAAACCAGCCCTGGCGAACTCGCGCGCATCATGGCCGGTGCCGCAACCGGGCACGCACACGTCGCCACGCGGCAGGGCCGGATGCGCCGCCAAAAAATCCACCAGCCCCGGCGACGGGGCGCCTTTGTCCCAGTGCATGTCGCCGGTCCGGTAGCGTTGCTCCCAATATTCACCGCTCATATTTTTCTTTTCGTCCTCCTCCTCGTCCTCGTCCTCGTCATCGGCGCGGTAAAGTTCGAGGACGAGGGACGAGAACGAGGACGAGAAGGAACGAGCTTCAAAGGCCATTACTCCGTTCGCTGAATCTGCCCATCCACCAATTCAATCACCCGGGGGGCGTTGGCCGCCACGTGGGCGTCGTGCGTGGCGATGACCAGCGTGGATTGCTTTTGGGCGCGCAGGTTTTTCAGCAATTCAAGGATTTCGCCGCCGGTATGCGAATCGAGGTTGCCGGTCGGTTCGTCGGCGAGCAGCAATTCCGGCTCGTTGATGAGCGCGCGGGCGATGGCGACACGTTGTTGTTCGCCGCCGGAAAGTTCAAACGGCTTGTGTTCCATGCGTTCCGCCAAACCGACTTGGGCGAGCAATTCGCGGCCGCGGGCCCCGGCGCGCGCGGCGGGCATGCGGGCGACCCGCGCCGGAAGGCAGACGTTTTCGAGCGCGGTGAGTTCCGGCAACAGATGATACGCCTGAAAAACAAAACCGACGCGGTGGTTGCGGAATTCGGTCAGTTCGCGCTCGGAAAACGCGGCCAGATTTTGTCCGGCGAAACGGATTTCACCCGCGTTGGGCGTGTCCAGACCGCCGATCAAATGGAGCAAGGTGCTTTTGCCCGCGCCGGACGCGCCGCGCAACGCGAGGAATTCGCCGCGCGCCACGTCGAGGTTCACCCCGCGCAACACCTCGAGCGTGCGTTTGCCTATGGCGTAAGTCTTGGCCAGGGCGCGGGCGGAAAGGAGCGGGTCGTCGTTCATCGGAAACCTCCGGTGAAGAAAAAGGAAACATCGAACATCGAACGCCGAACATCAAAATTTGAATGGGCTGGCATCCCACAATTGATTCGACGTTCGACGTTCGATGTTCGGGGTTCGATGTTTCCCAATTCATTCATAGCGCAGTGCCTCCACGGGTTTCAAGCGGCCGGCGCGCCAAGCGGGCAGCACCCCGCCCAGAATACAAATGACAAACGAGCCTCCGCAAATGATGGCAATGTCATTGAGGTTGATCACCGCAGGCAGTTGATTGAAAAAATAAAGCGACACGGGCAGCAGGTCGCGCCCCGTCAGGTGGTTCAGGAACCGCAGGAATCCATTGCGATACGCCAGCGCCAGAATGCCCAGACTGTAGCCGGCGAGCACGCCCAGCACGCCAATGATGGCGCTCTGGCTCAAAAAAATGCCGGAGATCTGGAAATTCGTCGCGCCGATCGCCTTGAGCATCCCGATTTCGCGCGTTTTCTGAACCACGAACGTGATTTGCGCGCTCAAAATGCACAGCGCGGCGACGATGACGATGAAGAAAAGGATGTAAAACATGACGTTCTTCTCGACCATGAGTGCGCCGAGAATCGTGGCGTTTTCCTCCGTCCAGGTTGTGATGTTATAGTCCGGACCCAGCGTGGTTTCCAATTCGCGCTGCACTTCGGGGGCCTGATAGGGGTCTGACAACATCACCATCAAACCGTGGACGCTGTCGCCCAAGGCATAAAGCTCCTGGGCATTTTCGAGCGAAGCGACGATTACGGAGACATCGTAATCGTAATAGCCCACGTCAAAAATGCCCGTCACGGTGTATTCGTCCGGTAGAATGGCTTCCTCATTCGTCGTGCCGCGCTGTTCCTTCATTTTCTTCAACTCCGCCGGCGAATAAATCGAAACGTGATCGCCAACCAAGAGGTTGTAGGACTGGGCAAAGTCGCTGCCAACGACCAGGCTGCGTCCGCTCAAATCGAATTTGCCGGAGACAATGCTTTGCGGCAGCACGGTCACGTCGGCTTCGTGGCCGGGATCAACGCCGCGCAGATACGGCACGGCAAAGGCCGACTGCTCGCCGTTCGTCGGCTCGGTTTCCAGCAGCACCGGGCCGAGCACAAACGGTGCAACGCCGCGAACGCTTTTATTGGACGCGACAATGTCCATCACCCGCTCGTAGTTTTCCATCGTCCGGCCGCGCGCGTAAATTTTCACGTGCGCGTTGAAACCGAGGATTTTTTCGCGCAGGTCGTGGTCGAACCCGCTCATGACGCTGATGACGATGATGAGCACGGCGACGCCGAGGGCGACGCCGACGATGGAGATGAGGGTGATGATGGAAACGAACGTCCGTTTGGGCCGCAAATAGCGCAGGGCCAGCATCAGTTCAAACGGCAGTCGCGACATGATGCGCGCAGGCTAAACGCCATCAGGGCGGGTGTCAACGAAGTCGGTCTTTGGGTTGTGGCACAATTTGGTTGTTGTAGTGTCGGCGCTGTGCGCCGATTTCGAGCCACAGGCTCGACGCTACAGCAAATCAGGACACCCTAATCTTAATCGTAATCTTGATTGCAACCGTGATCCCTCAACAAACGAGAGCAGGATTACGATTAAGATTTGGAAGTGAACGGATTCCGCTTTTCCGTCGGCGACGTCCGGGTCAGAAACAGCGGGCTGATGAATAAATAAATCCAGCCGAGGACCAGATGCGCGCCGAAGGCGAAACTCATCTGAATCAAATCCAGCGCTCCCAGGGCGTAAAACGCAATTGTCGCCGCCAGCAGCAACGCGCCGGGCATGAGCGCCGCGCCTGCCAGCCGCCAACATTGCCGGAAGTTCAAATCGCGGTCGGCAAAAAAGCAAAACAGCCAGACCGGCAAAAAATATACGGTCGCCATGACCGTCCACGCAAGCATCAGCCCGACAACGACGGCGCCGGTCGCGATACCCAGAATGTCGGGTTTCCACGCGTCCCAAAGCGGCTCCAGATCGGTTCGGTCAAAGTAGAGCGGTTGGTCGGACGGATACCGGAAGTCAGCATAGCCGAGCAGCGAAATGACGCGAACCGATTCCCTCCCAAATTCGATTTGCATCTGCGCGGGGGAGTGGATTTGGCCGGCATGTTCCAGGTCAACGTCAAACGCGAGAAAACCCCCTTCGGCCAGAAGCGCCGGTGATTCACCATGCCAGTTCAACCGGCCGGCGCGGATTTCGCCCTGGTCCGGCAATTGTTTGATGGCGGCCGTGATGGTCGGAAAACAGCCCATGTGCAAAAAACAATCCACCGCGGCGGAGGTCAGCACCGCGACGATGAATTGCACCAGCAGCAGGCGACCGGGTCGCGCATGGGCAAAAGCCGCCACGCCGCGCGGTGTGAGCGGTTCCCAGGCAAAAGCCGAGTCAACCGATGCACTCATCCGTGGCAGGTTATCCGAAGTTGTTGAAACGTGAAAGCGCCGAAGAAAATGTCCGTTTGACCCGCCCTTTCGGAGCGCCTCGTTCAGGCGGCAGAAAGCAACGAACGTTCAATGCCGCCACCTGAACGCGGCGTTCCCGTGCTTGAAGCGGACGGTTCAACGCTATTTGTCTTCCGCCGTTGGCGGTGGCTGTGGATTTTGCTCCGGCGGCGGGGCGTGAACCACCGGAATGGGGTAGCGCAGTTTCATCACGTCGTCCACGAGCACCTCAATAAAATGGGTCCCGGCGGTTTTGAATTCGACCTGGCCGAAGACCATCACGCTGGTAGTGTGCAATCCAGCGTCACGCAGTTCAAATTTCATCTCGCCCTTGCGGATCACCGTGGTCTGGTCGGGCGCGATGAGCCGGATGCATTCCGTGAACCGGCCGATGCCCGCCGTCCAGCGGTTAAAGACACATAGCCGCGACGCGACGATGGGCAGTTGCGGCACGCGGATGAGGCTGATGACGCCGATGAGGAACAGGTTTCCGTTGGCTTCCTGGCGGACCTCTTCGCACAACAGCGAGGACTGCAAATCGGGTAAAATTCGAGTGGCTTCCATAAATTTGATTCAACCACGAATGGACATAAATGAACACGAACGTTCAATGGCAAAGGCATTTTTTGCAAACCCGAAAACCGAAGTTGGGCGGGTGAAAATGCTGGTAGAGACAACGCGCTGCGCTGCCTCCGCCCGCGTCCAGCGGGCGGAACGAATTGTGCAAGCGCGGTTATGGGCTTCGGACCGCTTCCGCGCCTGAACGGCGCGGTGACGGCGCAGCGCGCCATCCCTACCAATTTCGGTTTTCGGGACAAATTGGCCCTTTAATTCGTGTTTATTCGCGTTCATTGGTGGTTCAACTCCGCCGCGCGCACGGTGTTTTGCATCAGCATCGCGATCGTCATCGGACCGACGCCACCGGGGTTTGGCGTGATTTTTCCCGCAACCGACTGAACGCGCGCGAAATCCACGTCACCCACCAATCGTGAGCCGCCTTGTGCCTTCGGATCGCTCACCCGGTTGACGCCCACGTCAATCACGGTTGCACCTGGCTTGACCATGTCCGCCTTCACAAATTCAGCCACGCCCAGGGCGGCAATCAAAATATCGGCGCGCCGGCAGTGCGCCGGGATGTCGCGCGTGGCGGAGTGACAGATCGTGACGGTCGCGTTCGCGCGCCGGCTTTTCTGGCAGAGCATCGCGGCCAAGGGTTTGCCGACGATGTTGCCCCGGCCTAAAATCACCACTTCCGCGCCGTCGGTTTTCACGTCCGAGCGCGCCAGCAGTTCGCCAATGCCCGCCGGCGTGCAGGGCTGGAAACCCGTCGCGTCGCCGAGCATCAACTTGCCGACGTTCACCGGATGAAAACCGTCCACGTCTTTCTGCGGCGAAACGGCGGAATAAATCACCGACTCGCGGATGGGTTTCGGTAATGGTGCCTGCACCAAAATTCCGTGCAGGCGCGCATCGGCGTTCAGCTGCTTCAGCAGAGCGAGCAGTTCGTCCTCGCTGGTCTTTTCCGGCAAGACGTGCATTTCCGAAAAAATGCCCAGCTCGGCGCAGGCCTTTTCCTTGCGACCGACATAAACCCTGGACGCCGGATCTTCCCCGACGCGCACAAACGCAAGCCCGGCCTGAATGCCGCGGGATTTCAGCGCGGCGATGCGTCCGGCCAGTTCGCGCTGGATTTGCGCGGCGATGGCGCGCCCGTTAATAATGGTGCCCTGTGTGCGGGCTGGCGGATTGGAATCTCGGGGCGGCATTTGTCTCTGTGGAAACCACAAGAATACGTTGAATTGTGAGGACGGGCGTTTCGTGCCAGCGCGCGGCGAGACCTTCTTCGCCGGTCACGATGATGTGCAGACCGTTGTAACGGCTCAGGTCGAGGTTCGTCGTCGTCGTGTAAAGGTAATCAATGGCTGTGAGCGTGTCCGGGTCATACAATTCATAAGCCGTCGGCTCAATGATACTGGTGACATGGCGAACAAATCCTTCGTGGGTCACGACCCGCGGTGGCGGTGGCGCCTGTTCAACAGGCGCGTTCGTTTCCATCGCCGCCGCCATCGCCGCGGTGGTTTCGGCCGGAGCGGGCGCGCTGGAGGGTTCGGTGACGACGGGTTGCGCTTCGGCGACCGGCGTTGGAGTTGGCACCGGAACGGTCTCCGGTGGTGGAGCGGCATTGGCCGGTGCGGCCGCCACCGCTTCCTGTTTCAAATACATCGCAGCAACAAAGGCATAGGCATTCGGCGGCGGTTCGATTTCCATCCAATTGCCTTTGTTCGAGACTTCGCTGACCGATGTGCCGCGGTCAATCAAGCCGACCACGCTGTAATTTTCACCCGGGCCGGCGCGCAAATTCAGCTTCTTCGGCAAAACCGTTTTGTTCGTGGCGTCAATGTATTTGGCGTTGACCCAGACATACGCGTTGGTTGGAAAGGCGACTTTGGCCCATTGCGCCGGTTCATTTGCCTTGTGCTTGCTCAAATTGATTTGTTCCAGCACCGTTACCGCGTCGCCCTTTAGAAGATGGGCGATGACTTCGCCTTTCAGGCTGGCTTGGCCGCGAACGTTGATGTTGTTGACGCCGACTTCCGCCGGGCCAGGCACGAGCACGACGGGTGTTTCGGCGATCGCGGTTTCCTTCGCTGCGGCAGGTTTGCGCTGCCTGGGCGGGACGATTTTCTTTTTGGCGGCCGCGCCGCTTGCCCCCGGCGCAGGTGCGACGGCGGACGAGGGTGCGGTCGTCGCGGGCGGCGGAGTTGCGGGGGGTGGGGTTAACCCGGGCGCGTTCGTTTGCGCAAACAAGCTTGTTGTAATCGCTGCCACAAAAATCGACCAGATCTGCTTTTTCATAATTCAACCAAGTAAAGTTCTTATTTCTGTCTCTGTCAATGCCCGCCAGCGGCCCGGTTTCAGTTCGCCCAATTTGATTTTGCCAATCTGCGTCCGCTGCAATCGTTTCACCGTCAACCCCTGCGATTCAAACAGCCGCCGCACCTCGCGGTTCTTGCCCTCGCCCAATTCCAGCTCCACCACGCTTTTGGCGCGGCTGGCCGAAATCAGCCGGGCCGCCTCCGCCTTGAGCTTATCGCCCGCGTGCCAGACACCGCGCCTGAACCCCGCGAGCATCATCTCGTCCACACCGCCGGCCACCGTCACCACGTATTTCTTGCGGACGCCGTAACGCGGATGCGTCAGGCGCAAGGCGAATTGTCCATCATTGGTCAGGAAAATCAATCCTTCCGTGTTGAAATCCAGACGGCCCACGGAGTTAAGATTTTGCCATTCCTTGGGCAATAAATCGTAAATCGTCGGACGGCCCAATTCGTCCAGGCGCGAACAAACGCAGCCGGCCGGCTTGTGCAACGCCACCCAGAGCTTGCGCCGGACGCGAACCGGCCGGCCGTCCACCGTCACCTCGTCGTGGCCGGGATCAACCCTGGTTCCGAGGCGGCGGACCGGCTGACCGTTGACGCACACGCGCCCGTCCAGAATGATCTGTTCGCCGGCGCGGCGCGAGGCCACGCCCGCATCCGCCAGGAATCTTTGCAAACGAACCATGGGGATTTGCGATTGCCGATTGCCGATTTACGATTCCAGCGGCCGCGCCCGCCAGCCCGATCGCAAATCGTAAATCGCAAATCGTAAATGGATTTATACCACGGGTTTGGTTTTGCGGAGGCCGGTGATGCGGTCGCCGTCCTTCCACTGGCCGCGTTTCTTGAGCATTTCGACGCGCTCGAAGCGCTTGAGGACATTGCGCTTGCCGCCGAGGGTGGACGCTGCGCGCAGACTGCGATGCTGTGACATAAATTCGTTTTGGTTAAAGTTCAGCCGCCTAAACAAGAAGCGGACGACTTGTATATCAGACCTACGGCTGATTGCAAATGGTTAAAATGGTTAATTGGGGTTGGCGTGGACATGCGACCGCCACTCAATACAACGATGCCAGGGCCGTCGCGCAACGGCAATCTTTGCCGACTTCACGCCACCGATCCAGCCGGTTGGGCCGACACGATATTCCGCATCATCACTTGCAGTATTGAATGGTTCGCATCCGACCTCACCCCGGCCCTCTCCTCCAAGGAGAGGGAGAATTATATTCCGTCACTTCCAAATTCACGCGACTGGATTTGCCGGACGTTCATCCGCAAAATCAGAAATGTGCGCCTGCTGTTCCTTCTCCCCGGGGGAGAAGGTCAGGTTGAGGGCGGGCGTAAACACAAACTTTTATCAACCACCGCCGGAAATTTCACCACCTCAATGCCTGCATTTGCGCCAAATACATACTCCCGAATATTTTTCGCCTTGGACAGCCTTTGTCCAACCTCCCCTGCCACAATGTCGCGCAATGAAAGGTTCATTATGACAAACGCGACAAACGAACAACTCGAACTCGGTTTCAATGGCATCAAGGCCTGCGCCAACGGCGCCAGGCGTGAGGGGCGCATCAGCCGCGCGGCGTGGTGGTTTGCCCGGATGCGCGAGGTCGTGGAACGGGCGATGGATTGGAACGCCGTCGGCGATCCGCGGCCGGAGCAAATCTGGATTCCCGGCGCGGCCCGCGAAGTGAAGGTTTAGCAAATCGGAGGGGCGAGTTACACGAGTCCTTGAAGCGATTTGGGGACTCGCAGAGCTCATCCCTCCGATTGGAACAGCTTCCCCGCTGAAGACCCGGCGCGCCGGTTATTTCCCCACGACAGGATAGCCGGCGCGCACAAAATCGCGGACGACGGCCAGTTCGTCTTCGGCGATGGTATGCACCTTTGTGAATTCGCACCACTCGACGTTCAAACCGGCGGCTTTAAGCTGGCGGATTTGCCCGCGTGTCAGGTCAAACGGAACGAGTGGATCCAACGTCCCGTGCGTGACGAGCAGCCGTTGTTGCGTCGCTACGGGCGAAAGTTCCTTCAGCAGTTTCTCCGGTTCGCACACCCAGCCGCTGATGCCGACGATGCCGGCCAACCGGTGCGGATAACGCAAACCGATTTCGATGGCCATCAAGCTGCCCTGCGAAAAGCCGCCGAACGTGATTTGCTCCTCCGGGAATCCCCTGGCGCGCAGATTGTCGAGCAGTTCAAAGAGCAGCTTCCGGCTGCGCAACACGCCGGGTTTGTAATTATCGGGATAATCAAACCACGAATAGCCGCCGAAGTAATCGTCCGGCGCGTTGACGAGCAGATAATTCAGCCACGGCAGGGCCATCGCCTCCGGCAGCCAGCGGTAGCCTTCGATGCTGTCGCCCAAACCGTGCAGCATCACCATCAACGGACGCGTCTTGCCATCGCGGGATTCGGCGGCCGGAATCAATTCATGGTGCAACATGCGATTTTCAGCATGTTTGGACGACCCCGCCGCGTCAATTCCCAAACTGAAATCCTTGCGAAACGAGCGTAGTGGCTTTCGGCAGAGACTGTCTCAAAACAATTTCTCGTCGGAGGGGCGAGTTACACGAGCCCCCATTTTCAGAGGCATTCGATCAGTCAGGGGCTCGTATAACTCGCCCCTCCGATACTTT
>JBEKEJ010000044.1:0-16115 GCA_050013895.1 Verrucomicrobiota bacterium | reverse complement strand
ACAGAGTCCACAGCACCGGGACTGCCAAAATTGGCAGCACACCGAAACCGATGACGAAATGACGGCCCCACCAGGACGATCGTCTCAGTGCCGCCATCAGATGCTCTGCCAGAACCAGCGGGTCTCCGAGTTGTGCGTTCGCACGGGCTTCCGCATCGGCCCCGGATAATCCCTCCGACAAGGCGGCTTGTTTCAAGTCCTCGCGGTGATCGGCCACTTCCCGGACCAACCGCCGCACCTGCGCCAAGGGGCAGCCCAGTTCCACCAACCGGCGCCGCAATGGTTCAATGAAATCAGGCATGTTGTTCCTCCATCAATAGCGAGACGCCGGTGGTAACGCGTTTCCACTCAGTGGTTAATGCTTCAAGCCGTTTACGGCCGCGGGCGGTGAGTTTGTAATAATTGCGATTCCGGCCCTCCACCTCCCGCCGCTGGCTGCTCACCTGCTTTTCCGCTTCCAGATAATGCAGGTAAGGATAGATGCAGCCCTCGCCAAAAGAGAAAGCCTCCTTGGTTTGGGCTCGGATTTCCTCCACGATCTGGTAACCGTACATTTCGCGGCGGGCCAGCAGGCGCAGCACAAGCAGCTCCGGGACGCCGTTCAAAAAACTGGGATTGGTTTTCTTCATCGCGGCCATCATACCTATAACCGTAATGCCTGTCAACATCAAACTGTGATGTATCAAGGCATCGGGCCGGCAGCCTTTTGAACGCGGGCAAGGCCAATTACGAAAGGCGACGAAGATTCCGCACCTCACGGTGTAGCGTCGAGCGTGCGGCTCGACCTTTTCGGCCACAGCCGAACGCTACAATCAGACGGGCAGGGGTGGTGGCAGGAGAATTATTCAAACAAGGGCGGGAAATCCCTTGCACCGTGCAGCACGCGTGCGATTTCAACTCCCTTTTCCATCGGGCGGTAAAAGATGATGTAGTTACCGACAGGAAAGCTTCGCAACCGGGTTGCCAATTCCTTGCGTTGCCGTCCCATTTCCAGCATGGAAGCCAACTTGGGAAACCGGGAGACGATGACTTGGAGAAACCTGTCCGCCGCCTCCTGGTCGTCTTGAGCGATGTAAAACCAGATTTCTTCCAAGTCCGAACGCGCCGCGTCGGAAACCCGATATTGGTTCATACCCCGGGTTTCTTGCGATGCTTTTTCAGCCGTTCCCGGCCGGTGCGGCCAACATCTTCGGCCAGTTGCATGACGTTGGTGTCGTCGTAGGTCCGGTAACGGCCGTTGTCCAACTGCTCAAGGCCGACCGCAAGGTCGCGCTTCAGCGCGGCGACTTGCCGCTGCTTGAACATGTCCGATTCGACCCACCAGCGGAAGAGTTCGACCTGTTCTTCAGGGCCGAGCTGGGCCGCCGCGGCCTTGATTTTTTCCACCGCATTCATGTTCAGAACGTATCACAACCCGCCAGTTTCTGTCCACAATCGTGCTGGGAGAAAAGCTGCGGAGGGCCGCTGTAGTCCAAAACGCGAGGCGTTCGTTGACGATTTACGAACCCGCGAAGCGTCATGGAGTGCGCTAGGCCTCTGGTGCTTTGCGGGTGGCGCCAAAGATTCCGCTCCTCACGGGGCAGGGCGGCGGGCGGTGGCGGTAATTGCTGGATCGATTTTTTCAATGCTGACAACAAATTCCGCGAACTCAGAATAACCGTCGAAGAAATCTTCGAGTTCGTCATGGGTAAGTATGTAGGTGACGCGCTGCGGAAATTATTTCTTCCTCTGCACCTTTGCCGCAACCTTTAATCGCAGCGCATTCAACCGGATGAAGCCGGTGGCGTCGTCCTGGTTGTAGGCCTTCGTCGGGTCGGCTTCCATCGTCGCGATGTGCGGATTGTAAAGGCTCACCGGGCTCTTGCGACCGGCGACCATGATGTTGCCCTTGTACAGCTTCACCCGCACGGTGCCGGTCACGTTCCTCTGGCTCTCGGTCACAAGCGCCTGTAACGCAATCCGTTCCGGCGCGAACCAGTAACCGTAGTACACGAGCTCCGCGTAACGCGGGATCAGCGAGTCCCGCAGGTGCATGACCTCCCGGTCCATCGTCAGGCTTTCCATCTGCCGGTGCGCAAAATGCAAGATCGCGCCGCCGGGCGTTTCATACACGCCCCGCGATTTCATACCCACATACCGGTTTTCCACCATGTCCACCCGGCCAACACCGTGTTTGCCGCCGAGTTTGTTCAGAACTTTCATCACACCCAGCGGGGAAAGTTTTTTGCCGTTCACCGCCACGCAATTGCCTTTCACAAAATCGAGCAGGACGAATTCCGGTTTGCTCGGCGCGTCTTCGGGGAAGACGGACAACGTGGTGAATGAGCCACGATACTTTTTGTCGCTGGCATCCATCCACGGGTCTTCGAGAATGCCCGCTTCGTAGGAAATGTGCAGGAGGTTCCGGTCGCTGGAGAACGGTTTCCTGGCGCTGGCCTGGACGGGGATTTTTTTCCGCCGGCAATACGCAATCATCTCCTGCCGTCCGGGAAACTCGTTCCGATACCGTGCGTCCCGCCACGGGGCGATGACCTGCAGGTCCGGCGCGAGCGTGGCGGCGGTGAGTTCGAACCGCACTTGGTCGTTGCCCTTGCCGGTAGCGCCGTGGGCGATGGCGTCGGCCTTTTCCCGGCGGGCGACTTCAATCATGCCCTTGGCGATGAGCGGCCGGGCGATGCTGGTGCCGAGGAAATACTGGCCCTCGTAGATTGCGCCAGCCTGCATCATCGGATAGATGAAGTCGCGGGCGAATTCCTCCTGCAAATCGGCGATGTAAATTTTCGACGCGCCGGTCTTCTTCGCCTTTGCGTCGAGGCCGCGCAATTCCTCCTCCTGCCCGATGTTGGCGCAGAAGGCGATCATATCGGCGTTGTAGGTATCTTTAAGCCACGAAAGCAGCACCGAAGTGTCGAGGCCGCCGGAATAAGCCAGAACAATTTTCATCACGTGGCATTAAAGCGCCAAACCGCCCGAAACGCAAAGGGGAAATGTCGTGGGAAAACGCCAAACACGCGAAAACTGCGGAGCGCCGGTCTCCGACCCGGCTTGGCGGCGACGAATCGAAACACGCCGGCTCGGAGACCGGCGCTCCAATCCTGAGTCACTGCCAGCCGTTCAGAGGATCGCAGCCGATGGTCATTCCACCGGCGTTGAAACCGGTGTTGCTTTCCAACCGTGGTCATGTCCCGGTGGCAATGATCGCCAGCAGTTCAATCAAGGTGAACGCACGACCACGATTTGCCGCGCCGGAATTCATGGTGTCTGCTTCAAGGACGGGCCTGAAGCCAAAATTTGTCCAGCATTATTTTGCCTTTTCGACGACAAGCAGTTCGATGAGCGTGAAGGCGCGGTTCAGGGAGGCTGGTTTCCGGGATTTCATTTTTACCTTCCGTTGGTGCTGCCGGGGAAACACCACAATTCGTTTTGGCCGGGCTCCTGCATTTTTTCTGCCCAGACCGTAAGTTGCATCAATCGGGCCGAACCGTCAAAAGCGCCGAAGATGGCGACGCTGCCATGCCGGGCACTGGTGTTTTCATCGGGACTGCTGGCGCCATCGTTGAAGAGCGTCTGATTTTCCTCCGCTGTGTTGTTGGCGCATTCCCAGAACGCCACGCCGTCGGGAGACATTTGCGCCAGTTTCACCGGAGGATTCAATCCACGGGCGTATCCACAGACGGCGCCGTTCATCACGTAACTGGAAATCTGCTGGCCTCGCAATTTGAACAAGGCGCTGTTGGTGTCGTCAATCGGACAGAAATACGCTTGTGGATTTGCCAGCACCGGCCAAAAAGTGCCGGTTGCAACCTTGAATTGCGCCGTTCCGCTGGCGTTGGGGTCTAGCGCATAAAGCCAGCCCCGTCGATGGGTGTCCACTTCGCCGGAAAGCCAGTTGGGCCAGGGCATGAGGTCATTGTTCTCCGACGCCACGAGATACATGGCGACGCCGAATTGCTTGAGATTGTTCAAATCCACGGCCCGATACCCGCTTTGCTTGGCCTTGGACAGCGCCGCCAGCAGCATCGCGGCGAGGATGGCAATGATGGCGATGACCACCAGCAGTTCAATCAAGGTGAAGGCGCGCCGGAAACCCATGTTCAATTGGACGCTGCCACCGGCGAATGGTTTCGGGAATTCTTTGTGCCGGGGCGAAATCATGGTGGATAAACCAATGACGCGACCGCCGGAGATTGTTGTCCAGCGTTAATTCGATTTTTCCACGACGAGCATTTCGATGGGCGTGTTGGTAGCAACAAGCTCAAGGCCAAGCTGGTCGAGCAATGCTTGCCTCACATTTTGCAGAATGGGGTGTTGAGAATTCAATTCGTTGAATTTCAGATCAATATCGAATTTATCGGTAATGCCTGTTTGGTCAACAACTGGAGTTCCCAAATAGTTTTCCAAAGGACCCACCAACATTGAAAGACGGGAATTCTTAAAGGACCATTGACCTTGGCTGGAATTGAAAGAAGCACCATCTTGAGAGTTACGACCCCGGCTTGGTCTTAATCCAAGCGCATCGGGATTCCGAACTTCCAGAAGCAGAACATCTGTCGTCCGTGTTTCACGCTGGGCAACCACACCAAATTGTTTTCTAATCTCCTGTTGCAAGGCCAACTCATTGCCACTCGGCAAACTCGCGATATAGTCATATTTACCTTGTGGCAATTCGGCATTGAGAACGGTTCGAGCTGAAGTCCAAAACCCGTAAGCCGTTTGCACAATATTCTCTGCCGTTACTCCGGTTCCCATTAGCTTGAGGTGTCCAGACTTGTCACTTGTTCCCCAAGCCGGAAATAGCACGCTGCTGGATAAGATTTCCACTTGTGACCGTTGCCGATCCAGTACACGGCTATCAAAACCCGGAATTTGCCACGAATAAGTCTGATGCTCCTGGATTTCCTTGACGGTGATGGTGGCGGTTCCGGCAGCAAATAAAATTCCCACGCCAGCCACAATCGCCGTTTTCGCTCTTGTCCATGCCATAAGTTTAAGTGCTCCTTTCACCAGGGTTAAGGTTGAACCGCCCGCCGCCGCGCCTTTGGCCACCGCAACGGCGGAAATCGCCTTTGCCATTCCAGCCGGCGCGGCGTGAACCGAGTTTGCCGAGACCGCCCCGACAATGAGCGCACCGGACAGTGTCACGCCGCGTTTCGTGAAAGATTTTCGCAGCTTTTCCAGCGCGCGGTTCACGCGCATCTTCGCCGCGTCCTCGCTCGCGCCCAAGGCCAGCCCGACTTCGCTAAGGCTTTTATTCTCGAAATAGCGCAGCACAATCGCGTTGCGGTCCTTTTCGCCGAGCCGTCCCATCGCGTCATCCAGCAACGGCGAGATGCGCGGCCAGACCTCCGGCCCCGGTTCGTTCAAAATGGATTGCATATACGCCTCCTGTTCGCGTTTTTGCCGGCGGATTTCGCCGCGCAGAAAATTCGCCGCCGTCAGCCGCGTCGTTTGATATAGCCAGCCGGAAAGCGCGGTGAATCCGGACAATCCCCGCGCCTTCCTCGCCAGAATGATGAAAACGGCCTGGGTAATTTCCTCGGCGGCGTGCGGGTTGCCGATGCTGCGCAAGGCGGTGGAATAAACCAAGTTGACATATTTCTCCGCCAGGGTGGAAAAAGCGGATTCAGAATTGCCTTCGGCGTATTGCCGCAGCAGCGCGATGTCATCCATTTCCGGCATTTGTCTATGAATGTCCGCCGAAACGGGAAAAGGAACAGATTATTTTTGAATTTCGACGGAGAAAACCCGCCGGGCCGCCGCGGCTATGGCATATCCCCGGCATTGTTAAGTCGAAAATCGAAGTTGAGATGGGGAGCGCACGCGCCTCGCGTGCTGTTTTCCGCGCCCTTCCGCGGCGCGCCAAAGCGCGCCAGCGCGACGGCGGCGCGGAAGACTTCGAGCGCACAAGGAAGTTGCGAATGTTCCGGCCAGCAAGCGCGCCGGGATGCTGGACGCGAGGCGCGTCCAGCCACACCCGGGGCGGGTGTGCTCCCCAACCCCGGTTTTCGGCTTTACTCAAAATCCATCTCGTAACTGTGGACGTTGCCGGTGAACCTGCTGCTGACCTTGCAGTTCGATTTGTTGATGACCGCCTGCATCGGCTTGTTTTCCGTGAGCACCTCGGCGGTGAAGCCGCGGATGCCGTTGCGGCGCGCAATGCGCATCAGGTGCTTCAGCAGGAACGTGCCGATGCCGTGGTTCTGCCAGTCGTCGCTCACCACGAACGCCACTTCCGCCAGGTTCGTTTTCTGGTCGAGATAATAGCTGCCGACGGCGAGGATTTCCTCACCGGACGCCCCTGGCAAGGTGCCGACGATGGTCACGTCGTTGCGGTGGTCAATATAGACAAAGTCCTGAATCTGATGCCGCGAGACCCGCGTCTGGTGGCTCATGAACCGGTAATAAATCGTGGCTTCGGAAAGTTTGTAGAAGAGGTCGCGCATCCGCGGTTCGTCGGTGGGATGAATCGCCCGGAAATTCAGCTGCGTGCCGTCATTGAGCAGATAGGTCGTGCGCAGTTCCTTGGGACCGACCAGGATTTTGCCTTCCTTGTCGGCCATCTCGGCGGAGAGGTATTTCGCGGCGATGGCCTCGCGGAGCAGGTCGGCGCGGAATTTCGGGTGCGCGATGGTGATGAGCGCCAGCGCGCGTTCCTGAATGCTTTTGCCGTGCAAATAGGCCACGCCATATTCGGTCACGACATACTGCACTCCCGCGCGGGTGGTGACGACACCGGCGCCGGGACTCAAGTGCGTCATGATGCGCGAAATGGTGCCGCCCTTCGCGGTGGAGGGCAGGGCGATGATGGCCTTGCCGCCCCGCGACTTCGCCGCGCCGCGGTTGAAATCCACCTGCCCGCCCACGCCGGAGAAAAATTTCGAGCCGATGGAGTCGGCGCAGACCTGACCGGTCAGGTCAATCTCCAGCGCGGTGTTGACCGCCACCATCTTGTGCTGCTGGCGGATGATGGAAGGGTCGTTGACATATTCGGTCGGGTGAAACGCGAACAGCGGGTTGTTGTCCACGTAATCGTAGATCTTCCTGGTGCCGAGGCAGAAGCTGGCGACGATTTTGCCGTGGTCAACCGTCTTGCGGTTGCCGGTGACGGCGCCGCACTCGATCAGCTCGATGAGGTTGTCGGTGACCATTTCCGTGTGGACGCCAAGGTCTTTCTTGCCCTTCAAAAAGCCGAACATGGCCTGCGGGATGCGTCCGATGCCGAACTCAATCGTCGAGCCGTCCTCCACCAGCGCCGCGATGTATTCGGCGATCTGCCGGGTCGTCTCCGTCACTTCGGGTACCGGCACCTCCAGAATCGGCGCGTCGGACGGCACGAGCACGTCAATGTCGTTGACGTGGATGAAGCAGTCTCCGAGCGTGCGCGGCATTTTGGCATTCACCTGCGCGATGACCAGCGAGGCGTTTTCGGTGGCGCTCTTCACAATGTCCACCGACACGCCGAGGCTGCACATGCCGTACTGGTCCGGTGGCGTGACATGGATGAGGGCCACGTCCAGCGGGAGCTGGCCGGAATCGAACAGCCGCGGGATGTCCGACAGATGAATGGGCGTGTAGTCGCCCAAACCCTCCTGGATGATGTCGCGCACGTTCTCGGCGATGAAAAAGCTGTTCACGCGGAAATACTGCGCGAGTTCCCGGTGCGCGTAGGGGGCGTCGCCGAAGGTGAGCAGGTGGACGATTTCGGTGTCCGGCAATTCGGCGGCGCGCCTGCTGAGCGCGCTCACCAGTTCAAGCGGTTCGGCCGTGCCGGTGCCGATGAAGATGCGCTGCCCGGGCCGGATCTTCTTCACCGCTTCCGTGGCGGTGAGCAATTGCGACTTGCAATTCTCCTGCCAGTTCGGGTCGTGGGTGATCGGTTTGTTCATGTCTGTGATTCAATAATTGTTCCGTTGCGAACTGGCAGTATTCGCCAGCGTCATGCGGGCGTCGGCCACGTAGGCCTGCACGCCCACCGGCCCGACGATGAATGGGTTGATGTCCAGCTCCTTGATTTCCGGATAATCCGTGGCGAGCTGGCTGATGCGTTGCAACGCCCCGGCGATGGCGTCCAAATCCACCGGCGCCTGGCCGCGCGCGCCCTGGAGCAGCGCGTAGGAGCGCGTGCCCTTCAACATCTGCATCGCCTCTTCCGCCGTGATGGGCGCGAGATGGAACGTCACGTCCTTCATCACTTCGACGAAGATGCCGCCGAGACCGAACATGAGCATCGGACCGAACTGCGGGTCGCGCGTCATGCCCAGAATCACCTCGCGTCCGCGCTGGCCCATTTTCTCGACGTACGCGCCGCGCAGATGCGCGTTGGGCGCGCGTTTTTGGATGCGCAGCATCATCAGGTCAAACGCGTCGCGCACCTGCTCGGCGTTGGCCAGATTGATGCGCACGCCGCCGAAATCCGATTTGTGGATGATGTCGGGCGAGGAAATTTTCAGCACGACCGGAAAGCCGAGGCGCTCGGCAATTTCGACCGCTTCGTCGCCGGTCCGGGCCAACTGGCCGCCCAGAATGTTGAAATCGTAAGCGCGCAGAATTTCCTTCGCTTCGACTTCGCCCACCTGGGCCGTGCCGTTGCGCGCCTGGAGGTTGAGGATGCGGTCCACGCGCCGATGATTGACTGGAAAACGCGTGACAATGCGGGGGGGCCGGCGTTTCCACGCCGCGTAATCGCACATGGCCCGGAGCGCCGTCACCGCGCGATCCGGCGATGGGTAATTCGGAATGCCCACGGCCATCAATTTTACCTTGGCGGCGGCCACTTCCGTGCCGCCCATGAACGACGCCAGCACCGGCTTTTGGCCCTTGTGCGCCGCGGCGAGTTTCTCCGCCAGTTCCAGCGGGCGCGTCATGTTCTGCGGCGTCACGACCACGATCAGCGCGTCAATATTCTCGTCCTCCTGCAGCAATTCAAACGCCTTGGTGTAGCGGTCGGGATCGGCGTCGCCAATCACGTCAATCGGATTGCCAAACGCCGCCGACGTCGGCAGGAAGGCGCGGAGCTGGCTGTCGGTGGCCGCCGTCGGTGAAACCATCTTCAACCCCAGCGATTCGGCCGCGTCCGCCGCCATGATGCCGGGGCCGCCGGCATTGGTGATGATGGCCACGCGCTCGCCGTTGGGCAGCGGCTGCATGGCGAACGCCATGGAATAATCAAAGAGCGCTTCAAAATTTTCCGCGCGGATGACGCCGGCGCGCCTGAACGCCGCGCCGTAGGCGATGTCGGCGCCTGCCAGGCTGCCGGTGTGCGACGACGCGGCTTTCGCGCCCGCCTGCGTGATGCCGACCTTCAGAATCACGACCGGCTTGATGGAAGCCGCCTGTTCGGCGATGCGCAGGAACTTGTTGCCTTCCTTGATGCTTTCCAAATAACCCGCGATGACCTTGGTTCCCTTGTCTTCGGCCAGCGCCTGGATGAAGTCCACTTCGTTGAGATCGGCCTTGTTACCGAAGCTGATGACCTTGTTCAGGCCGAGCTTCTGGTTGAGCGCCCAGTCGAGAATGGCTCCGCACAACGCGCCGGATTGCGAAATGATGGAAATTTTCCCGGGCGGCGGCGCGGACGGCCCGAACGAGGCGTTCATCTGATGGTCGGTGTTGAGCACGCCCAGACAATTCGGGCCGACCATCCGCACGCCGCTCTGCCGGCAGATGGCGACGAGTTCCTCCTCGGCCCTGGCGCCCTCGGCGCCGACTTCACGGTAGCCCGCGGTGATGAGGATGACGGATTTGGCGCCGGCGTTAATCAAACTTTGGAGGGCCTCCTTCACGTATTTGCCCGCCACCGCGATGATGCCGAGGTCAACCTGGCCCGGGTATTCGGCGAGCGACTTGTAACATTTGAGGCCGAGGATTTCATCGCCGGCTTCCGGGTTGACGGGAACAATGGTTCCTTTGAACCCGCCGTTCACGAGATTGGCGAGGATGGCGTTACCCACCTTGCCGGGCTTCCGCGAAGCGCCGATGACGGCTACGGCCTTGGGATATAAAAGCGTCTCCAACATAACATTTTTCGTCTCACAGAAAGTCCCCGTTTTTCAGGCGGAACACTCGCCAAAAGTTGTTAAAGGCTTTCCGTTTTTTGTAAAGGCGATTCGGACAACGGCCGCGGGTCTCTTGCAATGCAATAGTCCGCAACCAACCGGCACAAATTTCGGATGGCCTGGACTGCGGAAGCCAAACGCATAATAGAAGGAGAAGCTTTTGCACGAATTACGCGAATTGCCGCTAATTTTTCGCCGGGATTACCTTGACCAGCCGCGCTTATTTTGGTGCAATCATGGCATGAGATTGGGCAAAATCAGATTTATTGCGCCCCTCTGTATTCTTGCTTCGACGATTTTCCAGCCGGCTTCAATTTGGGGCGTCACCATCCGGGATGACCAGCCGGACACCAATTACCTGGCGCTGGCCGCCAGCCCGGAATACGCGCCGGTTGGAACATTTGTCAATAGTTGGGGCTATACCGGCAGCGGCACGCTCATCGCGCCGGACTGGGTGCTGCTGGCCGCGCACGAACTGATTGCCGCCAGTTCCGGGACTTTTACAATCAACAGTGTTCCCTATGCGTCAACCCAGCTCATTCTTTATCCGGACTGGAGCAATGGCAGTCCGTTCGCCGGTTACGACATCGGCCTGGTGCACCTCAGCACACCGGTCCCGGGTGTCACTCCGGCGACGCTTTACACCGGGTCATCCGACTTTGGGCAGGTCGGAACGTTTGTCGGATTCGGTTTCACCGGGACGGGCCTCACTGGCTGGCGAACACTCGACAACCAGAAGCGGGCATTTCAAAACGACATTGATGGTGACTTTGGCAACCCATCCATATTACTGGCCAGCGATTTTGACAACCCGTACACGACAGCGGACAGCGCTTACGGAGACGCATCGCCACTGGCGCTCGAGGGCTGCGTGGCGCCGGGCGACAGCGGCGGCGGCGTGTTTATTACGATAGACTCCCAAACCTACCTGGCGGGTGTGATCGCCTTCGTCGCTAACACCGATGGCAATGGGAATTCCGATTATGGCGACATCAGCGGCTTTGGACGGGTCTCGGCCTTCGCTCCCTGGATAACCGGCACGATTCCTGAACCCCCGGCATCCACGCTGCTGGCCGGGGCGGGTCTGGTCATGCTTTTGGGGCGTCAATGGCGGCGGGTGAAAAAAAGTTGCCAAGAGGGGCAAAGAACGCAAGGACTCCAGCGCCTCAATTGCGTCAGCCTTTCTGTTCGGTTTCCACCCAGCGGATGGCGTGGCTGACCAGGTCGGTCGCCGTTTTTAATTTCAGCTTTCGCTTGATGTTTGCGCGATGCACTTCGACGGTCTTTACGCTCAGGCGCAGGTGCCCAGCGATGTCGCGCGTGCCCCTGCCTTGGCCAATCAATTGGAAGACTTCAAACTCGCGGTCGGTCAGGCGTTCGATGGGCGAAGCCGACGCCGCGGCGCGGCGGCTGGAGACATTCTCCAGAATGCGCGAGTGCATTGTTTCGCTCACGTAAATCTGGCCGCCGAGCACCTGCCGGATGGCCTGCAAAAACTTCTTTCCACCCTCCTGTTTCATGATGTAGCCGCGCCCGCCCGCCCGCAGCACGCGCTCGGCGTAGAGCAATTCGTCGTGCATCGAAACGACCAGAATCGGAAGCCCCGGCTTTAACGTCCGAATGTCCTTGATGAGTTCCAGCCCACTTTTGTCGGGCAGCGAAATGTCGAGCAGGATCAAATCGAATGGTTGTCTGGCGACGGCATCGAGCGCCTGGCCGGCGCTGCCGGCTTCGGCGCGGACCTTCAGACCGGGTTCGTTGTCAATCAACTGCGCCAGTCCGGTGCGCATCATCGGATGGTCGTCCACGATGAGGACATGCTTTGCTGGAATTTTGGTTTTGTCGGGCATGGCTGGGTTTAATTCGACGGCGAGGTTGGGTTGTTCGGGGCCGAACAAATGACGCTGGCGCCGCCGCCGGCATTCCGTTCGATGGTCAAGGTGCCGCCGATCATTCCGGTGCGCAAACGCATGATGCGCAGGCCCATGCCTTTGGATGTGGGGATTTCCGCCGGGAAACCCTTGCCGTTGTCATTCACCGCCAGATGGATGCGTCCGGGATCGGCCGTGAGATGGATGGAAATCCGCCGGGCCTTGCCGTGTTTAATGGCGTTGGACACGGCTTCCTGCGCCAGCCGGAAAAGATGCGTGGCCATAGCATGATTGTGCACTGATACAGGCGAGTCGCCATCGAAGTGACATTTGACGTTGAACAGTTTCTCCGTGTTCACCGCCAGTTCGTGGAGCGCGGAGGTGAGTCCTTCGGATTCCAGGGTGACCGGCGAAAGGCCGCGCGCCAGCGAGCGCGTCTGGCCGATGGCTGCTCGCACGTTTTTGGCAATGTCGCTGGCGCGCTTCGCGGCGTCTTTGGACTGTGGCGTCAATTTTTGTGCCAGCACCTGGCTCATCAGTTCGATGCCGGCGAGATGCTGGCAAAGGCCGTCGTGCAAATCATGTCCGATGCGGCGCTGTTCGCGGTCGCTGATTTCGAGGATTTCCCGTTCGAGTCGTTTTCGTTCGGTGATGTCACGCGCGAACCCGGTGAAAATCCGCCTGTCTGCCAGCCGCACTTCGCTTACGGATAGGTCCATTGGAAAAATCGCGCCGCCCTTGCGCTGCCCGACCGTTTCGCGTCCGATGCCGATGATTTTCGCGTGGCCGGTGCGGAGGTAGTTGGCGATATACGAGTCATGCGCCTCGCGGTGTGGCGGCGGCATGAGGAGGCTGACATTTTTGCCGACGACCTCGCGCGCCTTGTAACCAAAAATGCGCTCTGCTGCCTGATTGAAGGACTCGATGATGCCATGCTCGTCAATGGTGATGATGCCCTCGACCGCAGATTCGAGGATGGCGCGCAGCTGCTCCCCGCTGTCGCGCAACGCGGACGCGGCCTGTTTTTGCCGCGTCTGCGACCTGGCCTGTTGCACCTTTGTTCGCGTGGCTTGTTTGGATTTGAGTTTCTCAATCCACGCCAGCAATCCGGCCCGGGACATTTTCCGGTAGTCCTTCATTTCAAGAATGAAGGGAATATCGGGAAATCGCGCGCCGCTGCCAATCTCAAACGAGTGACGGGTGGCGGGCCTCGGGTGCCCAGTGTGGCGCGCGCCTATCCTTATTTGTTGTTCTTCACCCGTCACGCCCGCCTTTTCAGCGGGTGAGCAGTTGCGCCCGGTAATCCGTGGGCGACTGGCCGAGGAGTTTCTTGAACACGCGGTTGAAGTGGGTCAGCGACTGGAAACCGACTTCAAACGCGATTTCACTCACGCGCAGGTTGGGGTTGAGCAGCAGGTTTTTCGACTTTTCGATGCGCACCCGCGCGACGTAATCGGTGAAATTGATGCCCGCGACCTTCTTGAACATTTTGCAGAAGTAAAACGTGCTCATGTTGACCGCCTTGGCGACCTGGTTGAGCGAAAGTTCCTCGGCCTGGTGCTCGTGGATGTATTCCCGGGCGCGTTTGATGACCGGCGGCTCGGCATTTTCCTGCTGGATGAAAACCTGGTTGCTCAATATGGCGAGGTGCTGGGCAAAAATGGTCAACAATTTGATGGCGGATTCATGCTGTTTGGGGGAGACAACCTTGCCGGCAAAATAGGCCTTTCGCAGCGTATCGCGGTTCACTTCCAATCCCCACCTTTCCATCAGTTTGGCCGTCCGCTCAAACTGGGCTTCATCCGGCTTTTTCCGGAACACCTGCCCGGTCTGGAGAAAGCCAATCAACCGGTCGCTCAACCGCACCGGCACGGCCGTGTCGCAAAGTCCGGCGGCACAGGCGACCGTCTGCGGTTCGCTCGTCGCCTTGACGCAAAGCCGTTCCTGCACCTGCAAACACGCCGCGCAGGCGCGGCTCTTCTGCGACATCAGCGCGCAGAACGGGTTTTCGTTTCGCTTGCCGTGGTGCGGCAACTGCCAGGTTTCCACCGGCTGCAACGCCACGGGCAACCCGGTCATGTCGCTGAACGCCCGTTCGTATTCCCGATAAACCCGGGAACCGACCAGCGCGTCCACCAGCGCGCGGTTGCCGCTTCCATTGCCGTTGCCATTCGGGGCGGCCAAAGTGTTCGACCTGACGTGAACCGCGTCAGCGGGGTTGTCGGCATCGCGGTTTGCATATATTGTTTGCATGACAGCAAATTAAGGGAATTGCACGGCGGTTACAATTGGCGCTCAACCTGATTGCAGCATGGGACAAATTCCTATTGGCATAAGTGAATCACCTATTTGACGTGCAAGCCGTGGCTGGGGCCGGCGGGGCCGTTGATGCCGCTTGTTGAATTTGGCGCCGTAGCACGAAACCACGGCGCCGCCAAGGAACGCCGGCTTCAGCCGGCAGAAGCTCGCGTTCCATCATGCTGTTGCGTGAACGCGGCGTTCCTTTCCAAGGCGCTCGTCCGGGGCGGCGGTGATGCGAAGGTTGTGTAACCCAAAGGCCCGGGGCGCGGACCGCTGCGTTCGCGTGACCCGTTCGGCAAGGTTTTGGAGCGCTTCGAGCATTCTCAACGCGCGGACATGGCCGTTTGCGCTCCGGTTCGATCCGGGCGGCACGCCCCCCCCGGATGTGCCCGGCCAAAAGGGCGCATCTCAATTTTTGGGGGGGTAATTGGGGCAAGGGGTTGGTATAAGAGAAGGCATGAGCAACTGCTGCCTGAAATCGGTTCCTCAATCCGACAGCAGTTTCGAGACGTTTGCCGGTCCGGTAGCCGACTGGGCGGCACGTTTGACGGCTGGCTTGACGCGAAGCGTGCGAGTCAGAGGCCAGACTCTCGGCCACATGGAAGAAGAGATTCTCCAACAAACGCGAGGGTTGGAGTGCAAACTTCTGGAGGAAGCGGCGCAGAAGAAAGCCGATCAAAGTCCGCCGGTATGTCCGATCTGCGGGCATCCCCTGACGCGCCAAACCCGCGATCAGGAACGGACCTATCAGACCCGTTTCGGGCCGGTGACCATCCGGCGGCTGCGGGGTTGGTGTCGGCGCTGTCGGGCCTGGCGATTTCCAGCTGATCATGCCTTGGGCTTGAGCGAGGAAGGCAGCGCCTCGCCCGCCGTGCAAGAGATGGCGGCTCTGGTGGCCAGCAAAATGCCGCCCGGCGAAGCCAGTGCGGTAATTGAGCGGTTGACCGGAGTTAAACTGCCGCGCGCCACCTTGGATCGGGAGGCTCGTCGCCAAGGTCAACGAGCGGAGCAGAAGCGTGCCCAACTGGATGAACAAATGGGCCAAGCCCAAGGTGTTGAGCAAGTGCTGGGGCTGCCCGAGAAACCTTTCACTCTGGTCATCGAACTGGATGCCTGGAACATCCGGGAACGGGACGATTGGGGCCAAAGCACCAAACGCCGAGCTGCCGGGCAAGAACCTCAGCGGTGGCATTGGGTTTATGGCGGCACCTGTTTCCGGCTGGATCAACGGGTTCAAAGCGACGGCGGCCGGCCCAAGTTATTGAGTCGCGGCACCGTAATGACCCGCCAAGGCGTGGATTCATTACGAGAACAACTTTTTGCCGAAGCGCAACGTCACGGACTGGCGCAAGCGGCCAAAGTGTTGGTGGTGGCCGACGGGGCGGTCTGGATTTGGAATCTGACGGGCGACCGTTTTGCCCAAGCCCACCAACGACTGGACTATTATCACGCCAGCCAACATTTATGGACCGTGGCGCATGCACTGCATCCAGAGAATGAAGCCGGAGCACGGGCGTGGGTGGAACCGATGCTTAAGAAACTCAAAAGCGGACGCGCTCCCGCTCTGTTGAACGATTTGCGAACACTGGCCAAACAACTGCGCCACAAACAGCGTCAAGCCGTGGTAGCCGAACTGAAGTATTTGGAGAGCCACCAAGAGCGGATGGATTACCATGTCGCCCGGCGCGCCGGCGAACCGATGGGAAGCGGCGCAATGGAATCAACCTGCCGGCAATATCAATGTCGATTCAAGCGAACGGGACAGTTTTGGAGTTGTGTGGGAGACGAAGCGTTGATGTGCCTGGAAACCTTCTGGCGCAATGGACGCTGGCATTTGCTCTTTCCGCATTCAACCCACGGCGACCCCTCTAAAAATTGAGATGCGCCC
>JBEKEJ010000043.1:0-16270 GCA_050013895.1 Verrucomicrobiota bacterium | reverse complement strand
GGATGCGCGGCGCGATACGCTTTTACCGCCCAGCCGGTCAGCAACAAACCCAGAACGATACAGAGAACCAGTTGTTCCTGCTTCGTCAACCCTTTCACCCCGACAATATAGCGTGAAAAGGGCCTTCCGGCAAGAACGGCGCGATATTTGCGATTTACGATTTACGATTTACGCGGCAGACTTTGTGCGCCTGTGATTCGTAAATCGTAAATCCAATAGTTGTAAATTGCCATGGCGGCCATTGGGCGATTTCAAAAAGATGACGAGATTTTCCACGCCCGGGTCGTGGACGGCGAATTATTCCGGTTGCGCGGCGATGTTTTCGGCGCGCCCTCCTTCGATCGCAAGCCGACTCCGCGCAAGGGCGTGAAGACACTCGTGCCGGTGACGCCGTCCAAGATCATCGCCGTCGGCCTGAATTACGCCGACCACGCGCGCGAAACGGGCAAGCCGCTGCCGCAGAAGCCATTGTTCTGGCTGAAGGCCACCACCTCGCTGTTGGCCGATGGCGGGAAGATTGAGATTCCGTTTCCGCAACATCGCACGGATTACGAGGCCGAACTGGCCATTATCATTGGACGCAAAATCCGCAACGTCACGCCCACGCAGGCGCCGCGCTATATTTTCGGTTACACCGCCGCCGAAGACATCAGCGATCGCACGATCCAAAATTCCGAGAGTCAATGGGCGCGGTGCAAGTCGTTTGACACCTTCACGCCGCTCGGTCCGCTGGTGGAGACGAAAATTGATCCGAGCGCTCTGACCATCCAGCTCTTTCAGAACGGCCATTTGCGTCAGAACTCGAACACAAACCAGCTCATTTTCAAACCCGCCGAACTGGTGAGTTTCATTTCCACGAACCTGACGTTGCTGCCCGGCGACGTGATTCTCACCGGCACGCCCGGCGGCATCGGCCCGATTCAGAGCGGCGACCGGCTCGAAGTGCGGATACAGGGTTTGACACCGCTGGTGAACACGGTGAGGTAAAAGTTGGCGGTTTTCACCAGAAAGCCTCCGGTTCAGCAGGGCGCTCGACTTTCAGGTGGGGTGCCGGGCCGTAAAATAGAATTCTTGGCTCGTTTGTTCAAAAACGATAAGCTCCTCGCGTGAAGCTGGGCGAAGCGAACTCGAACTCTGCGGGAAAAACTTCGTCTGCGGCCGAAATTCGCTCTTACGAATCTCTCCTGAACAATGGCATTTCACGGTTGCTGCCGGTTTTGTTGCTGGCAATGACAGTGGGAACAACACATGGCCAAATCTTTGTGGCCGGTAACGGTGGAATAGTCGGAGAATATACCATTTCTGGGGCGGCTGTGAACCCGTTCCTCATTTCAGGATTTAACTACCCTGTCAGTATGGCCATCAGTGGAAATGATTTGTTTGTGCTCAATTACAACAGTGGCAGTGGAACCGGAACCATTGGTGAGTACACTACTGCGGGGGCCACGTTGAACGCCTCGCTCATTTCAGGGCTTAATAATCCTGGGGAGATAGCAGTCAATGGAAATAATTTGTTTGTCACATTCTCTGCTGCCGGAACAGTCGCACAATATACCAGCGCTGGTACTTTGGTTAACGCCTCGTTTGCTTCGGGACTTGACGTTCCTCTCGGCATGGCCATCAGCGGAAATAATTTATTTGTCGCAAATCTAGGTGGTGGAACCATAAGTGAATACACGACAGATGGAACCGTGGTGAATGCCTCACTCATATCAGGGCTAAACCGGCCTTGGAGCCTGGCTGTCAGTGGAAACAATTTGTTTATAGCAAATAACGGCGATGGAACAGTCGGTGAATACACCACAGCCGGGGTTCCCGTAAATCCCTCGCTCATTTCCGGATTGAGAGCCAACTATCTCCAAGGCGTAGCTGTCAGTGGAAACAGTTTGTATGTTGTCAACGAATACGATGGCACGATCGGCGAGTACACCACAGAGGGAAGCGTAGTGAATGCTTCGCTTATAAACACGCTCATCTCGGAAGGTCAACAACCTTTCGACATCGTGATTGTCCCGGAACCTTCGCCGTCCGTGTTGCTGACAATGGGAGCGGTTCTGTTGCTCGGTTGGCGGCGGACGAATTTTTGACACCTTTGATCTTACCGATTCGTAAAACGCAGAATTTTGCCGAGGTGCAGCAACATGCTGCGCCCTTTCGCTTCTTGTATAGCGTTATAGATATGTTTCAAAACAAAAACCTCGTTCCTTCGCGTCTTTGTGGTTAATCTTCCGGCCACATGAAGTGGTCACAAACTCTCATTCCCACGCTCCGCGAAGCGCCGGCGGACGCGGAAATTTTGTCGCACAAGCTGCTCCTGCGCGCCGGCCTGATCCGCAAGCTGGCCGGTGGTGTCTATACTTTTCTGCCGCTCGGTTTGCGCGCGTTGCGCAAGGTCGAGCAGATCGTCCGCGAGGAAATGGACCGCGCCGGCGCGCTCGAAATGCTCATGCCCGCGCTCCAGCCGCCGGAAATCTGGCAACAGAGCGGCCGTTACGAAACCGCGCGCGACGTGCTGTTCAAGGTCAAGGACAGCGCCAATCGCGAATGGGTCTTGAGCGCGACGGCCGAGGAGGTCATTAGCAGCATGGCCGCGGGCGAGATCAATTCCTACCGGCAGCTGCCAAAGAATTTTTACCAGATCAGCGTCAAGTTCCGGGACGAAATCCGCCCGCGCTTTGGCCTGATGCGCGCCCGCGAGTTCATTATGAAAGACGCCTACAGTTTCGACGTGAGCGACGAGGCGGCACAGGCGACCTATCAAAAAATGTATGACGCATACGCCCGCATTTTTGAGCGGTGCGGACTCAAGGCGTTTCCGGTCGAGGCCGACACCGGCGTCATCGGCGGAAGATATTCGCACGAGTTCATGGTGCCGGCCGAGACCGGCGAGAACGAGGTGGTTTATTGCGAGGGATGCGGATACGCGGCGAACATCGAGAAGGCGACGAGCGCGGCAACATCGAACCTCGAACCTCGAACTTCGAACGCCGAAATTGAGAAGTTTGCGACGCCCGGCGTGGTTACTATCGATGGGCTCACCAAGCCGCCTTACAGCGTCCCGGCCAATTGCCAGATCAAGACGCTCGTTTATATCGCCGACAGCAAGCCGGTCATTGTTTTGATTCGTGGCGACGACCAATTGAATGAGGCCAAACTGGCTGGCTTGCTCGTAACGGTCTTCCGTCCGGCCACACCGGAGGAAATTTTCAATGCCCTTGGCGCGCATCCGGGAAGTCTTGGCGCGGTCGCGGGCAAATTGGAGGGCCGGCCTCCGACACGGCTTGCAGGTAAAACACAGCAGTGCGCCGGGCCGGAGGCCGGCGTTCCGCCGATTTATGCCGACGAACGCCTGCGCGGCGCCAACGGCATGACCACCGGCGCCAATGAGGATGGTTATCATTTGCGCAATGTCTCCATCGAACGCGACATCAAGGTGACGCAGTGGTTTGATTTGCGGACGGTCACTGTGGGCGAACCCTGCGTCACGTGCGGCAAACCGCTGAAAATCCGGCGCGCCATTGAGGTCGGCCACGTTTTCAAGCTCGGCACGAAATACAGCGAGAAATTCAATGCGCTATACCTCGACGAGGCGGGCAATCGCAAACCCGCCGTCATGGGCTGCTACGGCATCGGCGTCACGCGCACGTTGCAGGCGGTCATCGAGCAGTGCAACGACAAGGATGGCATCATCTGGCCGTTGAGTGTTGCGCCGTATCAGGTTTGCATCACGCCGTTGAACGTCGCCCCGGACAACGAGGCGATGAAGCTGGCGGAAAAATTTTACGCCGAACTGACGGCGCGCGGCGTGGAAGTGATTCTGGACGACCGCGACGAGCGCCCGGGTGTGAAGTTCAAGGACGCGGATTTGGCCGGTTTTCCGATCCGTCTCGCCTTGGGAGAAAAGTCGCTGGCGAAGGGCGAAGCGGAAATCAAACCGCGCGGCGGGGCGGTGATGCCGGTGAAAATTTCCGAAGCGGTCGAGCGTGTCGCGGCGATGGTCAAGCCGTGAGCGCTTGCAGTGGCTGATCGACGGGAGACTTCCCATCCAGTGTGTCGCGGACGATTTTGGCGAGCATATCGTGCGTGTAAGGTTTCTGGAGAAAGCGCGCGTGAGTCCTGGCCAGCATTTCGGGGTTGACCTCGTTGGCGGTATAGCCGCTGGTGAAAATGATTTTCAAGTGGGGCTGGCCGGCCAGCAGCCGCTGGGCGAGTTCCGAGCCGGAAATGCCGTCGGGCATGATCATGTCGGTGAGCAGCAAATCAATTTTGCCGCGGGTGAGAGTCCACTTGCCGAGCGCCTCCTTGCCGGAGGAGGCTTCCAGAATCCGGTAACCGTAACCTTCGAGGATGTCGCGGGCCATTTCGCGCAGCACCGGTTCGTCTTCGACGAGGAAAATGGTTTCGGTGCCGCCGGTCACGGATTCAGCCGGGCCGGTCTTTTCTTCAGTGATTTGCGCTGCCGGCGCGGCGGCCGGGAAAAACACCTCAAAGGTGGTGCCTTCGCCGGGTTCACTCTCCGTTTCGATCCAGCCATCGTGTTGTTTGACGATGCCATAAACAGTGGCGAGGCCGAGGCCGGCGCCTTTGCCGACACCCTTTGTGGTGAAGAACGGTTCAAAGATGCGGGCGCGTGTGGCGGAGTCCATCCCAATCCCCGTGTCGCTCATGCGCAATCGCACAAAATTTCCAGAGCGCGCTTCGGGATGAAGCTCGACATAGGAGGCATCCACCGCCATCGCGTCGAGGCCGATGGTGAGTTTGCCTCCGGTCGGCATGGCATCGCGGGCATTGACGGCGAGGTTCATAATGACTTGCTCGACCATGCCGGTGTCGCCTTGCACGGGCGGCAATTCATCCGGCGGCTGGAACTCCAGGGTGATGGTTTCGCCGAAGAGGCGTTGCAGCATTTTGCCCATGTTACCGACGACTTCGCGCAGATCGAGCGGCCTGAGCTGCATGACGTTCTTGCGGCTGAACATGAGCAGTTGGCGGGTGAGGCCGGCGGCGCGTTCGGCGGCGAAATATACGGCCTGGACGGGATCCAGAATATCCGGCGGCAGCGCGGGTTTGGCCAGAAGCGCACTGGTATGGCCCTGGATGATGGTGAGCATGTTGTTGAAGTCATGCGCGACGCCGGCTGCCAGTTGGCCGATGGACTCCATTTTCTGCGACTGGCGCAACTGTTCGCCCAATCTCGACCGCTCGACTGTTATCCCGATGACGTTGCCCACGGCCAGGAGGAATTGCACGTCATCCGGGCTGAATTCCCGATGCTTGACGGTATGCACGCAGAAGACGCCGAAGGGCCTTTCGCGCGTGGGAATAAGAATCGTCGCCCCGCTCACGACGCCGTGATCCATCAGCAACGATGAAGCTTTGAACCGCGTTTCGGTCCACAAATCGCCGACCACAACCGCGTCGCCGGTTCTGAGGGTCAAACCGGCCTGCGAGTAATTATCCACCGGCACCGTGGCCGAACCAACACAACCGGATTTCCAGCCGGCGCCTGCTCGCATGAGCAACTGGTCGCCAGCCACCGATTCGAAGACGGCGCAGTATTCCACTTCCAGCGTTTGCGACACGAGAATGACGGCCTGATCCAACAAGGCCATCAAGTCGTTGTTGGTCAGCGCAAACTGTCCGAGCGCGGCGACGGCCGTTTGTTGCAACGCGCGATTGAGCAGGGTTCTCTCGGTGGCTTCGCGCTCCTTGATGCGCTGTTGCAGCGACTCGGCCATCTGGTCAAAAATATTTGCCAATTGGCCGAGTTCGCTTTCCCGGTCTTTCAGGCCGGTGCGGGCGGTTAAATCTCCCTTGGCCAGCCGCTGTGCCGCGTTGGACAGGGCGCGCACCTGTCGCAGAATAAAGTGTTCGCCGCCGAACCAGGCTGCGCCCAACGCCAGCAAACCCACCAGGAAACTGGCCCACGGCACGTCCAGCGCATACTCCTTCAGCCATTCCGGCGCGAACTGCCAGAACCACGATTGGTTGACGATATACGTCAGCACCAGCGCCGGCGCGATGGCTACAAACACGCTGGCGACCAACTGCATCCTCACCGTGGAGAACGTTTTTGCTATTTTTCCAATCATGGCTCGATTCCGAAACGGCTGGCCGACGATAACAAAAAGCTGCCTTGTGCGAAAAGCGGATTCAATCTGCTAATGCCGCGGCACGGCCTCGTGGTAACCGCCCCAGATGGAAAATCAAAAAACCGTGCAAAAACCCGCGCAATTCTTCGATTTGCCCGCTGGTGGGTTTCAAGCAGCAGGATGCCTGCCAATTGGCGGCCGTGAGCCGACGGACAATTTGCCTGGTGCCCCCTGTCAATCCGGTCTTTCCCAAATCGGGGTTCAGGCCAAGTTCGCGCAATAACTTCAGTTCAAAGGCAAAAACCGCCTGCGGCACGGGCTTTTGCCGGCAAAGACAGTCAAGAAATCCACGCATCAATTCGTATACCGCGGGCAAGGGCGTTTCGGTTTCAGTTGCCTGCTCAATGAACGCGGCGGCATAGGCGGCCTGGCGCAGGCCGGCCAGATTCTGGCGTAGCGGACCATGCGTCTCGCGCAGACCGGCTTCGCGGAGAATGTGCAAATCGAAACGGCGGCTGCGGCTGAACGAAAAATCCGCGAGATAAAATAAATCCAGCCTGCCAAGGAACGGCGATTTGTAACGGCGCGCGCCCTTGGCCACTGTCGCGATCCGCCCGAAATTTGGCGTGAGCCAGTGGACAATGAGGCTGGTGTCCGTGAGCGGCCGCGTGCGCAGGATGATGCCGGTGGCGCTTTGAATCATTTCCCAATCCTCCTCGTTCTCGTTCTCGTCCTCGACTTTTTCATTTTCGATTACGAGGACGAGAAGGAGGACGAGGACGATTTTGCCGGCGGCATATATTCCGGCGAGAGGGAACCGAGGCTGACAATGTATTTGATGCCGTCAGCGACGGACATGTCGAGCTTGGTCACCTTCTCCTCCGGCACCAGAATCAAAAAGCCCGATGTGGGATTCGGCGTCGTGGGTACAAACACGCACACGACCTTTTCCCTGGTTTTCTGTTGCACCTCGTCGCGCTGTTCACTGGTGAGAAAGCCGATCGAATAGATGCCCTCGCGCGGGAATTCCACCAGCACGACAGTCTTGAAGGAATGCCGGTTGCCGGAAAAGGCGTCATTGACCTGTTTGATGGCGCCGTAAATCTTGTTCAGGAACGGCACCCGCATCAAGACGCGGTCGGTCCAGTCAATGATTTTCTTGCCGATGTAGTAGCGCGCCAGCACCCCCACCACTGAAATCAAAACCACGGCCAATGCCAGCGCCACGAGCTTCCAATACCAGAGCATCTCTCCCTTGCCGTCATGGGCAAACACCAGGCTCTCGTGCGTCAGGCTCTTCGGCAGAAAAAACAAAAGCACGTCCGTCACGCTGGAAATCGTGCCGATGAGCCACTTAACCGCCGCCAGCGTGAGCAACGCGGGCAACGTGACCGCCAAGCCGGTCAAAAAACTGGATCGCCAGCGGGCGAAGAAGCTCTTCTGTTCCATGCGGCCAGTCTAGGGCCGCGTCAGGGTTTGCTCAAGGGAAAGCGGCGGGAAAGTTCGCACAAGCGGCGGTTTTCCTCGCGTTTCATTTTGCGCCGGCTGCCTGCGCTCGCATCATCAAAGCCGAGCAAATGTAAAACGCCATGTACGATATAACGCACAACTTCCGATTGCCAGCTGGTGCCAAACTTCCGCGCCTGCAACACGGCTTCGTCCACGCAGATGAGGATTTCACCGTGCAAGGTCTGGAGTTCCGGCTTGAGCCGGTTGGTGCGCCGCGAATGATTTGGAGGGAAACCGCCTGAAGGCAGAACTCCAAACCCGTAATCGAACGTGATGACATCCGTCGGACCTCGGTGCCGGAGAAATTTTTCGTTCAATCGTATCATTTCCGGGGTGGCGACGAGATGGATGCCAAGGTCCGCCTTTTCAATCTTCAAATCGGCAAGCAAGGCGGTGGCGATCTGTTTCAGCAAACGCCGGTTGATTTTCCGCGCGCGCTGGCGGCTGGTGATGGCGACGTTCATGCCGTCACGTCTTCATGTTGCCGCGATGTTCCTCGTAGGCTGCGATGATGCGCTGGACGAGCGGATGCCGGACCACGTCGCGCTTGCTGAACTCAACGACCGCGATGCCCTCGACGTTTTTCAAAACGCGGTGCGCTTCGAGCAGGCCGGAATGTTTGTTTGGCGGCAGATCGATCTGCGTTTCATCGCCGGTGATGACCGCTTTTGAGCCGTGGCCGAGGCGGGTGAGAAACATCAACATTTGCTCGGTGGTCGAGTTCTGCGCCTCGTCGAGGATGATGAAGGCGTTGTTAAGCGTGCGCCCGCGCATGTAGGCCAGCGGCGCGATTTCAATCGTGCCGCGTTCCGTGTGCTTCTCGATATCCTCGGCGGGCAGCATGTCATGCAGCGCGTCCTGCAATGGGCGGAGATACGGCGTGATTTTTTCGTAAAGGTCGCCGGGTAGAAAACCGAGCGCCTCGCCGGCTTCCACCGCGGGGCGCGTGAGAATCAACCGCGAGACCCGGCCATCACGCAACGCCGCGAGCGCCATCGCCACCGCCAGATACGTCTTGCCCGTGCCTGCCGGCCCGACGCCGATCGTGATGTCGTGTTTGCGGATCGCGTCGAGGTATTTTTTCTGGCCGACCGATTTTGGGGTCACGCCGGGCTTGCGCTCGTGCGTCACCACGCGGTCGCTCACCAAATCCCTGAGCGTTTCCGCGCCTTCGTGTTTCACCACGTTCAGTGCATGGGTGAATTCGCGGTTGCGCACCGGCGAACCGGCCTTCAACAACATTTCGAGCGAAACAAAAAGGTGTTTGGCGCGTTCAATAGCGTCGGCCGGGCCTTCAAGTTTGATCCAGCCTTCGCGGGAGGTGGCTTTGACGCCCAGCTCGGTTTCGACCGATTGCAGGTTGCGCGGTTCGTTGTTGAAAAGTTGCTGCGCCACTCGCGCGTTTTCAAAATGAAGGGTTTCAGTGGCCACAGTCACAAATTAATTTGTCAGTTCCGCGCGCAATTTTGCCGCGATTTCGCCCAATGCCTGCGGCAGAACCCGTGTGTTCGCGAGCACCGGCATGAAATTCGTGTCGCCGTTCCAGCGCGGCACGACATGAATGTGCAGGTGTTCCGCGACGCCCGCGCCGGCGACCTTGCCAAGATTGATGCCGATGTTGAAACCGTCTGGTTTCATCAACCGCGTCAGCGCGTTCACGCAGCGGCGCGTGAGTTTCCACAAGTCGGCGAGTTCCTCCTCGGTCAGGTCGTTCAAGTCCGCGACCTGCTTGTACGGCACGATCATCAGGTGCCCGCCGTTGTAAGGGTAGGTGTTGAGCAGGGCGAAGCAAGTGCGGTCGCGCGCGATGACGTGGTTGGCCTCGTCGTCATTGGATTGGGCGATGCGGGTGAAGAGACTCGCGTCAAGCTGCGGTTTGGGCGCGAGAATGTATTCAATCCGCCACGGGGCGTGCAGCGATTCCATGTGGGTAAATAAAGTCAAAGCCGGACGAATAATCAACCACGAATGGACACGAATTCACACGAATCCAAACCGTGCTGGAGCAAATCCATTCGTAATACAATGACGCAAATTCGCGCATTTGTGACAAAGATTTGGAGTGCGGTGGCAGAGCGTAGCGGCGACACCGCTTTTCGCACGTCCACCAGCCTCCGAAAGCGGCGTGGCTCCCGCTCTGCGGGATTCCCGCCGCAGGCCAAAAATTCCGGTTGCGGCGCAAGCCGCGTTGGGTTGCTTTGTGCTAATTCGTGGTTGAAAAAAGTCGCAAAATGGCTGAGGCCGCGCGCGCGCTGGCGCCGGGTTTGCCCAGGGTGGAAATCACCTCCGCGAGTCGTCTATCTATTTGTGCGCGGCGCGCTTCATCCTGCACCAGTTCCAGCGCGGCGCCGGCGATGTTCTCCGGCGTGGCGGCGTTTTGGATGAATTCGGGAAAGACCTCATCGTTCGCCAGAATGTTCGGCATCGTGGCCCATTTTACGGTGGCGATGCGTTTGGCGATCTCCCAGTTGAACCACGACGTTTTGTAGAGTGTCACCGCTGGCACGCCGAAGAACGCGCACTCCATCGTCACCGTGCCGGTCGAGGCGATGGCGAGGCCGGCTTCGGCCAGTGCTTGCGGCAGGTTACCGATTTGCGTCTCAAAATTCGCCGGAAAGGTGAGCAGGTCTTCCACGAGTTCCTTCAAGCCTTCATTCGGCAAAATCATTTTCGCCTTCACGGCCGGCAATTTTTCCCGGATCAGTTTCAACGCGCCGAGCATCACCGGCAAATGCCGGCGCAATTCATCCGCGCGGCTGCCGGGCAAAAGCAAAATTTCGGAGGGGCGAGCTCCGCGAGCCCCCATTTTTTTAAGATCAGGGGCTCGTGGAGCTCGCCCCTCCGAAGTAAATCTTCCAACCATCGGGTGCCCGACAAACTCCACGCGCAACTTTGGCACGCGCTGCGCATACCAGTCCTTCTCGAACGGGAAAATGCTCAGGACCAGGTCGTAATCCGCCGCCAGCCGGTTTGCGCGGCCCGGACGCGACGCCCAAACCTGCGGCGAAACGAACTGGACGATTTTCGGGTTCCAATTCCCGAAAGGATTGCTGCGGATGTATTCCTTGATCGCGTGGCCGAAGCGCAGGTTGAACCCGCCGAAATCCACGCCGATGATGGCGTCCGGCTTGCGCTCAATCGCCAGCGCGAGCAGTTGGTTGAAAAATCGCCGGAACTTGAAATAATTTTTCAGCGCGTCCGCGATGCCGATGACCGAGTGCTGTGTGAGGTCAAGAGCCAGTTCGACCCCGGCGCCGGCCATTTCGGGTCCGCCCGCGCCGAAAAATTGCGGGCCGCGCCCGTCTTCGCTTCGCTTCGACGCGGCAAGCAGCGCGGAAACCAGTTCGGCGGCGAGCGTGTCACCGCTCGCCTCGCCGGCGATGAGCATGAACGATTTCGGGTTCACGGGTTCATTTTAACGCAGAGGCGCGGTGAACGCGGAGTTGTAAGAAGTTTAAACCGCACGATATTCCTCTAAGTTGCATTTTTTTCCGCGTTCTCTGCGCCTCTGCGTTAATCTTTATTTGCTCTGCTGCACCTGCCGTGTGATTTCAAAGGCCAGATCCAGGGCGCGTTTGGCGGATTCGCCGCTGACGACGGGCGTCTGCTTTTCGCGGACGCAGTTCACAAAACTTTGCAGTTCGAGCTTGAGCGGCTCGTCCTTCGCAATCGGCACCGGTTCGCGCACGACTTTCTTTCCCGCAAATTCGCTGACAACCGTCACGTTGCTGCCAGCAAGGGCCAAAAGCTTTCTCAACTTGGAACTTACCCACTCATCATCGCGGGCGACGCGGTAGAGAAAACCCTCCTGCGCGCGGTAATCGAGCGAGATGTAGCACGGATGAGTCGGGCCGCTGAAGACGCGAATCTTGCGCATCCGCTCCGGGCTGACGCGGCTGACGGTGAGGTTGGCGACGCAGCCGTTGGCGAATCGCAGCCGCGCGTTGGCGATATCTTCGCTTTTGCTCAACACGGGAATGCCCACGGCGTCCACGCTCGTGACGGGCGATTTCACGAAGGCGAGCACGATGTCGAGGTCGTGAATCATCAGGTCGAGCACGACGCCGATGTCGGTCGAACGGGCCGGGTAGGGCGAAAGCCGGTGCGTCTCGATGAAACGCGGTTCGGTGGCGACGGATTCGAGATAGTTGAAAACGGGATTGAACCGCTCGACGTGTCCGACTTGCAGAACGCAATTTTTCCGTTGGGCAAGTTGAATGAGTTCCGCCGCCTGCGCGGTGTCGTCGGTCATCGGTTTTTCCACGAGCACGTGTTTGCCCTGCGCGAGCAACGCTTTGGCCAGTTCAAAATGGGTGGCGGTAGGGGTGACGACGTTGAGCGCGTCGGCATTGGCGGCGGCTTCGGCGACGGATTTGAAAATGCGCGCCCCGTGCCGGGCGGCGATTTGGCGGGCGGTGTCGTCGTTGGCGTCAAGAATTCCGGCGAATTCCACGAGACCGGCGGCGGCGAGTTCGGAATAAATGCGGACGTGTTCCTTGCCGAGCGAACCGGTGCCGAGGACGGCTACCTTGACCTTCGATGCCATGCGGGCAGCTTAAAGTTCAAAGTTCCAGGTTCAAAGTTCAAAGTTCGCTCATGATTTTACCTTGCCGCAGGGCGCAACTCTGACCCTCCCGCCGGGGAACGCCGGCTTCAGCCGGCAGAGGCTGCCTTTCAGCCATGCTGCCGCGTGAACGCGGCGTTCCTTTCCGGGACCCTTGTCCGGGTTGGCAGTCGTGCAAAGCGACGCCCTTACCGCAGCAACTTTGGACTTTGAACTTTGAACTCTGAACCCATAATCTGCTGACGTGCTAATTTTGAGTTATGCCGTCATCGCCATGGCCGCGTATCTGCTCGGCTCGATTCCGACGGGCTGGCTGGCCGGGCGCTCCCGGGGCATTGACATTCGCACTGTCGGCAGCGGCAACATGGGGGCGGCCAATGTTTTCCGCACACTGGGTAAAGCCGCCGGAATCATTGTGCTGGTCGTGGACGGTTTAAAGGGCTACGCCGCCTGCACCTGGCTTTGTGATGGGATGTTGACGCTTCTAGGCATTTCAACGATGGACACGGAGCTTGATCGGATCATCGCGGGCATCTCCGCCGTATTCGGTCACAATTTCACCTGCTGGCTCAAATTCAAGGGCGGTAAAGGCATTGCGACCAGCGCCGGGGTTTTCTTTGCGCTGGCACCGCTGGCCGCGGGCATCGCGTTGGGGGCGTGGATTATCGTGTTTGCCCTCAGCCGATATGTTTCAATCGCCTCCATCGCTGCGGCCGTGGCTTTGCCCGCCGCGGTTTGGTTGACGCCGCACAGCCTGACCCTGCGATTGGTGACGACCGCGCTCGGTTTGCTGGCCATCGCCAAACACCGGAGCAACATTGAGCGACTGCTCCATGGCACGGAGCGGCGTTTCGGCAGGAAGACCGCAACCCCGGAGGCGACGAAATGAAAATCGCCGTGCTCGGAACGGGCGCATGGGGCACTGCGCTGGCAAAAGTCCTGCACGAAAACGGCAATGCCGTGACGCTGTGGGACATTGACACCGGAACGCTGGACGAACTCCGGCGCGGACACAGCGAACGTTATCTACCCGGCGTGCCCTTGCCGACCGGCTGGAAGGTTGAGGGAGATTTTGACAAAGCTGTTGGCGGAGCCGAATGCCTCATCATAGCCATACCGTCGCAGGCTTTCCGCCAGGTGGCGGTGAAACTGAAGGGGCATCCGGGGATTTTGGTGAGCGTAACCAAGGGCATTGAATTTGAGACGGGCGAGACGATGAGCCGGATTCTGCGCGAGCACGCGCCGGCCAACCGCGTGGTCGCGCTTTCCGGTCCAAGCTTCGCGCGCGAAGTGGCGTTGGGCGTTCCGACCGCGGTGGTTTGCGCCAGCGAAAGCGACGGGACGGCGCGCACGGTGCAGGGGCTTTTCCACCGCCCCGAATTCCGCATTTACCGCAGTACAGACATTCTTGGTGTCGAATACGGCGGCGCGCTGAAGAACATCATCGCCATTGCGTCGGGCGTGAGCGATGGCCTCGGCTACGGAGACAATACCAAGGCCGGCCTCGTTACGCGGGCGCTGGCCGAGATGCGCCGGCTTGGCGTGGCGTGTGGCGCGCAACCGGAAACATTTGCCGGCCTGAGCGGCTTGGGCGATCTCATGCTGACGTGCTTCTCCAAACAGAGCCGCAATCGCAATCTGGGCGAGCGCCTCGGGCGCGGCGAAACAATGGCGGCGATTCAGGCGTCGCATCCGAAACTGGCCGAAGGTTATCCCACGGCGCGTTCCGCGCACCGGATGGCGCGCGAAAAGAAGGTGCCGACGCCGATCATTGACGAGGTTTACCAAATGCTCTACGAAAGCAAGGAACCGCAGAAAGCGGTGCGCGATTTGATTTCGCGGGCATTCAAGGCCGAAGACTGATTCATATTCTCCTCGTGCTCGTGCTCGTTCTCGTCCTCGAAATCTTCTATGGAACAGGCGTAGCGGCTTTTGGCAGAAAGCCGGACTCTTCTGTTTTCTGAAATTTGCGGCGCTCTGCCGAGACGCCGCTACGGAGGAACGCGGGCTTCTCAGAGCACGCTTCCTACACGTTAATGATTGGAGGCGGAGGAGGCGAAATCATCCATTCGCCGATTTGGCTTGAGCTGCCGCAGTCCAGACACTGCGTCGCGCTGAATTGCGTTCCGCAATTAGGGCAAATCGCCTGCGTTGCGAACGTGTCGAACGGTTTTCCGCACTTGCCGCACCGCCAGATGGCGCCAACGGGCGGCGCGATTTTGCACGCCGGACAGGCGAAGCCGTCGCGCCGCGGCATTTTGGCGATGCGCGCCAGCGCGCGCGCCTGAATCAACCCGCCCCAGCAATTCAACAGGATGAACACACATATGGCACCCAACAGGATGTTTTGCTCCAATACCGCCAATCCGATCAATGCCACCACGCCGATAAAGCCGATGACGCTCGCCGCCAGCAGGCTGTTGGCGCGTCCGAAGAGAAACCAGAGCAGTGACCGCAGAATCTGGCCGCCGTCGAGCGGATAGATCGGGAGCATGTTGAAAATCAATAATACGAGATTGATGATGCAAATGTTGGTCAGGAACTGGTTCAAGTCGGGCAGGGTACCCTCCCAACCCAAGTAACCGCTTAACAACGCCAGTACGCCCAGAATCGGGAACAGGATCACGTTGACCAGCGGTCCGGCGGCGATGCTCCAAAGCTGCGCGCCCGGACGTTGCGGTGGGGAGACATAGGCCACGCCGCCGAGCGGCCAGAGGATTATTTGGCTGGTTTTGCCGCCCACTTGACGGCAGGCCAGTTGATGGCCGAATTCATGAATCAACACAATCAGGAACAGCGAAAGACATTCCAGCACGCTCCAGACCGGGGAAGAATAGCCCTTGGCCTCGTTAACAAAATACCAGACGGCCAGAAACCAGGCCCAATGCAAATACACATCAATTCCAAACAGCCGGAACAGGTGAAATGAGCCCCGGCGCGTTGGCATTACATGGCTCCCTGGACGAGCTTCAGCAAGTCCGCATAAGCCTCGACGGCCTTGAACTGCGGGAACTGTTTCTTCACGTTGTCCGGCGCGCGAAAGAGAAAACCCGTGTTCGCCTCGATGAGCATGGCCGTGTCGTTGAACGAATCGCCCGCGGAAATGACGTGATAATTCATCCGCTTGAACGCCGCCACCGCCTCGCGCTTTTGTTCCCGGATGCGCAACTGGTAATTCACAATGCGGTCGTTTTCCACCACCAGCCGGTGACAGAGCAGCACCGGCCAGCCAAGCTGGCGGAGCAGGGGAGTGGCAAATTGCTCGAACGTGTCGGAAAGGATGACGACCTGTACCTGCGAGCGGAGTTCGTCCAGAAATTCCTTCGCACCGGGCAAAGGGCGGAGCGTGCCGATGACGTTTTGAATGTCGGACAGTTTCAGGCCGTGCCGGTCGAGCAGGGCGAGCCGGCCGCGCATGAGCTTGTCATAGTCCGGCTCGTCGCGCGTCGTGCGGCGCAATTCCGGGATGCCGGTCTTCTCGGCGACGGCAATCCAGATTTCGGGCGTCAGCACGCCTTCCATGTCCAAGGTGACGATTGATTGTTTCACGCGCGGAGAGTCTTTCAAATTGCGCTCCAAAGTCCAGTGTTAGAACGAATCGTTCTTATTTCAACCATTTGGCCCGGTAGAAGGCCGCGTTGGTTTGGGCATCAATCGTGTCGGTGAAATTGAATTTCGGGCTGGTCAGGATTTGAGTTTGGATGCCGACCCAGTTCGACGTCGACGTGAGTGAAAGTGCGCGTTCAACGACAAAAGTTTTTGCAACGGCGCCGGCGAATTGAATCTGTCCTGGCCCGGTGGCAATGAGTTGAGGAGCCGGGAACATGGCGCTTCTCATGCCGGGAGCAGGCTGACCGGTGTTCGGGTCCCAATAGTGAAATCCCGCGTTCCAGTCCCACATGGCCCAGCCGATTCCCAAGCTGTCCAACGTGCTGCGAAAAGCCATGTAGAAGTTCGCGCGCGAAACCGGGTCCGCCATGGTGTAAGCCCCAAACTCTCCGACATGCACCGGACGGCCATAATAATCTGACCATTCGCGGGCGACTTGCAGTTTTGCCCGAAATGCAATGGGGCTGCTCGGATTGCCTTCGGCCGGAATCGTGTT
>JBEKEJ010000042.1:0-16446 GCA_050013895.1 Verrucomicrobiota bacterium | reverse complement strand
GCGCACGAGATGCACGGCGGCCTCCCAGACTTCGGGATGACCCACCGCCTCGATCACCGCGTCGAAATGCGTCCGGGTCGCTTCGCGGACTTTCGTGACCAATCCTTTGCCGTCACCGATGTCAATCGTCTGGTCCGCGCCGAGGCGTCGTGCCGCTTCCAACCGCGCCGCGCGGCGACCCGCCACGGTCACGTCGCAGCCGAACTTTTTGACCAGCGCGGTGAACATCAAACCAATCGGCCCCGCGCCGAGAATCAAAACGTGCCGGCCCGCGCGCAAGTTTGTGTCTTCGACACCCTGGACCACGCAGGCCAGCGGTTCGACGAGCGCGGCGTCGCGGAAATCAGTTTCCGGCTTGAGCCGCAGCAAATTCTTTTGGACGAGCCGCGCGGGAACGACAATGGACTCGGCGTAAGCGCCGTTCAAAAAAAGCAAATCTTCGCACAGGTTTTCCTGCCCGGCCCGGCAATGAAAGCATTCGCCGCAGGGGGCGGAATTGGCCGCGACCACGCGGTCGCCCATTCGGAGATCGGCGTCCGGAGATCGGAGTTCGGAAATGATGCCGGCCAGCTCGTGGCCGAAGGCGGCGGGCGGCACGATCATTTTGGCGTGATAGCCGCGCTTGAAGACCTTGAGGTCCGTGCCGCAGGTGAGCGCGGCTTCGATGCGGATGCGGACTTCGCCCGGTTGGAGCGCGGGCGGCACAACGTCCTCAATCTGAATGCGTTCCTTGCCGTGCAGGATGGCTGCTTTCACGCGCACAGCTTAGGCGCATGAAAGGACAAAGCGAAGCAGAGTTTTTAGCCCGAATTCCGAAATTGATGGGGAGCGCGCCCGCCCCGGATGCGGTTTTCCGCGCCCTCGCGGAAAACATCGGACGCAGCGAAATCTCCCGAAGTCCTGTGTCGGTCACGCGTGCAAGAGGCTGGACGCGAGGCGCGTCCAGCAACACCCGAGGCGGGTGTGCTCCCCAACTTCGGAGTTCGGGTTTAGTCGCGCAGATTCAGTAAGCATTCCACGTGGCGCGGATGACACCCTTGGCTTGCGGGGTGAGCGGCGGCAGCCCGCCTTGCTGCATGAAATTCATGTCGAAAGCCCAGTGGCGGGTGGGTGCGACGTAATAGTTGCCGGTTTGCTGCCAGTAATTGGTCGCAAAGCGGCTCGGGAACATCACCACGATGGAGCCGTTATACCACAAATCACCGGAAGCGCCCCAACTCTCCAGCAGACGGAGAAAATTTTCAACCCCGCCGCTGTAGTTTGCGTTGGTTGATGCGACAATTCCCGCAAGGATCGCCGCATTGACGGTGGTGTCGGAAGCTGCCGGCCTTACACTGGTCACGCCGTCATTCCAACCGCCGGACAGGATGGTAATGGAGTCCCCCATCAGCCCGGCCGGGCGGGTGTAAGTGGTGCTGTTTTGGCCGATCGACGAGCCGGTGTCGGTTTGCGAGTTGTAGTTGCCCCACACATACATTGGCTGCGCCGTGGCCACGGTGAAGCCATAAGTCCCGGTTTGCGATGGCATCTTTGCACCGTTGGCAACGCGTACCGCGGGGAGGGTCGTGCCGGTCAAGGGAACAGCGTTATAGACATAAATGGAATCAATCGGATGAGATTTGTGACTCGAAAGCGCGCATTGGGTGTTGTAGTAGATGCCATTGTTGGTGGCCGCGCTGTTGGTGAGCCAGATATTGAACAGGCCAACATCAACGTGGACGGCTTGAACGGCTTTCCCCTTGCCGCTGTTGACTCCGCTCCCGCCATTCCAACCTTCACGCCAGTCGTAGAAAAAATCATTTGTCACAAACGAATAGCCGGCATAGACGACGTTGGTGATATAGTTGCGGTTGGTGGTCTGGGTTAAATTAACCCAGTTGGTGGAAAAAATCCCGTTGGCGGAAAAAATTCCGTGGTTCGTCCTCATCAAGTAATAATCGTACGGGATCCTGGTCTGATAGGGGGAAGCTGTCCCATCCTGATAATACAGAATCATGTTGGTGCCTTTGGGCACAAGGGTGCCCCAATTGGTGCCGTTGGGAAAATTGGTGAGGTAGAGATCGGCCCCATTGGCGAGGTATATCTGGCCGTTGGTCGTATAGGCGTTCGCCGTGTTCATGGTATAAGGCGCCGGCGGCAGGTTGATGATTGCTTCGACGGCGGCAGGATCATTGTTGGTCCCGACCGGCATGGTCAGCCGGTCGTTGCCGGAGGTCGGCTGGCCTGCTATGGAGTAAGTGGCTACACCGCCGCCGGAATACTGTGGATTGGTAAACGGATCGGTGGTGCAATTTGTGGCTATCCCGACGGCTGAAACCAGGTTCTGGAAGGTGATGTTGCTTGACCCCGACCAAATGCCACCGTTGGAAAATACCGGACCGGTGATGGTCAGATCCTGGGCGGCGGCAATTTCCAGATTCATATTATAGAAGATGGCGAACTGGAAAAGGGGGATGGAAGCGAATTGAATGGACTCGCTGACGGTGGCCGGCACGTTGAAGCGCTGGCCGACCGGCGTGGCGGTGGCGGTGATGGTGCAAGGTGCCAACTGACCATATAACCCCGTGAATTGAGAGTTCAGAGGCACCATGTACGTGCTCCAGGCGCCGAGGTTGACGCTGATCTGGTTCGGCGTGTTGTTGGTGTCGCTATAGACATATTGGACGGGCCAGCTTGCCTGATCGGTCGAAGAGGGAATAAAGGTGCTGGCGTAATAGGTCCCGTTGTTCGTGAGACATTGGGCCACATAGTCGTAATTCATCTGGGAAAGGACCTTTTCGGTGGCGGCTTCCGCGGCGGCTTCACTCATGTTGAACTGGTTGTTCCGCGAGGTCACGGAAGAATTGCTGGAGATCCAACGCATCATGCTGGCAAAGACGACCAGACAGACAGCTAGAAAGCACAGGATGATGAGCAAGGCGTAACCGCCGCGGTTCCGCAGTATGGGGCTGGATAAAGTTTGCATAAACGTCCTTTGGTTTTCAGTTCCACGCGCGGCGAAAGACCCGCGTGCGCAGTTGGTAATAATCGTAAGCATTGAGACCGACCCCGCCGACAACGGCGATAGGATATTCCCATTGCGAAAATTGCATCGTCATCTCTATGAGCACACGATTGTCCAGACTTTGATAATTCGTCACGATGTTGTTCTGAAAGTCCCTGGCATCGAAAACGATCCGGTTGGTAAGATACATGGCCAGCGTTTTGGTGTAGATGGTGACGTTGTTGGACACGTTAAATTGCACCAGGCAATTGGTCGGGGTGCTGGTGTCCAGATAGTAAATCGAATACCAGGTCGTGTTCGTGCTGGGATAAATGATCAGCGCGTTGCCCTGCTGCGGCTGCGTGTTGGGAATGAGGTGGAAGGAAGAGGCGCTGACTGTGGAATTGCTCCCGACATAAACCATTTTCGCCTCCCGGATTTGGTCCCGGATTTGATTCAGCGCCTGGCGGCCGCCCGTGGTTGCCACCAGCTTGGTTGCCGCCAGGGTATAAATGCGCAACCCGAAAACCTGAACGGCGATCCATACGCCGGTGAAGATGAACAGGAAGACCCCGACCGTGATCACCATTTCCGCCAGTGTGAACCCCCGCGCGCTTGTCCGCGCCGGCCGGTTCTGCCTGTGTTTGAAAAATCTCATTGGAGTTGGTCGGGGGCGCGCAGGGTAACCATGGTGTTGGTGAACAATTGACCGGTCAGCCGGAAGCTCCACACCACTTGCGAAACGATTCGCCTCAGCGGCGGGTTGGTTGAAACCGGCGTGACGTAGAGGTAATTCGTGACACTGATCAGGGCGCCACTTGTCGGAATATCCAGATAGTCAGTCTGATTGGTCCAATAACCGAAGGTCCCATCAGGCTGAGTCTTCATATACGGCAGCAACACGTCAGTCTGCCAGCTGCCGGTAGAGTATTCCTCTGCATTCCATTGCGCCGAACGCATCTGCTCCATTCCCTGGGACGCATATGACATGGCCGCCAACGACTGCGAACTCCACTCCGCCATCCGGTTGGCCTCCACGTATCCGTAAATCATCCCCGCCGTGACCAGTCCGAAAATGAAGAACCCGATCATGACTTCGATCAACGTGAACGCGGCGCAAGCGACACGCGATTTGCGTCCTGCGGCTTTGTCAAGGTGGTGCACCATAGATTCTTGCGCCAAACTTCTCGTTTGCTGAAAGCATAAGGTAGCAACCTGCATACCATTGCGGTGAGGTGGAATCGTTGGCGGATTACAGGCAGGCAAACGGCCTGGTCGGGATGCTGTCCTGAAAGTTGACGATTTTGCCCATAACCCGAACCCGGTGCAAACAGTGAAATCGTCTTCAAAGTGCGGCGGACTTCCGGGCCGTAACTTTGGCGAAATTCGCCTCCCGCAAATAGATCGGCTCCATTTTTTCACCAGCGACAAAGCCATCCCGCTCAACTGCGAGTCGGGCCAAAGCCGCCGCGCGCGGAAAAATTGTCCGGCCACCGGAAAACCAGCGCGTTACTTCCGGGCCAATTAAAATTTCCCCGGCCCCGGCCCGTGATTGAATTTCGCCCGCCGTTACGATCTGCAGCGGCCCGCTTGTGTTCCAGCCGTCCGCTGAAATTTCGTAGGTTGCCAGGTAAAATTCATTCCTCTGCGCATCTACCATCACGTTCACGTGACCGCAAATCCTTTCCGCCCGCGCCTGCGCCGCCAGACAGTCCATGCTGCTCACGCCGAGCAATTTTACGCCGCGCGCCAGTTGCCAGCCCTGCGCCAATGAAAGCGCCACGCGAACGCCCGTGTAGGAGCCGGGGCCGAGGCCCACCGCCAGAATCTCAATCTGCTCGCGCTCCAATTTTGCTTCGCGGAGAGCGGCCTCAATCATGCTGAACGCCCCCCCGGCGCCGGTTTCAATCACTTCGCCGAGCACACGACCCGCGCGCGCGATTGCCACGCTCCGTTGCGGCGAGGAAAATTCAAGCGCCAAAAGCGTCATAAATAATCCGCCGTTCCGTTTCGCCGGCGATTTCAATTTTCACTTTTTTGATTTTGCCATCTTCCGTCTTCCCGCTTCCATCCACCAACCGTTCCGCCCATTCAATCACCGCCACGCCATCGGGCGACAAAAATTCCTCCAGCCCGGCGGACAAAATCTGTTCGCGCGTTTTCAGCCGGTAAAGATCCAGATGAAACAACCGGAGCCGCCCGCCGCCGTATTCGTTCACCAGCGTGAACGTGGGCGAATGCACGCGCGCCGCAATGCCGAGTCCGCGTGCCATGCCTTTCACCAGGTGCGTTTTGCCGGCACCGAGTTCGCCGGATAGCGCAATGACCCAACCGGGTTGCACTGCGCGTCCCCACGTTTCGCCGAGTGATTCCGTCTCTGCCGGGCTATGAGAAATGAACGTAGCCATGATCGTTGAGCGGGCGCACGCTGTTCTTGTCGTGAATCGTGACGCCGTCGCCGGCGACGATTTTCCCGATGCAACTTAATTTCAATCCGGGGAAAGTTCTCTTCCACGCATCGAGCAGCTTCACCGCTTCGCCGCCGGCAATCGTGAACAACAATTCAAAATCTTCGCCGTCGGTCAGCGCGGCGGCGAAAGCCGGTTTGGCCGGGGTGCCGGTCCGCGCCCGCAACTTTGCCGCGCGGCTGACCGGCACCGCCGTTTTGTGCAGTTCCGCGCCGACACCGCCCGCCTTCAAAATGTGCCGCAAATCGCCGGCCAGTCCGTCGCTCAAATCTATCATGGCGTGAATGGGAAAATGATTCGCGAGCCAGCGCGCCTCCGCCAAACGCGGCTCGAATTCCAGATGTTTGCCTGCCGGCGAACCGCCCAGTTCGCCGGTGACGAAAATCACATCGCCCACTTTCGCGCCGGAACGAAGTGTCTGTTTCCCTCGTGCGACCGTGCCGAGCAGCGCAATGGAAATGAAGATGCGACCGGGATTCACCGTTGTTTCACCGCCGACAATCCCCACGCCATGTTTATTCGCCAGCGCGCTCAGGCCGCTATAAATGGCTTCGACGAAATTCAAGTCGAACTTTTGCGGCAGGCCGATAGTTACGAGCGCAGCGGCGGGTGTGCCCGCCATGGCCGCAACGTCGCTCAGGCACCGGGCGAGCGCCTTGCGTCCGATTTTTTCCGGCGGCGTTTCTTTGGTGAAATGAATGCCCTCAACCATCGCATCGGTTTTGAACAGCAGCAATTTGTCCGGCGTCCCAAAATCCAGCACGGCGCAATCATCGCCTGCGCCGACCAAAACATTCTGGTTGGCCGGCAGCGATCTGGTCAGGCGCGCGATGAGTTCAAATTCATTCATTTTGACGGCACGGAATAATGTTGCGCGAAGAAAAGCAGGACGAGATTTGCCGCGTTGAACAAACTGTGCGCCGTGATGGGCGCGAGCAGGTTGTCCGTTCGTTCGTAAAGCCAGGTCAGCGCCAGCGCCAGCACGAACAACGGCACGAGTGCCGCCGCGTCCATGTGGATCAGCGCGAACACAAAATTGACGCCGATCCACGCAAAACGCGGATAACCAAGCTGTTTGACGAAGGGATAGAGCACGCCCCGGAAAATAAACTCCTCGGCCACCGGCGCAATCACGACGGTGAAGAGACCCAGATAAACGCGTGTCCACCATGTTTTCGCGCCTGCCAGCAACATTACGGCGGCTTCTTCTTCAGGCGACCAGCCTAGTTTTTCGAGCACGAGCACCGAAGCCTGTTTCAGCCACCACGCAACGGGCAAAACCACGAGCACGGTCAACAGTGCCGCGAGCACCGCGCGCGGCAATCGCGGTTTGCGAAGGCCGAAGACTTCGCTCCAGCGGACTTGATGAAGCCGTATAAAAAAATAGATCAGCACCCAGGTCGCCCCTTGAAAACTCAGCGTGCCAACCAGCACCGCTCCAAAGCTGTCCGGTGATTTGAATGCCGTGAGACCGGCCTGCTGCAGCAGGCTGACCATCGTCACACCGAGACAAAAACAGACCAATTGCGACGCGCAAAATAGCGTCACAATCTCGCTACGCCAGGCTTTGGCGGATAACATGCCGCCAGCCTATCGCAGCGGCGCGGCAGTGACGACGCAAAATTGTTCGGCGCCGGATTCACTTTACGTCATCTCCATTCGCGCCATACTTCCGCCGGATGGCAGCCGCTCACACCAACCGTCTGGCCCGCGAGAAATCGCCCTATCTGCTCCAGCACGCGCACAACCCGGTGGACTGGTTCGCGTGGGGCGACGAGGCGTTTGCCCGGGCGCGCGCCGAAAACAAACCGGTCTTTCTGAGCATCGGCTACTCGACCTGTCATTGGTGCCACGTCATGGAACGCGAATCGTTCGAGGACGAAAAGGTCGGCGCGTTTCTCAACGAACATTTTGTCAGCATCAAGGTGGACCGCGAGGAACGGCCGGACGTGGACAAAATTTACATGACGTTCATCCAGGCCACGACCGGCGGCGGCGGCTGGCCGATGAACGTTTTTCTCACGCCGGAACTGAAACCGTTTTTGGGCGGCACGTATTTCCCACCGGACAACCGTCATGGCCGCCCCAGTTTTTTACAGGTGCTTCAGCAAATTGCCGAGCTCTGGCGGGAACGCCGCGGTGAAATCGCCGCTTCCGCCGCCGAAATCCACGCGCGGCTCGAAGCCGCGACCATAAACGCAACCACGGGCAATTTGATCCTGACGGCGGACGCTTTGCGCAGCGCGGCGGCGAAGTTCAAGTCCGGCTATGACCCGCGCCGCGGCGGCTTTGGCGGGGCGCCGAAATTTCCGCAGCCCAGCATGCCGGCATTTTTGCTGCGCTGCGCAAAACGTTTTCACGACGACGAGGCCGCGCGCATGGTCTTGCACACGTGTGAACGCATGGCTGCCGGCGGCATCCACGATCAGCTCGGCGGCGGCTTTGCGCGCTACTCGGTGGATGCCGAATGGCTTGTGCCGCATTTCGAGAAGATGCTCTACGACAACGCGCAACTCGCGCAGCTTTATCTTGACGCGTTCCTCGTCAGCGGCGACGCACGCCACGCCGACACCGTGCGCGACATCCTTGATTACGTCCGGCGCGACCTGACTCATCCGGCCGGCGGATTTTATTCCGCCGAAGACGCCGACAGTGAGGGACACGAGGGGAAATATTATTGCTGGACGAAAGACGAGCTTTCGAAACTGCTCACCGTCGAGGAATGCCATGTGGCGGTTCGCCATTTCGGCATTACCGACCAGGGCAATTTTGTTGACCATAGCCATCCGCACCCGTTGCCGGGGCAAAATGTGTTGAGCATCGTCAGTCCCATTGGAGCGCCGATCTCCGACCCGGCGCGTTCCGAGGGCATCAACGCGCCGGGTCGGAGACCGGCGCTCCAGTCAACGTCATCCGAAGCCGCGTTGCTCGCCTCCGCCAAACATAAAATGTTCACTGCCCGCGGCAAACGTGTTCACCCGCATCTCGACGATAAAATCCTTGCCTCCTGGAATGGCCTGATGCTTGGCGCGTTTGCGCGGGCTTATGCCGTGCTCGGCAATAGAAAACATCGCGAGGTTGCGGAAGGAAATCTCGCGTTCATTCAAAGGACACTCTGGGACAAAAAGTCCGGTTCACTTTACCACCGCTGGCGCGATGGCGAACGCGACAACGTCCAACTGCTCGAAGGCTACGCGTTCCTGCTGTCCGGCGTGATCGAGCTTTACGAGGCGACACTCGGGCCGGAGCATCTCAATTTTGCCATTGAACTGGCTGAAGCAATGATCGTGAAGTTTTATGAGGCAGTGAACGGCGGCTTCTGGCAAAGCGCAGCCGGCGCGAAGGGTTTGATTTTGCGGGTCAAGGACGATTACGACGGTGCGGAGCCGTCGGGCAATTCCGTCGCCACGCTCGCACTGCTGAAACTGGCCGGCATCACCGGCCGGGAAGATTTCAAAAAGCCGGCCGAGGCGACGCTGCGACTGTTTGCGCATCGCCTGCAAAATTATCCGCAAGCCATGCCGTTCATGCTGCACGCGCTGGATTTCTGGCTGGACGAGCCCCGCCGGGTCGTCGTCGCCGGCGATGCGAATTCCGCCGTCACGCGCAAATTGTTGCACGCCGCGCACTCGGTTTACCAGCCAAACAAGATTGTTTTGGGGAATGCCGGAGCGGTCGAGGAATTTGCGCGCAGTCTGCCGGCAAAAGACGGCCCTGTCGTCTATCTCTGCGCCGGCAAGGGGTGTCAACCGCCAACGAATGAAGCTGCGAAGGTTCGGGAGTTATTGCAATAAGCACCGAACGAGGTTAGTCGTTTTGTTGTGGCCGTTCCTGCCTTTCGCCTCGCGGCTGATGAATTCTGCGCAATGCCCGGCGCAACGATTCAATTTCCCGCTCGTCGGCGAGTTTCTGGCGCTCGGCCAGTTCGACGAGTTCGAGCACTTCCTCCATCTGGTCGAGGGTTTGTTTGAGCAATTCGGCAATCTGCGTTGCTTCCTCTACCGCCCGGCCGATGGCAGAAGAAGGGTTTTCGATTTTTCGTTCGGGCAGTGCAGGTGCGTGGACCGGCGGACCCGCTGGAGAAATCGGTTCCGTTCGTCGCGGCCCGCGCCCACGGCCTCCCCGATGCCCACGAGGCCTTCCCCCGCCCGGACCCCGCGGCTGGGCGGCAGGATTTGGTTCAATCTGTGGTTTCTCCGGCATGGCCAAGGTGAGCATGGCCCACCGCCGGACAAAAGCAAAGTTGAATTATTCTCCATCGCGGTTCAATCCAGGTTCCGCAATGGAACCCCACGTCAAGTCCTCAATTCCGGGGCTTCTCGAAGCTTGCTTTAGCCGGATAAAAATGTCCAACTGAAGTTGCGCGTGAAACCGGCGGATCAAGGCTGAATCTTCAAACCAGCAACCGGACATGGAACGGATATGTTGCCCCAATTAAGAACCACGCTTCGAGCAGTACTGGCCATCACCCTCGTCGGTGTGACCGTTGCGTCGCTGGCATGGTTGTGTTTCCGTGATCCTCAAATCACCTTCCTGCCCGGGGATGGACGGGCGGAATGGATTGTATTTCCGTCCGCTCCCGATGGCAGCCGGCATCTCATCGCTGAACTGGACGCCATTTTCCGGCGGGATTTTGTGCTGGATAAGCCTCCGCGGGTGGCGCGATTGATCGTGCGCGCGGCCAAACGCGCGCAGTTGAAGATCAATGGTCGGCCGGTGGACTTGGGCGCCGGCCGCAACTGGAAGGAGTATTCGCAGGCCGATGTGCTGGCCGATCTGCACGTTGGCACCAATACGATTGAGGTGGACGTTTTTAACGCCAACGCGCCACCGGCGCTTTGGCTGGCGTTGGAAACGGACCAGTTGATCCTGCGGAGCGACGGGACCTGGGAAGTCTCGTGTGCCGGTTCCGCCTGGCGCAGGGCCGCGCTGGCCACGGTCCCGAGAATGCCTGGCCGGGGCAACCTCATGGCCGGGGGCGAGGGAACGCTTGGCTCCCTGGCGGTGGTCTGGCCAATGTGGGTGATATGGGGAGGACTTTCGATTGCCATCTGGACAGCGGGGCGGTGGTGGCTCAATCGAATTCGAATACCAGCTGCCCTTGCGAGGGGTAGCCAGCTGCCAAGGCCGCAGCAGCAGATGAGACTCGGGCAGCGCACCCGGATGCCAAACGCCATGGCGACCGATCAATGGTTGCGTTGGAAGACAATCCTTCCACTGCTGATCGCTGCCACGCTTTGGGTGGCGTTGTTCTGCAACAATTCAAGGACGATCCAGCGCACTTCTGGTTTCGATAGTACCAGTCACGTTGACTATATTGCATACATCCAGAAGCATTGGGCATTGCCTTTGGCGAATGAAGGCTGGGAGATGTATCAGGCTCCCCTGTATTACGGAATTTCCGCCGTCACGCTTTCGTCGTTCGGCTTTTCCGTAACTGATGAAGCCGCGGCCGTTGTCCTGCGCCTGCTCACGATGGGCTTTGGTCTGGTGCAGATGACGCTGGTTTTTCTGAGTATGCGATTGCTTTTTCCCGGCCGAACCGGCCAGCAATGGGTGGGGCTGGTGCTGGGAGCCTTTTTGCCGATGCAACTCTACATGTCGCACTACGTGACCAACGAAACACTGGCAGCGACTCTGGTCACCGCGTCCATTCTTCTGTGCTTGCGCCGGTTGCGAGAAGAAAAGACATCCCTGGCTGGATATGCAGGACTGGGAATTTGCCTGGGCGCGGCCCTGCTGACGAAGGTCACCGGCGTCCTGCTGGTTCCGTTCGTCGTCCTTGCCGTGGCCGCCAAGCTGGCCCGGCGAAGGTCAGCCCTGGCCGCCTGGTGGCGGGTCTTGGGTGTGATGCTCGTGGCCTGTTTCATCGTTTGCGGCTGGTATTATTGCTGGATCTGGCATCATTTCGGCACGCTGCTCATGGGCAATTGGAACGCGCTTTCCGGGTTTTCCTGGTGGCAGGATTACGGTTACCACACGATGGCGGACTTCACACGTTTTGGCAGATCACTCGTCCACCCGTTGTTCAGCGGCTTTTCGGGATTTGCCGACGGGATTTACTCCACACTCTGGGGTGACGGTCTATGTAGCGGGCTTGGAAGCCTGTTGTTGCGACCGCCTTGGAATTATAATCTGATGTGTGCAGGATATCTTTTGGCCGTGGTCCCGACCGTTCTCGTGCTGGCTGGCGTGACGGCGTCGGTCTGGCGATTGGTTCGCCAACCTTCGGCGGAGTGGTTCGTGCTGCTCGGTTTTTCCGGACTGGTGGCGGTCGCCATGGTGTTCATGAGCCTGAAGGTGCCTTCGTATGCGCAGGTGAAGGCATTCTACGGGTTGTGCGCCCTGATGCCATTCTGTTCGTTCGGAGCGGTGGGATGGGAGGTCCTGACGCGGGGACGGAAACTGCTCCGGTTTGCGCTGGGCGTGATATTGCTGGTGTGGGCCATGAACTGCTTCGCGTCGTTTTGGATTCGCGGCAACTCTGCGCCCACGCACATATATCTCGGAGCGTGGTACGAAATTGATGGCAAAACCGATGCCTTCGCGTCGGAATCAGCCAAGGCGGTCGATAGCGATCCTTCCAGTGCGCTGGCCAGGCGATCCCTGGCAATGGCTTTGATCAAATCGGGCAAGATGGATGAGGCGCTTCCGCAGGCCGAGCGGGCGGTGGAATTAAATCCCACCGACAGCACCAGCCATGGCGCGCTGAGCGCGGTTCTGTTTGGGCAAGGTCAAATAGAGCGTGCGATTGACGAGGGCCGGCGCGCCATGGAGTTGGGGCCGGAGAACCAGGCCGTTCGTAAACTTTGGTTGGGAGTTTTGGCTGGATTAGGGCGCAATGATGAAGCCATTGGCGTTGCGCGCGATGGCTTGGCCGCGTTTCCCTACAATCCCAACCTGCATTATATGCTGGGTCTTGCCTTGGCGCGAAAGGGCGATTTCGTGGCTGCCACCAACCAGTTTGTTTATGCGCTGTTGAACAAACCTGATTGGGCGGAGGTGCATTTGGCTTTTGGCCGGGCCCTGCTCAACCTGGGGGACGTGCCGGCTGGTTTGCGGCATTTTCAGGAGGCGGCGCGCCTGGCACCCGATTCGCCGCCGGCGCTCAATGAACTGGCATGGCTGCTGGCAACCGGTGCCGATGCGGCATTGCGCAACGGCCCAGAAGCAGTGCGGCTGGCGGAACATGCCTGCGCCGTGACGAACCGCCGGAACCCGACATTGCTGGACACTTTGGCGGCGGCTTATGCCGAAGCGGGGAGGTTTCCCCAAGCGGTCAGCACGGCGCAGGAAGCAAGTTCCCTCGCCCGGACGACGGGCAACGAAGCCACTGTTGTCCAGACAGATAATTTGCTGGGGCTTTTCCAGTCGGGCCGCCCCTTCCACCAGAAACCTGCTCCGGCGCCATAGGAATTTTGCCGGGCCTATTCGGCTACGATTTTTTTACAAACAGCGCCAGCGAGGCGGTGTAGCTGTGCAGAAAACTTTTTTCACCAATGGGGCCGATTTCGCCGTTGCAGAAGAATCCGGCAAGGCCGAACGGGCCGAGTTGTTTCCGCACCAATTCCGCATCATGGTTCGGCTGGTGGAAAAGCTGTTTTCCCCGGCCGTTGCAGCAGCAGAGGCAGCCGCCATAAATTGCCGTGTCGGCCAGTTTTTTCTTTGCGCGGCCGAGTAACTCGTTCATGTCCTCGGTCGCCGCCGCCGCGTCGCGCCGCTGAAACTGCATGGTCTGGCCCGTGCGCGGCAACGCGCCGACGGCCAGCACGCCGGAGCGCGGGTCGGCGCCGACCAGATTGCGCACGAGAAAATCGCCGCGATGAAAATCTTCGAGGTATTCATTGACGACCAGGCCGATAAGCAGGTTGCCTTGCGCCTTGCGTTGTTCGTCGGGCGAAAGTTTCTTAAACGTTTCGTCGAGCACGGCATACGCGGGCCGGTTGCCGATGTGATGAATCAAATTGCGTTCCACGCCCGTGAGCGTCCAAGTCTCGCCGATGGGTGTGCAACCCTGTGAGATGACACCGGTCAACGCCACGTCACCGCCGACTGATACCGCCACGCCGCCGTCCTCGAACACCTCGCCGTCCAGATAAACCTGCGTGAGCGGTTCGGGAACAGCGCCACTGGCCAGTCCGCCATAAACCGGCAGCGGCGCGTAGGCCTCATTCCACGAACGAATCCAACCTTCCACATCGAGGTGAAACGGATCAATGAACACGAGCCAGCTGTTGGTGCGCGAAGGTTCGACGCCGGTTTCCAAATGCCAATACACCGCGCCATTTGCTTCCTCAACCTGCGACTGCGTGAAACGGAAGCCTTTTAGCTCCGCGCCGGGCAACGCGTAAAGCGCGAGCACCAGTCCGGACGCGTTTTCAATTTCCTGTGAACCGACGATCAGCCCGTGGCTCGAACAGCCCGCCAGCAACGGAATCCGGGCATGCACGCGCAAAATTTCCAATGTCTGCCGGGCGTGCGGGGAAAATTTCGGCGACATGAACACCAGGCCGAGCGAGACTTGCGGCGCGCGCAGTTGACGGCGCAGGTTTTCCGCCCACTGCCGCAGCCCGGCTTCATCGAAACCGCCCGGCCAGTGGGCCGCCATGGAAAATTCGGCGTTCACCTCCCAAGATTAGCCCCGGCGCGCGCAATTGCAAATGCTCTGACAGCCGGAGAAACGGATTTTGTCCGGCGGACTTTTGGCCTTATGCTGTTCCGCAGATGGCCATGACACCAACAGCGGATGTCGCTCGGGGCAGAAAAAACGCCGCCCGCCCGTGGCGCCCGCCCGAATTGCTGGCGCCCGCCGGCGATTGGGACTGTGCCCGTGCCGCCGTTGAAAATGGCGCCGACGCGATTTATTTCGGTCTCGAACGGTTCAACGCCCGGATGCGGGCGCACAATTTCACGGAGGCGGATCTGCCGAAACTGATGGAATTTCTGCACCGGCGCGGCGTGCGCGGTTACGCGACCCTGAACACGCTGGTTTTTGAAAACGAACTGGCTGACGCGGAAAATTACCTACGCGTGATGATTGCCGCCGGAGTGGACGCGGTGATAGTGCAGGACGTTGGCATCTGCCGCCTTATCCGCCGGCTTTCGCCGGATTTTCCCATTCACGCCTCGACGCAGATGACCATCACCAGCGCCGGCGGCATCGAATTCGCCCGTGAACTCGGCTGTAACCTCGTCGTGTTGGCGCGGGAATGTTCCATCAAAGAAATCGAGCGGATGGGCCGAGAGTCGAACGACGAAAGACGAAAGCCTGATGGGGCGGAGGCTTTGCCCTCGACCTTCGACCCTCGACCCTCGACCTTGCCTCTGGAGGTCTTCGTCCACGGCGCGTTGTGCGTCGCCTACTCCGGCCAGTGTCTCACCAGCGAGGCGCTGGGCGGGCGATCGGCCAATCGCGGCGAATGCGCGCAGGCGTGCCGGATGCCTTACGATTTGATCTGTGACGGCAAACCGGTGCCGCTCGGTGACCGGAAATATCTGCTCAGCCCGCGGGATCTCGCCGGCCTGGAGGTCCTGCCGGAATTGGTCCGAGCGGGTGTCGCTTCATTGAAAATCGAAGGCCGGCTCAAGACGCCGGAATACGTCGCCAACATCACGCGGATCTATCGCCAGGCGCTGGATGAATGCGGAATTCGGAATGCGGAGTGCGAAATGAAAGCGGGAGGACGCACGGCTGTCGCTCCGCGCTCCGCATTCCGCACTCCGCGTTATGATATGGAGATGGCCTTTTCGCGCGGGCTTTACACCGGCTGGTTGGGCGGCGTGAACAATCAGGAACTCGTTCACGGCCGGTTTGGAAAAAAACGCGGCGTCTATCTTGGCGAAGTCACAAAAGTTTTGCGCGACGCGGTCGTGGTGAAACTCGAAGGCCCGCTCAAACGCGGCGACGGCGTCGTTTTTGACGCCGGCAAACCGGAGAAAGCAGAGCAAGGCGGACGGGTTTATGAAGTGCGGAGTGCGGAGTGCGGAGTGCGGAATTCAAAATGTGTCGAACTCCGTTTCGGCCGCGGCGACATTGATTTCTCGCGGGTTCATGTCGGCGACAAGCTCTGGAAGACCGACGATCCCGAATTGAACCGCCGTCTGCGCCGGAGTTTTGCAGGCGACACGCCCAAATTCCAGCGGCCGGTTGAGCTGGAGGTCCATGGCGCCGCCGGTGGTCCGCTCTTTCTCATCGCGCGTGACGAATTCGGCCACGTGGTTCAACTGGATTCGGCCAGGCCGTTGGCCAGGGCCGAAAATCAGCCGCTGACGACCGGGCGTTTGCGCGAGCAATTGGGCCGGTTGGGCGGAACGCCGTTCGAGCTGGGTGAACTGAAAAACCAACTGAAGGGCGAAGTGTTATTGCCGGTCAGCGAATTGAACCGCCTGCGGCGCGAAGCTGTGGCGGAACTGGAAAAATTGCGGGCACAACCGAAACGATGGATGTTGAATTTGGGTCCTGGTTCTGGCGTTTTGGCTTTGGGGAAGAGCGCGCTTGTGTCCGCCCCAGAACCCGGAACCCAGACACCCGACCCGACACTCGTCGTCCTCGTCCGCAATCTGCCGCAACTCGAAGCCGCGTTGAAATGCGGTGTGGAGACCATTTACTGCGAGTTTGAGAGCCCGAAAAAATACCGCGAGGCGGTGACACTGTGTCATACCTCTCGCGGCTGTTCCGATCCTCAACCCTCAACCCTCAACCCTCAACCGTCCATCTGGGTCGCTCCGCCGCGCATTTTCAAGACGGGCGAGGAATGGATTTTGCAACAGGTCCGCTCCTGTGACGCCGATGGCTACCTCGTCCGCAATTACGATCACCTGAAATTTTTCGCCAACGACCGGCGGCGCGGCGATTATTCATTGAACGTGGCCAACCGGCTGGCGGCGGACTATTTCAAAAACCAGTTCGGCCTGGAGCGCCTCACGCCATCGTATGATTTGAATTTTCAGCAGCTCGAAGCGCTGTTGCGCGCCGCGCCGCCGGAATGGTTTGAG
>JBEKEJ010000041.1:0-16476 GCA_050013895.1 Verrucomicrobiota bacterium | reverse complement strand
AAGGACCGGCTCACGCTGAAGGAATTTCAAGGAATCAAAATCTTCTCGCCGCGCCAGTTCATCGAATGGATGGACCGTCAAAAGTGATTAATTTCAGAGCTTTGGCCGCGATGACGCGGCGTAACTGCGCGCCGTCAAAATGGTTTACTTTGTTTCGAGAGTGACGTTCATGTTCATCTTCATGTCCATGGTCTGCTTCTGCTGGCCCACATTCTCGCCCATGACGACCTCGACGTCTTCGTCGAGAGTTCCCGACATCGGCATGATGTGGGCAAGATCAAGCGTGCTGCCGCCGGTGCCGGTGCCGGTCATTTTGACGAGGTCGGTTTTCAGGCCGGGCATCGCCGGATTTTGAATTTTTTGATCGGCGGCATTCTGCGCAATGGTGCTGCGGAGGGTAAGGCGGTCGCCTGCGATGGAAACGAGCTCGTAGGTGGCGGTCTGGTCAATGGTCATGCCTTGCGACTTGATCTGCGTCTTATATTCCCACTTGGCGCCGGGGCCGACGGCTTCTTCGGGCAACGGATTCGAGGAGCCGGAAAAAGATTCCTTCATCTGATCCATCATCTGGCTCAACCCAGGATCGGCGCCGGCCGGCATTTTCATTTCGAGATGATTGATGATTCCGCTGGCGGACATCCTGCCGACACCGGTCATCCCGCGGAGGCCGGCGAGGGAGGATTTCATGGCGGCGGCCATGGCCGGCGGGGTGCTGTCATTGGTGACCACGGTGGCGTCGGTCAAAACCATCTCGTAGCCGATGCCGCCGTCGGCGGAAATGTCCTTCACCCCGATGTCCATGGTCATCAGCATCGCCGGCATGGGCATGGCCGGCATCTGCTTGTCGGCAGCCGACATGGTCATCGCCATCTTCATGGTCATGCTCAAGGTCTGCTTGTCGCCGACGGCGGGATGGAGCCGCAATACGATGCGCGGCTCGCTGCCGGCGTCGAGCAGTTTCACCGGCGATTTCGGAGCGGAAATCGCTTGTTTTGTGACAGCGGTGGCCGTGGCTCCGGGAGCGACCGCCGGTCCCGATGTGGCGGCAACTTTTTCGACGAGATATTTCAGCCGGTAGGAAACAACGTTGACCTTCCAAGCCGGGTTGACCCGTTGAAACGCGACCAGGGCCCTTTCTGCCTCAATATACTTGGCGTGCGCCTGGCTGGTCTGGCCGCTGGCGTTCAGCGTGTCTGCCTGGGCTATAACGCCGTAGATGGCCAGATAATCGTCGTCCGGCCCGTCCGCCCGCGCCGCGCACAACGTCAGCAGCAGCGCCAGCAGGATCCAGACGAAAGAACATTTTTTGCGGACGGGCAACGGCCTGTTCGCGCCGGCAACGACAGGAACAATCAAATTCGACGGGTTCATGTGATGCACGTTAAATGGTGGCGGGAGAACGTCAAACAAAAATGCCAGTGACGGCGGGCATTCTGCCTGCCGTGGAGCCCGGGCGTCCCGCCCGGCGGACAAGACGCTCACACCACAAACCGCGCTGGGGTATTTCAGAAACGCACATATCTTCCATTGTTCTTTCCGGGCGGCGGGACGCCAGCCCTTCACGGCAGACGAGACGTCCGCCGCTACAACGCCTTGGCCGCGATGTCGCGGCGGAACTGCGCGCCTTCAAAACAAATTTTCCCAACCGCCACGTAGGCGGCCGCTTGCGCGGATTTCAAATCCTTCGCCCAAGCGGTCACCCCCAGAACGCGTCCGCCGTTCGTGATGAATTCGTTTCCGCTTTTGGCCGTGCCCGCATGAAAGACCATCGTGTCCGGCAAGTTCGCCGCCTCGGCCAGGCCGAGGATAGGCTTGCCCTTCGCGTAACTTCCGGGATACCCGCCGCTGGCCATCACGACGCACACCGACGCCATCGGATTCCACTTCAATTCGATGTGGTTCAGCGTGCCGTTCACGCTCGCGTCGAGCAGTTCGACGAGGTCGTTTTCCAATCGCGTCAGATAGACCTGCGTTTCCGGGTCACCGAAACGGGCGTTGAATTCCAGCACCTTCGGCCCGGACCTGGTGAGCATGATGCCGGGATAAAGGATGCCGCGAAAATCAATCCCCTCCGCCGTGCAGCCGCGCATGAACGGCTCAAGAATCTTGCGGCCGGCTTCCGCCAGTTCAGCTTCGTTCAGGAACGGCGTTGGACAATAAGTCCCCATGCCGCCGGTGTTCAAACCCGCGTCACCGTCCAGCGCGCGTTTGTGGTCTTGTGAAGTCGGGAACAGTTTCGCCGATTTGCCGTCGCAAAGCGCGTGCAGTGAAATTTCCATGCCTTCCAGAAATTCCTGAATCACGATCCTGGCGCCCGCCGCGCCGAAGGCTTTGCCGACCAGAATTTCGTCAATCGCCTTGTTCGCTTCGATGACGCCGGCGCAAATCAAAACGCCCTTGCCCAGCGCGAGGCCATCGGCTTTCACGGCGCATCTGCCATCAAGCGACGCCGCGAATTTCTTCGCCGCCGCCGCGTCAGAGAACGTTCCGGCTTTGGCAGTCGGGATGCCGTATTTCTCCATGAACCGCTGGGAGAAAACTTTCGACGACTCGAACTGCGCCGCCTTTTGGTTCGGTCCCCAGATGCGCAGCCCGTTTTTCTGGAACAAGTCCACGATGCCCAGCGCGAGCGGATTGTCCGGCCCGACGACCGTGAGTTCGATCTGCTTTTCCTGTGCGAACGCAAGCAGCTTCGGCAAATCTTCCGCGCCGAGATGCACGCACCCGACGGGCGCGCCGTTTTTCACGAGCCGTTCCAGGGCGATGCCGGCGTTGCCCGGCGCGCACCACAGTTGCGTGACGTGCGGCGACTGCGCGAGTTTCCAAACCAGCGCGTGTTCGCGTCCGCCCGAACCAATAACCAGAATCTTCATTCAGAATTTAACCGCAGCTTACGCAGATGACGCAGATGAAAACAAAAAAAATCTGTGGGAATCGGTGAAATGCGCGGACTGTTTTTTGGGGCGGCCCCCTGATTTGCCGGAGCGCGGAGCATTGCTCCGGGCGTTATGACGGACTCAGGGACTCGCCGAGCAATGCTCCGCGCTCCTCCCGCTCAAATTCGGCCATTACCGTGTTTTCTGATTTGTTGACGAGTGATTTGGGAATAGGCAATTTTGCCGCGTATGGATGTTCCCACATTGGCCCGCATCCAGTTCGGGGCCACGATCGCATTTCATTATCTTTACCCGCCGTTGAGCATCGGCCTCGGCGTCCTGCTCGTTTGCATGGAGGGATTGTGGCTCAAGACCAAAAATCCAGTTTATCACCAGATGGCGCGGTTTTGGACGAAGGTCTTCGCGCTCACGTTTGCCATCGGCGTGGCGACAGGCATCGTGATGGAATTTGAGTTCGGCACGAACTGGGCGACGTATTCGCGCTTTGTCGGCGATGTGTTCGGCAGCGCGCTGGCGGCGGAAGGCATTTTTGCCTTTTTTCTCGAATCCGGTTTTCTGGCCGTTTTGCTTTTTGGCTGGGACAAGGTAAGTCGCAGGTTGCATTTCTTTTCGACGTGCATGGTCTGCCTCGGCGCGCACTTCAGCGCCGTCTGGATTGTCGTCGCCAATTCGTGGATGCAAACGCCGGCGGGCTATCACCTCGTGACCCACAACGGCGTGCAACGCGCGGAAATCACTGATTTCTGGCAACTGGTGTTCAATCCGTCCTCGATGGAACGGCTGTTTCACGTGCTGTGCGGGGCGTGGCAGGCAGGCGCGTTTCTCGTCGTGAGCGTCAGCGCGTGGTATCTACTGAAGAAGCGGTACCTGGATTTCGCGCGGGCGTCGCTGCGGGTGGGCTTGACGGTTGCCTTGGTTGCTTCGCTGTTGCAACTGGTCAGTGGCGACAGCAGTGCGCGCGGAGTGGCGAAAAATCAACCCGCCAAACTCGCGGCGTTTGAAGGACTTTACAACACCGCCTCGAACGCACCGCTTACGCTTGCCGGTTATGTGGACGAAAAAGATCAAAAAGTCGTCGGCCTGCAATGGCCGGGCATGTTGAGTTTCCTCGTCGGTTTTGACACGAAAACAACGGTGACCGGCCTGGATGCTTTTGCGCCCGAAGACCGGCCGCCGGTCGAGGCGTCGTTCCTGTTTTTCCATGGCATGGTGGGGGTTGGTTTCGCTATGATCGCGATTGCGGCGCTGGGATTTCTTTATTTCCGGCACGGCTCGCTGCATGAACGGCGCTGGCTGCTGTGGATCCTCGTGTTCTCCGTGCTCGGCCCGCAAATCGCCAACCAACTCGGCTGGTTCGCCGCGGAAGTCGGCCGGCAACCGTGGATCGTTTACGGACTGATGCGCACGCCGGAAGGCTTGTCGGCCGTGGTGAAAGCCAACGCCGTGCTCGCGTCGCTGATTTTGTTCACGTTCATCTATTTCCTGCTGTTCGCGGTTTTCATTTACCTGCTCAACGACAAAATCCAGCACGGCCCGGATGAGCAGGATTTGACGCCCTCCGGCAAACTGGCTTTGCCCGAACGGCCAGCGCATGAAGACAAATCCACAAAATAATAATCCGCTAATTTCGCGAATGAACGCGAATATAAAAAACAATTCGCGAAAATTCGCGAAATTCGCGGATTCAATTTTGCCATGAACAATTTTGATCTCAACACCACCTGGTTCATCCTGGTCGGCGTGCTGTTCACCGGCTACGCGATGCTCGACGGCTTCGACCTCGGCATCGGCGCGCTGCACCTGTTCACTAGGGACGACGCCGAGCGCCGCACGTTGCTCAATGCCATCGGGCCGGTCTGGGACGGCAACGAAGTCTGGCTCGTCACCGGCGGCGGCGCGTTGTTCGCCGCGTTCCCGAACGTCTATGCGACGGTGTTCTCCGGTTTCTATTTCGCGTTCATGCTGCTGCTCGCGGCGCTGATCTTCCGCGCCGTCGCCATCGAATTTCGCAGCAAACAACCGATGCGCTGGTGGCGGCAGATGTGGGACATCGGCTTTTCCGCCGGCAGTCTGTTGTCAGCGCTGCTCATCGGCGTGGCGATGGGCAACATTGCTTGGGGCATTCCGATTGATGCAAACGGCGAATTCGCCGGAACCTTCCTGGGCCTGCTCAAGCCTTATCCGCTGTTGCTTGGCGTTACCACCGTGGCTCTGTTCATGATGCACGGCGCGATTTATGGGGCGATGAAAACCGAGGGCGCGTTGCATGACAAACTCCGAGGCTGGGCGATGAACAGCATCATCTTCTTCGTCGTTTGCGCCGCGATCACGACTATGGCCACGCTGCTTTACGTGCCGCACATGGCCGCACGCGTGCGGGAAGATCCATGGCTTTTCAGCCTCGCACTGGTGAACATGCTGGCAATCGCCAATATCCCGCGCGAATTCCACCACGGCCGCGACTGGTGGGCGTTCCTGTCGTCGTGCGCGACCATGATCACGTTGATGGCGCTGTTCGGCATTGACCAGTATCCGAACCTCGTTTTCAGCCAGCCCAATCCCGAAAACAGCCTGACGATTTTCAACGCCGCGTCGTCGCCGAAAACGCTGGAAATCATGCTCGTCATCGCGGGCATCGGCGTGCCGCTGGTGATCGGCTACACGATTTGCATCTATTGGATTTTTCGGGGGAAGGTGAAACTGGACCGGATGAGCTACTAGGGATTTACGATTTGCGATTGACGATCTGCGATTTTCCCAAAAATTTTCGTGCGGTGCGAAATTTGCATATCGTATATCGCAAATCACATCACACTTGCTTCGCCTTTGCCTTTCACGACTTCGCCAATCAACCATGCCTTGTGCTTCTGGGCGTGGATGAATTTCAAGACGGCCCCCGCCTTGTCCGCCGACACAATCGCCACCATGCCGATGCCCATATTGAACACCTGGTAAAGCTCGGCGCCCGGCACGCCGCTCCTGGCCTCGATGATCTTGAAAATCGGCGGCATTCCCCAGGTGCCCTTGCGTATGACGACGTCGCAATCCTTCGGCAACACGCGCGGGATGTTGTCCACAAACCCGCCGCCGGTGATGTGGGCGAAAGCCTTGATTGGATGTTGGATGTTGAATGTTGGATGTTGGATGTTGAATTTTTTTGTCAACTTCTGCACCAAGGGACCGTAGCTAACGTGGACTTTTAACAATTCGCCGCCAATCGTGCCTTTCAATCCCGGCACGCGGCTCGTTGGTTTAAGCCTCAGTTGCCCGAAGAAAATCTTCCGCGCGAGCGAATACCCGTTCGTGTGCAGGCCGGACGAGGCGATGCCAATGACCGCGTCGCCGCGCTTCACGGTTTTCTGGCCATCCAACATTTTGGATTTCTCCACCACGCCGACGATGGTGCCGCTCACGTCGTATTCGCCCTTCTGGTAGAAGCCCGGCATTTGCGCCGTTTCGCCGCCGATCAGCGCGCAATGGTTTTCCGCGCAGGCGCGCGCGAAGCCTTGGATGATTTCGGCGAAGACGTGCGGTTCCAGTTTGCCCGTGCCGAGGTAATCGAGGAAGAAGAGCGGTTCGGCGCCCAGCACGGCAATGTCGTTGACGCAATGGTTCACGAGGTCGGCGCCGATGGTGTCGTGCTTGTCCATCGCAAAGGCGATTTTGAGTTTGGTGCCGACGCCGTCCACGGACGACACGAGGACCGGCTCGCGATATTTTTTGAGGTCAAGCGCGAACAAGCCGCCGAAGCCGCCGACCTTGCCGAGCACCTCGCGGCGGTGCGTCGCGGCGAGCAGTTGCGGCAGGGTGGATTTGACCCGGTTGCCGAGATCAATGTCCACACCCGCCCGGGCATAAGCCTTTTGTTTCATGTCGAGATGATTAAACCGGCAAGCGGCACGCCGGGCGAGAACATTTCGCGTGTCGGGCGGAACATGCTGAGCGCCAGCAGGGCGACATCTTTGTAGTTTACCGCCCCAAGCCAATTCAAGCTCCGTCAAGAGCGACATATTCCGCGCACATTTCCCGTTGATGCCGCTCCTGACGGAGCTTTGGCTTGATCGAAATTACCGGGCAACAAAGATGTCAGCCCTGATGGGCTTTTGATTTTGAGGGGCGAGCTCCGCAAGCCCCCAAATAATTTCACTCAGGGCGTCATGAAACTCCGCCCTCCGAAAATCATTTCACAAACGGCAATTCCACAATTTTCGCCAGACTCTCACCCGCCGCCGTTTGCAACACCAATTCCGTGCCGATTTGATTCGCTTCGCGGCGAACGTAACCGAGCGCGATGTTGGCGTTGAGTGACGGCGATTTCACCGTGCTGGTGACGTAGCCGGTTTCTCTGCCATTGTGGAACAGCTTATCATGCTTTTGCGGCAACGTTTTCAAGTCGTCGGCGAGGCGCAGGCCGCGCAGTTCTTTGGCAACGTGGCCGAAGCTGTGGACGCGGTTGATGACTTCCTGGCCGATGTAACAGCCTTTGTTGTAACTCACGGCGCGGTTTTCGATACCGCATTCGAGCGGCAGGTTCGTTTCGTCCATGTCCACGCCGAACCGCGGAATACCCGCCTCGATGCGCGCCGTCTCGAACGCCTGCCAGCCGCACCTGCCTGCGCTTCGCTTCGGCGCGGCAAGCGCGTTGATTTGTCCGGCCGCGGCGATCAACTTGTCCGCCACGGCGCCGAGCGAAGCGTTAGGAACAAACAGGTCAAAACCCGACAACGGAGCGCCGGCCTCCGGCCCGGCGCGTTGGGAATTTTCATGGCTCGAAACAAGCCGGGCCGGAGGCCGGCGCTCCGATTTGCAGAACAGTCTCGCGTGGTTCACTAAATAAATTTCGCCAAGCATGGCATCGGAAATTTTCACCGAGTCGAACGGTTTGGTTGGGAGTACCGCGTTCATGCGGTTCGGGTTTGAATCGGCCGGGCCGCCTGAAAGCGGGACTCCAAACAGTCCTAGTGCGAGGACGACCGCTTCCGCTTTCGGCCCCTGGACGCTCAGGAGGCCGTAATGCGGCGCGGCGTCCACGATTTGCACATCGTCGGCGACAATAAATCTTTCGAGCCGCTGCGAAATTCTTCCGGTCAAACCCGGCTCGAAGTCCAGCAGCAGTTCGTCCGCGAGACTAAAGACGTTCAGGTCGCATTCCATTTTGCCCCTGGCGGTGACGAGCGCGGCGTAACAGCCGGAACCAACGGCCAGTTTGTTCACGTCATTCGTGACCTGCCCGTGTAGAAAGCGGACGCGGTCGTTGCCGACCAGACAGATGCGCCCGCGAAAACTCAGATCGAGCACGCCCGCGACTTCGCGGAGCGCGGCATATTCGGCCAGCCAGTCGCCGTAATCGTTCACCGTTTCCGCGCCGTTCGCCTCCGCGAACCGCGCGCCGAGGCCGGCGTGAAACTCATGAAGGGCGAGCATTTGCATGTGCTATTTACGATTGATGATTTATGATTTATGATTTGCCTCGCCAGTGTATAAATCATAAATCGAAAATCGCAAATCATCAATGAAACTAGACGCGCTTTATTCCGAACTGACGCTGAAATCCAACGCCAAGCTCGCGCTGGTCGTGCTGGACGGCCTCGGCGACATCGCCACGCGGGAGCAAAACTACCTGACGCCGCTCGAAGCCGCCACCACGCCGAACCTCGACAAAATCTCGAAGGATTCCGCGCAAGGCCGCATGATTCCCGCCGCGCCCGGTATCACGCCCGGCAGCGGGCCGGGGCATCTCGGTTTGTTCGGTTACGACCCGCTGGAATTCCAGGTCGGCCGCGGCGTCATTGAGGCGCTCGGCCTCGGCATGGAACTCAAGCCGGGCGACGTTTGCGCCCGCGCCAACTTCGCCACGCTCGATGCGAAGGGCATTGTCACCGACCGCCGCGCCGGACGCATCCCGACCGAAACCTGCGAGAAACTCTGCGCGCTGCTCTCGGCAAAAGTGAAGAAACTCGGCGACACGGAAATCATCATCAAGCCCGGCAAGGAACACCGGTTCGTCGTCGTCTTTCGTGGCAGGGGGCTGGAAGGCCCGCTCACGGACGCCGATCCGAACCGCGAAGGTTTTGCCATCCCCACCGTTCATCCGCGCGACGAGAACAACGCCGGGCAGAAGAAAATGGCCGCGCTCATCGCGGATTTTTACCGGTCCGCCCTGCCCATCATCGCGAACGAAAAGCCGGCGAACGGTTTTCTCATGCGCGGCATCGCGCATCAGCCGCGCATTCCGCTGTTTGAGGAGCGTTACAAACTCCGAGCTGCCGCGCTGGCGGTTTATCCGATGTATAAAGGACTGGCGCAGCTGGTCGGCATGAAGAAAATCGAAGGTCCCGCGACCATCGCGGAACAATTCGAGCGTTACCTCAGGGAATACGACAACTTCGATTTCTTTTTCATCCATTACAAATACACCGACAAGGCGGGCGAGGACGGCAATTTCGTGGCGAAGATGAATGCGATCCAGGATTTCGACGCCGCGCTGCCAATCCTGTTGCGGAAAAAACCCGACGTGCTCGCGATCACCGGCGACCATTCGACGCCTGTGGCCGTCAAAGGTCACTCATGGCATCCGCAGCCGGTGCTGTTGCATTCGGCGTTCAGCGGCTCGGACAAGCTCGAACGCTTCACCGAAACCGGCGCGAACCTCGGCTCGCTCGGCGTGTTCGAGGCGAAATACCTCATCCGCCTCATGCAAGCCAACGCCAGGATGTTCGACAAGTTTGGAGCCTGAATTTGGTTCCTCCTCGTCCTCGTTCTCATCCTCGTAATCGATTTTTCGAGGACGAGCACGAGGACGAGAAGGATTTAATCAACATGAACCTGCCCAACAAGCTGACGGTCCTGCGTTTCGGGTTGACGGCGCTTTTTCTTTGGGCGCTGTTCTCGCCGCTTCAGTTCAACGACACGCTGGCGCTGATCTTCTTCTCCCTCGCCGGGGCCACGGATTTCCTCGACGGCTGGCTCGCCCGACGCCGCCGGCTCATCACCAATTTCGGCATCTTGATGGACCCGCTGGCGGACAAGATCATGACCTGCTCGGCGTTCATCGCCTTCGTTGAAAGCACGCGCCTGGATCCGAACGCGCCGGTCAAGGTTGCGGCGTGGATGGTCATCATCATCGTCGCGCGTGAACTGGCGATCACCGGCCTGCGGCTGCTGGCGGCGTCGAAAAATGTCGTGCTTGCGGCGGAAAATTTCGGCAAACACAAGACCGTCTCGCAAATTGTGGCCATCAACGCGCTGCTGATCCTGGACGCCAGTGAGGAATGGCCGGCGTCGTTGCAAAGATTTTTCCTGTCGTGGGTGCCGGTGTTCGCAGAAATTATGCTCTGGGTCACCGTCGCGCTCACGGTCGCGTCCGGCGCGATTTATTTGTGGCGCAACCGGGCGGTTTATTTGAGCGAAGTATAATGCCGACCTGCGTTCAAAATGCCACAAATCGGCGGGATGGGCAGTGCCTTAACTTGGACTGCGCAGACACGTCTGCGCTTTGGAACGACACGACATGTCGCGTCGAGGAAAGCGGCGACATGTCGCCGCACTTCACATTTGTCGCGCTTTGAAAGCAAATCAGTATGCATCCATTTGCGATTTACGAATCCGCCGTCATGTTCGCGTCTGGCGCGTAAATCGTATATCGTAAATCGGAAATGAATCAGCGCTTCGGCAGCGGCAGCGTTTCGCCGGAGTTGGTGGCTTGATAAACGGCGGGCGGCAGGTTGACCGCCGGATGACTGCGGAGGTGATGCCGCCACGCCAGGCCGCCGAGCAAAACGACAAAAATAATTCCCACGGCGGCGAGGCCGGCGACTCCCACCCGCCAGTTCAGCCTGGCGAGCCAATACATCAGGTGGTCGAGCGGGGTTTTGGTTTCCTCGACCAGCGGCGGCGGTTCCTTGAATTTTTCCGTGCGGCCCAGTTCGGCGTCAAGCGTGGTCATGACTTGCGGCACGTCGAGCTTGAGCATCGTGGCGTAATTGCGCACAAATCCGCGGATATAAACCGGCGCGGAAAACACGTTGAAGTTTCCCTCCTCGAGCGCGCGGATGTGGTCGGTGCGGATTTTGGTGGCCTCGGCGACCTGGAGGATCGTGAGGTGTCTGGTTTCGCGCCCGGCGCGGAGTTGTTCGGCGACCGTTGGCATTCGCCTTATTTAGCGCGTTTGACGGGGGTTTGGCAATCCGTAAATCCCGATCCTAATCTTAATCTTAATCTTAATCGTGATCTTGATCTTTGGTCTGCCGATTACGATTAAGAACAGGATTAAGATCAAGAATATGATTTGAACCTTTTCTCGCCTCGCGCATTCCACTGGATGAAAATGCCGGCAGTGGCTGAAAGCGAACAATTGCCCGTGCAACAAGCCCGCGACGGAGACCCGGTGGCTTGGGACATTCTTTTTCGGCGCTATCAACTGCCGCTTTACGTTTACGTTTTTGAATTGGTCAACCATGAGCAGACGAGCCTGGATCTCGTGCAGGAAACGTTCATCGCCGCCGTCCGGCATATCGGCAGCCTGCGCGACGACGCGAAATTCGGGAGCTGGCTCTTCGGCATCGCGCATCAGAAATGCCTCCAGCGCTGGCGAAAACAACACCGCGAGGAGCTTCTGCGCGATGAAATGGCCGGTGCGCCGGATGAAGTTGACGATGGCCCGGACGACTGGCTTATCCGGCGCGAACAGGAAGCTGAATTTATGAATTTGCTGGACCAATTGCCGCTGCCGCAACGCTCGGTGCTGCTGCTGCATTTCGTCGAGGACTTTTCGATTGAAGAAATTGCAGGTATTACGGGCACAAATCCTGGTACGGTGAAATCCCGGATGCACTACGCCAAGCGCGCCTTGCGAAAGTTATGGGAAGGCATTGAGAAATGAAACTGGAAATTCAACGCGGAGACGCGGAGAACGCGGAGGCGCGCAGAGTTTGTTTTTCTCCGCGAAACTCGGCGGTCTTTGCGCCTCTGCGTTGATAAAATGATCATGAAGACGCCACGAGACATTTTGCTGGAGCGACATCAAGCCGCCACGCCGAGGCTCGACGCCCTCCGCCGTGAGGTCGTGGAAGGATTGAACAACCAAGCAACAAAGGAACAAAGTTGGTCAGCTTCCTTGGTTGCCTTGATCCTTTGTTGTTCAAAACAATTCTGGCGGGAACTTATCTGGCCCTGCCGCCGGATTTGGGCAGGTCTGGCCGCGATTTGGATTTTGATTTTTGTTTTCAATTTCTCGCAGCGCGATCCCTCCGAACTCATGGCGAAAAAGCTTCCGCCGCCGTCGCCGGAAATGATTCTGGCGTTTCGCCAGCAGCAACGCTTGCTGGCTGAATTGATCGGATCGAGCGAAACGCGCGCCGCCGAGCCGCCGAAACCATTTTTGCCGCAACCGAGAAGTGAAGGGCGCATTGAGATTTTTATGGTGTAGCGTCGGCGCTGCGCGCCGATTTTTCGAGCCACGGGCTCGACGCTACAACAAAAATATCATTATGAACGAAACACCAAAAAACAAACCGAGCCGGCGGTTTCCGCGCGCACTTCTGATCTGGCTGATATTCTTCGCCGTGATCGTCCTGGCAATGACAATTGTCGGATTTGTGACGCATACGCCCACGCATCCTCCATATCCATTGATGGTTCTAATCTTTGGCGTTGTGGGCGCGTCCCTTTTGGTTGGTTTGTTGTTATTTGTCCGCTGGTTGTGTTGTTGGCGCAACTTTCGACGCGCTTTGGTTGGTGTTGCCATCCTCGCCACGCTGGTTGCGATTTTTTACACCGAGGAAGACTGGCGCGGCAAACGCGCGTGGGAAAATTGCAAACGCGAACTCGAAGCCAAGGGCGAAGTGCTGGATTGGGAGAAATTCATCCCACCGCCCGTGCCGGACGACCAGAATTTTTTCACTGCCAGCACCAACATTTTGTTGAGATTCAAAAAGGCCCAGACGGATGCCGAATCTGAACTGGCATCGAAAAGCTCGTGGTTGCGCATCGTCTATTCGACCAATTCCTTTCCGGTGTTCGACACTGCCAAGACCGGACCACTGGTCGTGGCCGAGATGACGGTTGGGCCGTCCACCGGCGCCACCTCCGCCTCGGATGGGAATCATTCTTCAGTCGTAAAGCTCAATGCCGCCGACACACCCGAACAAATCCAAGGTTTGATTCGCACCACCGTTGGTCGGGGCATCCTCGGCGTAGCGGGTTTTCAATTTTCCGAACTGCAATTGAGCAACCTGGCGCCGGTGCAAATCGTTTTGCAGTCGGACACGATACCGTCGGTGGCCGATCTCGAGAATCTCATTCCATCTGACACGGTCATGAACATTGGTCATTTGCGAGTTGAAACGACCATTGACACAAGAATTTTTCGGGTCGTGTTGACCGGCGTGCGTGTCACGGCGGCGGTGGATTATTTGAAATGGAGCGACCAATTTGAACCCGCCTTTGACGAAATCCGCGCGGCGTTAAAGCGGCCTTACGCGATTATTCCCGGCGACTATTCGCAGCCCTATCTGATCCCGATTGCCAATTTCGTCACGACGCGGAGCGTGGCGCAAACACTCGCGCAGCGGGCACAGTGCGATTTCCTGCTCGGCCAGCCGGACAAAGCATTGCGGGAGTTGGCATTGACGCACGATATATGCCGGATTCTGGAAAAACTGCCATCGGGCAAACCGATGACCTTGGTCGAAGCGATGATCAATGTGGCGATTACCGGACTTTACGTTTCAACCATCGCTGACGGTTTCAGATTGCATGTCTGGCAGGAGCCACAACTGGCCGCGCTTCAGGAACAACTCAAGGAAATTGATTTATCTCCATTCGTGGCGAAAGCATTCAACGAGCAGCGTGCATCTGCATGCTTCATGCTGGCAAACATTTCACAGACGGAACTTGAAAATCAAAGATTGGTCGAAACCAAAAGATATGGAATTTCAGTAAAACCATTGCTCACAGACCCGGAATTTCTTTTTATAACTTTTGCTCCGCGCGGCTGGATTTATCAAAGCATGGTTCCTGTTGCCGAATTCGACCAGAAGATGCAAACCGCTGTTGACCTCACAAACGGCGTCCTTTCTCCTCGAGAAATGGATGCCTCAATGCGCGAGACGGAAACGGCACTTGATAATCATCGGCTCTATAATTTTTTCCCCAGACTGTTTATTCCCAATGTCACAAGAGCATGGCAAACAACCGCCCAAAATCAAACGCTTGTGAACGAAGCGCAAATTGCCTGCGCGTTGGAGCGTTATCATCTCGCGCATGGCGAATACCCCGAAATTCTCGACGTGCTCGTGCCGCAGTTCATCGAAAAATTGCCACACGACATCATCGGCGGCCAGCCTTCGCAAGGCTCCGGCTCGGCAAGCCAGCCGCTGCATTACCGCCGCACGGACCCGCCTTCGCAAAGCTCCGGCGCGGCAAGCGGTAAATTCCTGCTCTATTCCGTCGGCTGGAATGAAACGGATGATGGTGGCGAGCCGGGTACATTTTCCCATCCAGAGCAAGGCGATTGGGTCTGGCAGTATCCGGCGAAGTGAATGGGGAACATCGAACATCCAACGTCGAACGCTGAACATGCAATTGGTTTCCAGCGTCCGCCTGCTGTTCATTCGGCGTTCGGTGTTCGGCGTTCAGTGTTCGGTGTTTCCCCGATAACTTTTCCCGACCACCGCTCCGATGACCGAACCGATGATCGCCCCGGCCACGAAATCCGAGAACCAATGGATGGTCATCGAAACGCCAATGCCGACATAAAAGGCGTAGAGGAGCGCCACCACACTTAGCCACCGCTGTTTCGGCCAGAGCGTGAACACCGTGGCAGCCATGGCAAAGGCGATGGTGGTGTGCGACGACGGCCAGCCCCAAAAAACGCCGCCGCGCAGAAAGCCGAAGTGAAAGACATGACTGATGTCCACGCCGACGGTATGCGCAGGTTGGGCGCGGCCGGTGAACGCTTTGTAGGCGACCACGATCAATGCACCGAGAAGTTCAGCCTGGCCAACAGCCCAGCCGGTTAAAATCGTTCTGGCGTTTCGGGCAACGTAGCCGATTGCCAGCAGGAGCAGCGGCAAATAGATGGGCAGCAATCCGCCAATGATAACGGCGGGCCACATCCACGAACGAAGCGCCGAATTGCGGGTGGCGAGGAACCACCGCCAGTCGCAGCCGGACATGACGAGACTGATCGTGAGCAGGATGGCAACGAGATGCCAGACGAGCCTCCGGCCCGTGAAGCAGGCAATCACGTTGCGAGGCAGCGTTGCCAGAAATTGTTTCATGCGAAGACGGTTTTCAGCAAGATGTGTTTCTACCGAAGAAAACAAAGGGAACGAAGAAAAATCTCCAATTTGCTCCCTTCGTTAACTTCTGTTTGATTCACAGGTTTGCGCCGGGAAGGATCATGCGAACAACTCCATCGACGAGTTTCACTTCGTGAAAGTTGATGATGAGTCCCACGGGAACATCGAGCAGTTTCATGTAACTCAACAGTTGCGCCTTGTGAACCGGCAGAATTTCCTGCACGGATTTCAATTCAAGCAGCAGACAATTTTCAACCAATACATCGAAACGGAGAGGCTCCTCAAACACCATACCCTTGTATTCGATTTGGACAAGACGTTGATTGACGGATGCAAGCCCGCGCAGGCTTAATTCGCGCATCATGCACTTTTCGTAAATGCCTTCCAACAAACCTGAACCTTTGAGCCGATGAACTTCAATAGCAGCGCCAATCGCAGTGTGGCTGCATTGGTCGGCTTGCTTGAACAACGGGTGCATAGGTGTGAACAGAAGATAACGAAGAAAACAAAGAAATAAAAAATCCCCCGTCTTTGTTGCCTTCGTTTCCTTCTGTTGAATTATTTTCTTCTGTTAATTTTTGTTGGCCCGCCCAGGATGATGAAGGGTTTTACACCGCGCTTTGCCCGCCGCCGTCCGCTCCCGTGCCGTCCAGATCAATCAAAATATCCCGCGGCTCGGCGCCTTTGCTGGGACCAACGATGCCGCGGTTTTCCAGTTCGTCCATAATGCGCGCCGCCCGCGTGTAGCCGAGACGCAGCCGGCGTTGCATGAGCGAGACGCTTGCCTTTTGTTCGCTGCGAATGACCTCGATGCACTGCTGGATGAGTCCCTCATCTTCGTCAATGCCGGTTTCGGTTTCAAAACTGCCCGCGGGCTGGGTAAGCTGCTGGTGGATTTCCATCTCGTAACTCGGCTTGGCCTGCTTGGCAATGAAACCGACAATGTTCGTTATTTCCTGGTCGGTGATGAGCGCGCCCTGGGCACGAATCAATTTCGCCGAGCCGGGCGGCAGATAAAGCATGTCGCCTTTGCCGAGCAATTTGTCGGCGCCCATCGCATCCAGGATCGTCCGCGAGTCCACGCGCGAGGCGCATTGGAACGCGATGCGCGCGGTGATGTTCGCCTTGATGACGCCGGTGATGACGTCCACGCTCGGCCGTTGCGTGGCGACGATGCAATGGATGCCCGCCGCCCGCGCCATTTGCGTAATGCGGGCGATGGCCATTTCCACGTCGGCGGGCGCGACCAGCATCAGGTCCGCCAGCTCGTCAATGAT
>JBEKEJ010000040.1:0-16554 GCA_050013895.1 Verrucomicrobiota bacterium | reverse complement strand
GCTCAACCAGCCCGGCGTCACCGGTCATTTTGAAGAACCAGGCCATGTCGTCACGATGCTGGATCACACCCAGAATCCGCTGCGCGTCACCGGCGATGTCGTAGAGCTGCGCCGGCTGGCCGGCGGCTTCGACGGCCTCCGCGGATTTTTTCAGTTCGTCCGGCAACACGGGTGACAAGCCCACCTGGCCGCGCCAGCGATTGACGTTGGCATCGTCGCTTCCGGCCAGGCCGGGCAGCGGAATGACACTGACATCGGCCAGTTTACCGTCCGCGCCGGTCACCTTGAACGAGGCCACGCGCATTTGACCCGGCGGAACCTCGGTCCAGCCGTCCGGTGTTTTCCAGGTCAACTGCGGCAGGGCGGATGCCGATGCGGCGGGCAGCGAGCCCGTGGACGCGGACGGGATGACCGGATGTCCCGGCGGCAACGACGGGTTGGGCGAATCGGTGGGCAGGGCGGGCGCGGATTGCTGCTGCGGCTGGTCCTGGTCCTTGGCCACGCGATAGACCTTGATTTCGTCGCGATGGCAGCCGGCCACGAGCAGCAGCAGCAACGGCGTCAAAACCAGCGGCAACCAGGCGCATTCAGGCAGCCGGCGACGGGGAACGAACCGGCCTTTTTCAATTGGATGACTTTTCACGATATAAAATTAGGTTAGGAACTGGTGAGAATTCAAGTTTATTCTGGCCGGACCTCGAGTCGGGGAGCACACCCGCCTCGGGTGTGGCTGGACGCACCTCGCGTCCAGCCTCTTGCGCGCGTGACGGACACCGGAGTTAGGAACATTCCCATTCGTTCGATGTTTTCCGCGAGGGCGCGGAAAACAGCACCCGGGGCGGGTGCGCTCCCCATCAACTTCGCTTTTCGGGTTAGAAGCGGTATTGCAGGCTCGAGAAGATGACGTGGGCATCGTAATTGAAGTGGCCAGTGGACGCCGAATCTTCGTAGTGGGTGAACGCGTATTTCAGGTTGAGGCGGAGATTTTTGGTGATCCGGCGGGAGAGCGTGGCGGTGACGCTGTGCTCCTCCGCGCCGGCCCCGAGCGGCAGGCCGTTGACGGGGGGCTGGTAATCGTCCGCGCGATAGTAGAAGTAACCCAGGTTCAAATCGGTCTTTTCATCCAGCACAAAATCGGAGTTGAAGTTGACCGTCCAGTAGTTGTTTTGCGCGTTGAGGATGGACCGGGTGAAATCGGAGGCCGGCGTTTCCGTCTCGCTGATGACGTAATTGAATCCCGCCTGCAGACCGAGCCAGTTCAACGGCGTCCAGCTCGCGTTCTGGCCGATGAGGTGGGTGCGCATCCGCGAGGCATCCACTTCGCTCAAGCCGGAGGCGGGGTCGGGCCGCGTGCGGATGGTGGAGCGCTGGTATTCGTAGCGGCTGACGAGCGTGACCTGGTTCAACGGACGCAACGTGAGGCGGAGGTTGCCGTCCCAGGTTTCAAATCCCTGATAGATGAGAAAGCCCGGATAGGCGTTGCCGGTGCTCAAATCATCGGGCGTATTGTCCAGCGTGTTGTCGTAGTTGTATTGGTTGATCTTGTAATAGCCGCCAACGTCAAGGCTGGCGCGGCTGGAGGGATACCACCGGACGCTCGCCAGATATTTTTGGAAGAAGCGCGAGTCATCGGTCGCGAATTGCACCGGCGCGGGGCCGAAGCCGGCGACCTGGGTAAGCCCGCCGTGTTCGTTCAAATTCCCCTGCCCTTCGGTCCATTGGCCGCCGAGGTTGAAGACCCAGTTGGTCAGGCCGTTGTAGCGCAGGTCCAGGCGTTCGCTGACATCCAGCGAATCGCGTCCGCTGTTGTCGGCGAACTGCTGCTGCTCGCCGGTGTCCAATGTGCCCGTGCCGGAGGAGTTGGCGTTCCAATCTTCGTTCTGCACGCGCAACGAGGGAGTGATGGTGAAATTCCTGGCCGGCTGCCACATCAGGTTGAGGTTTTCGACATACTCGTGTTGGCGGGCTTCGCCATTTAGGCCGAAGTAGCCATAGCTGAGAGCCGGATAAGCCGGTGAATAAACCACATCAAAATCATCCCCGTAAATCCGGCTCCCGGAAAAGGTGTCATCCAGATTGGCGAACATGAAGCCGGCGGACAGGAACAAATTTTTCTTGATCCAGCTCTCGGCAAAGGCGTGGGTGCTCAACAGGTCATAAGAGGTGTCCTGCCGGTCGGTGACTTTTTGTTGAACGGGTTCCCCTTGAAAGAAGGTCAGTTTGTGGGCGTCGTCCAATGTCCCCGTTTCGTAGCTCACGCCCAGCCCGTAATTCACCGTTTTGTATTGATGGGTCAGGTCGAGTTGGAAGGTGTCGGATTTTTCGTCAAGGTCGTTAATCCCCGGATACGCCCGGTAAATGTTTCCGCTGGAATCATGGACCGGCCCCCAGAGCGTCGTGCTTTTCTCGCCGTCGCGGTAGCGATGGCTGTATTTGAAGGTGATTTGCGGGACGCCCTTTTTGGTCAGACCCGCCTCGAAGGTAATCTGGCCGCGATCCAGCGCCAGCGCGTCGCCCGGCAGCGAATAGGCAGTTTCGTCGGACGGCAAAAATCCCCCCGCGCCGGAATCCCAGGTGCGGAAATTCTCGAACTTGAAACGGATAAAGCCAAGGTCATCGCGAACCAATCCGAGTCCTACGCTGTAATCGTGATCATCAAAAATGGAATGCCCATCCAGCGTGAAGGTGGTCTTTTTGTCCACCTGATCCTCGTAGTGCAGGTCGGTGATGCCGCCGAAGACGCCGGTGTTGAGGCGTTCGCGCTGTTCCGCCCCGTTCGCGTAACCCTGGGTCAACAGTGCGCCGGTGGAAAGCTCGATCCAGTTGCTGTAGGTGTTGGTGCCACCTTCAAAAATCTGTCCCGGCGTGACCGCGTCGCCCGCCCGCGCCTGCGCGCCCAGGACAAGGAGCGTTGCCCCGACGACACACCGGCCGAGACCGGCCTTCCGCGGCGCGGCGCGAAGTGGTTTGGATTTCCGGGATTTACTTTTCATTGGCTTCCGTGGCGTTGGCTAAAATCTCAGGGACGGACTCACGCGCGAACCGTGAACCGCCTCGTGACAACCGGCGCTCCAACAGGCGCCCTGACTCAGGCGCGACGTGTGATCCACCCCGCCAATCAGAATGGTCGTCCCGTCCTTGACCTGCTGGAAATGGCACTTTAAACACAGGTTCGCGTTGCGTTCGGCGAGCAGTTTGGCGTTGACGCTGCCGTGCGGGGAATGGCAGGTGGTGCAGCCTTCGCGCAGGGCTTCATGTTCAAAGACATAGGGTCCCTGTTGAGACGGATGGCATTGGACGCAGTTTGCCTCCTGCGAAAGCAACTGGGTGCTGCCGCCGGCGTGGGCGATGCCCTTGTGCGGCGGATGGCACTGGATGCAGGTCATTCGTCCTTCAGGCAAGGGATGGTGGCTGGGCAAATTGAACTGGCCGCGCACGTCCAGATGACACTGGTAGCAAACGGTCTCGATCTTGCGCGCTGGTTCGAGTGGAAACCGCCCGCTCAATGCTTCCGGCTGCGGCCGGCCGGCGGTGAAACTGTAGGGCGGTTTGACGTCGCCGCCCGAATCCTCGTGCAAACTGCAGGGGCCGTGGCAGGATTCACAGCCGGCGTTGAGTCCGTTCTTGCCCTGGGCGATCAGCCGCGCGTGGTCGGCGGACTTGAAGCTGCGGCAGATTTCATCGTGGCATTGTTCACAGTCCGCGGAACCGACATATTTCGCGCCCGGCACATTCGGGAGCACCACCGCTTGGCGGCTGAGGGAGCTGCAGGAAATCGCCGCCAGCAGCAGAACGACCGCACCGGCGGCGAGCGCCAGAAAGCGACTGCGGCGATCCCGCGCCGGTAGAGGTTGGATGAAGGGAAGTTTTGTCATGCGGATTTGTTGTTGTCGTTCAATTCTCGCATATTTTCATAACGCGCCACTCTACCGGGACAATTCCTGCTGAACCTCGGACTGGGCTGCGAACAACAGGTTGAGGGCAAAAATCCAATTGTGGGCGCCGAGACTGCCGTCATTGACCACGAGATATAAATTGAACCGGGCCTTCTTGATGTTGTCCGGGATCAAGGCCTGGCCGGCGGCGTCCGGCCCGCTGAAATTCACCTGGTCTGCCAGCGTCCAACCGGTCACCTGTCCCGTTTGATTGGTCTGCCAGATCAATCCGCCCGGCGTTGTGTACTCCCAGGCCACGACCCCGTTGGTCTGCAACGCCGCCGGCGCCTGGGTGGCAGCCCACTGGTTCAATTCGTCAATGACCAGGGAAACATTGTCGGAGACGCCCGGCGCCGATTGTCCGGGATCAGAAAGATGGCAGTTCATGCAGAGATCGTGGGAAACCACCGCGAACGTGTGGCCGTGGGCGGTGGCCGGCGCAGTGTCATTTTGCATGTGGCAGGACACGCATTGATTGGTCAGGTAAAACGTGCCGGAAACAGAGAATCGGGCGGAATTCGGCAGCCCCGCGTGCGTGCCGGGATTGAATATGGCCGGGCTGTCCGTAACGCCGTTCCACAATTCACCGGCGGAACCGAGCAGGAAGTTGTATTGCGGCGAACGGTGCGGCGCGCGGGCGGTGAGATAGTTGGTGGTGGTGACCAGGCCGTTGGTTGTGATTGTCATCCACGCGTCGCCCCGGATGTTGTGGCACTGGGCGCAGAGGTTGATGTTCGTGTTCGCGTTGTATTTGTTCGTGAACACATCCGAGGTGGCGAGAGAAAAATAGTTGGTCGAAAAGACAGGATTGCGGAGCTGCGCCGGATTGGCATTGGTCTGGTGCGGGTCGTGGCAAACGGCGCAGGTGATAGCGACGGCCAGATCGTTCGTAAGCGCGATGGGATTCTGTCCGTTGATCAACGCAAGCCGGACGGAGCCGGAATGGCAGCGGCCGCAACTGCTGATGTTGTTGAGGGACAATCTCATGACGGACAGCGCGTCCGGCACCACGGCGGCATGGCCGCTGGACGACCATTCCTCAAACGTCGGCGCATTGGTGAAAGTGGTGTGGCTGGCGCTATGGCAGCCGCCGCAGACGGTGGCGGCAAGTTCAACGCGCGGGACCGCTGTGGGGTCGTCGGTGGCGGCCGCGTGATTGGCCGCCGGACCGTGGCAATTTTCACATTGCACACCGGCCAGATTGGTGGTGTAGGAAAAAACTCCATTCCGCTTCGTGAAGCTGAATCCCGTCGGCAAGCCGTAGCCGACCGTGTGGCAGGGCAGGCAGGAACTGTTGGTCTGGCCGCCGGCCGCCACGAACGCCGGACGGATGAAGGCGCTGGCGTGGAGCGTGTTCGTCTCGAACTGGCAGATGTTCAAATGACACGTGAGGCAGACCTTCGAGCCGGCATATTTTGGCGCCGGGCCGGCGACGCGGAAGAAGGCATTGCTGAAAAGCGTCGTGATGACGGCGTTGCGGACGAGATTGGTGGCCTGGCCCAGCGCCACCCACGGCGCGGTCAGGCTGTTGCTCTTCTGATAGAGCTGATAATAACCGGAGGGTCCGTCCCATGTGACCTGCACGCCGTTGGTCGTCTGTTCGATACCACCCATGACCGGCACGCCCGGCATCCCGCCAGGATGGGTGGCGCCCAGGTGTTGCACGGATTGTCCCATCAAAGCCGGCGCGGTGAAAAGCATGCCTGCCGCCAGAATCAAACGTGGCATCTGGTTGGACGACAATGCACTGGCGTAGTCAATCATATCGCAAGTGAGCCGTCTCCCATCCTTAGCCGGGCAGCGCGGCGAACGTCGAATCGTTGGATGTATGTCTGCAATGCGAGAACAAAAGAACAGCAAATGGAGTTATGTTCAACATTTTCTTTGCTTCAAGGATACTCCGGCCCGGCGCGCGAACTAACCCTCAATTGCTTCATGCTCGTCAGATATTGTCTAATCCGGCCGGCGATGTCCTCTGATTTGGGGAGCACACCCGCCTCGGGTGTTGCTGGACGCGCCTCGCGTCCAGCTCTTGCGCGCGTGACGGCGACAGGAGTTCGGAGAATTCCGATGAGTCCGATGTTTTCCGCGCCGCCGTCGCGCTGGCGCGCTTTGGCGCGCCCTGGACGGGCGCGGAAAACCGCACCGGGGGCGGGTGCGCTCCCCATCAGCTTCGGAGTTCGGGTTCAATCCACAGCGGATGGATTTGCCGGGCGTGCTGCGAGTTGGGACAACTCGCGCTCCGAACTTCAAATCAGGACGCTGCCCGGAATTTTCTAAAATTGACAGGCCGGAAAAATGCCCGGAGAATATGGCATAAAAGGACAGCGCTGAATGAAACCATCCTCCGCCAATGTGTCCGGGAACCCCGATCCAGGCGCCCGGACGTCCGGCCGCGGCACCGCAATTCTGCTGCTGGTCGTTTTCTTATTGGGAGTCATCCTGGCCGGCGTCTGGTTTAAATACGGCAAATCCGCGGCGGGTTCTTTTTGGCCGCGACGGAGCCTCCCCGGGCTGTCCGAGAACGCTTGGGAGCAGTTGCGTCATTTGAATTCGCCTGTGGAAATCCGGTTCTACTCGGTGCTCCCGCCGGGCAGCGCCCCGGAACCGCTCCGGGATTTTTCCGGTCGGGTGGATCATTTGCTGTCCCAATTTCAAGACGCCAACGCGAGCCAGATCCACGTGACCCGGAACATCTCCACTTCGGAAACCAGCGCGGACGCTGCCGCGGCTGATGGCATTCGTCCTTTCAACCTGGACAAGGGCGAAGCCTGTTTTCTGGGAATCGCCGTTGCCGGCGGCGGGCGGAAGGAAACCCTGGCCCGGCTCCAGCCCGAGTGGGAACCGGCGTTGTCGTTTGACCTGGCCCGCGCGATCCTCCAGGTGGCCGGCGCGCCGTCCACGCCCGTCGTCCAGGCCAGCCCGCCGGTCTCCCCCGAAACCACCAATGAAATCCTGCGCCTGATTCCCGATGTCAAGGGCACGTCGCTGGAGGATGGAACCCGAATCCTGCGCGAGGCGGCCCTGCGGGCTTTCACCGACGCCGGGGCCGAGATGGAAAAACAGATCCAGGCCGCGCAACAGCAACTCGTCGCCGCGCAAAACGGCGGGTCCGGGGCTGAACAGCAGTCTGCGATGAAACATCTTCAGCAAGTCCAGTTGGACCAGGCGGAAAAACTCAAACAACTCGCCACGCAACTACAAACCCGGATTTCAGTCTTTGAGCAGATGAAGGCCGCGCCTCCCGCCACGAAATAATTTTCCGCCGTCCGGCGCGGAACTCCGGCCCGAAGATCGTCATCGAGGAAGAAGGCGCCAAGCTGCGAAGGAGACGACAATGACGTTGAAATGGATAGCGGACCGGTTAAACATGGGGACATGGACTCACGCGACCAACCGGTTATACCATCTAAAAAGGTGAGCTTGTGTCAATATTCAGGACCCGTTTGAGGCCGCGTTCGATTCGGGTCAAATTCCACATGATGGACAAAATTAGTTATGAATATTAAAAAATCGACCGTTGCTATTGTTGTTCTTGTCGCATTGCTGGTGCCATCTTTGTACCGGAATTACTGCACTTATGAACCAGAGGCAGATTGGCTTGTAAGGCCTAGCGATCCTAACCGTCTTCCGATTTGGGAAGCATACGCTGTTTCATCCGCCTTATCTCTTTTCGCGGAAAAGAACGGAGGACGACTGCCTGCTTCTATTGACCAGCTCAAGCCGGATTATGTTGGTGCGTCTATTGATTTGAGTCAATATTATTTGGCCCGTCCTGGGGCAACTATACGTGGGAAGTATGAGGAAATAGTAACAAGAAAGATACTAACATCCGAAGGTGAAAGGATTGTTTGTATCTTCGGAAACGGTCAAGTTAGCGTAACAAGGCCAGGTGACTAAGGAAAGGGGTCACCCATTAGCGTGAGCGGTCAATAGCGAAAAAGGGTTTCCTTCAAACAGTCATTTTATTAAAGGCTGTTTTTGTCTTTGACCGGTGCGGACGGTGTTCAAGGCGCGATTGGTTCCTGTCGTTTCCATCGTTGATTCGGATGCCATCCTCCCATCAGGGAGGTGATCCGTTCAGTCACCCATCTGGTGCCAGTGTGTCACGACTGGTCCGGGTGGACGGGTCAGTCCTGAGTAATGACACAAATGCCGCCTTGCAACTCCCCCTTCGCGGTCTCGTGTCGTCACGTTGCCTGTTAACAGGGTAAGCGCCACGCGGAACATCTTCTTGACTGAGGAACGGACAGGGTCGTAGAAGCGAGAGGTATTATGTTACGATGTATATGACGCGACCGGTTGTACCGGCAGTCGCGTTTTACTCCAAGCTTGCGGTGTCACTTCCGGGATTTGCCAGTTGGTCATGCGCGGCAGTCGCGTGAGCACTTCCCAAAGTTAAACAAAGTGATCGAGTCCTCACCGGCGGCAGTTCTCGACGAGGGTGTAAATAATGGCGCTGCGCTGCCCGGCCTCGGTGTCGCCGATGAAGAGCCGGCTCGTTTTGCCAATCGCTGTGGGGTGAATGGCGTTTTCCACCAGGTTGTTGTTCACAACTTCGTTGGCGCGGGTTCAACCGCTGCGATCAGGACGCCGAAGGGATCCAGGCGCACCGTCGTCTTCTCCAGTTGTGCGCCGCGGGCGAGCAGCACGTTGCTCACTTGCTTCACGTCCGCATCTCCCAAAGCGACTTGCGCCGAATGCGCGCTCATGTTCAAGAGCACCAGCGCGGTGCCTTTCGGTGACACCCGCAGATAGCCCAGCACGTTGGGATCGCGCCGGTTCACCGACACGAAGTCGCCGCTGAAGGCAGGGTTATGGTGCCGCAGGCGGATGAGCGCGCGATAGAAGCTCAGGACCGAGTTCGGATCTTGATTTTCGTTCGCGGCGTTGCGCGTCGCGTAGTCAGGGGCGACAGGCAGCCAGGGGGTCGCGCCCTGATTGAAACCGGCGTTCGTCGAAGCGTCCCACTGCATCGGCGTCCGCTCCCCATCGCGCCCCTTGTCGGCAGGCCAACCTTTGCGCCCAAGCGGGTCCAGCACGTCCTCGATGCGCTTGGGGTCGTTGTTCACCATGCCAAGCTCTTCACCGTAATACAGCACGGGCGTGCCGCGGAACGTTATCAACAGCGCGCCGACCAGCTTGGCGACGTCGTCCGGGTTCATGCCGGATGGCGTGTAGCGGGTGGCGGCGCGGCGGATGTCGTGGTTGCTCAACGCGATGCAGGGCCAACCGCCCACCGAGTTGGTTTCCAGCGCTTCAAGGTGAGGCCGGAGTTTGGCCGCGGACAGCGGCAATGTGGTCAACGAAAGGTACATCGGCAGCTGTATTTCATTGTTGTGCGGGCCATAATAGCCGATGAGCTCATCCGGCCTGCCTGACCAGGTTTCAGCAACCAATACGCGGCCTGGAAACTGGTCGGTCACGCGCCGAAGTTTTTGAAGCTCGGCATGAACTTCAGGCATCAACACGTTATAGATTTGCTCCTGTCGCCGATCGCCGTAGGCGTCCTTTCCCGGAAGCGTCGGGTTGTCGCGCAGTTGGGGGTCTTCGAACAGGGTGTTGGCGGCGTCGAGTCTGAACCCGTAGATGCCGCGCTTGAACCACCAGCGCGCCACGTCAAACATCGCCTGCTCCACTTTGGGATTGCGCCAGTTCAGGTCGGGCTCCTCGGGCAGAAACTGGCGGAAATACCACTGACCGGTGCCGGGGTCGAACGTCCAGGCTGACCCGCCGAAAAGGGACGTCCAATTGTTTGGCGGCTGGTCCGGGCCTTTGCCGTCACGCCAGATGTAAAAGTCGCGATAGGCGTTGGTGCGTGAACTGCGCGACGCCTTGAACCACGAGTGCTGGTCCGACGTGTGATTCACCACCAGATCGAGCAGCACTTTGATGTTCCGCTTGCGTCCCTCCGCCACCAGGCGGTCGAGATCGGCGAGGGTGCCAAAGCGCGGATCGACGGCCTCGTAATCCGACACATCGTAACCGAAATCCACCTGCGGCGAAGGGAACATGGGCGTCAGCCAGATCGCGTCAACGCCAAGAGCCTGCAAGTAGGGCAAATGATTAACGATGCCTTTCAGGTCGCCCGTGCCGTTGTTGTCGCTGTCGGCGTAGCTGCGCGGGTAGATTTCGCAAATGACCGCCTGCTTCCACCAATCCGACGCTTTTGCTTGCGTGGCGCCTGGAGCTGCGCTGGCCGACATCTGCTGCAGGGAGATGACCGGCGCGGCAATCAGCAAGAGCACAAGAAGACGTCGTAACGGGCGGCCAGCGATCAATTTCGTTCGTTGGAAGGTAGAGGTTCCTGATATGGTCTTCATTTCTTGCGTCTTCCTAACGCTTACGCCGCCGCTGCGGCAAGTTAATTCTCAGTCCCCCGCCCGCGCGGCGTTCCGGCCGCCATTACCGGCAAACAAAAACCCCTTCCCGTTGCCGGGAAGGGGGTGGTCAAATGACATTGGCCGATTACGGCGTATGCACCACGCGGAAGAACATCTGCGCATTGTTCCGCGTCGGGGTCACATAACTGATGGAACCGCCCGTGCCGGGGATGTTGGTGCTGATGTTCTGCCAGGTGCCGGTCAGGGCGGAGATGCCCTGAATCTGGTAGCTGGTGCCCACCTGAGTGTTGAAGGCGATTTCCGCCGCCGTGTAGATGGCAATCGTGTTGGCGGCGCCGTTGACGATGTTGTTGCCGTTGAAAAAGACCACGCCGCTGCCGGCCACCACGGGCGTCGAAAACGGATTAAGACCCAGGGCATACATCATCCAATTCGGGAAGCCGGCGGTGTTGTTGATGGCGTTGGGGCCGGCCTGGGGATTGGTGGCATAATTGGCGCCGAAGTAGCCGATCTGCCAGGAGTCGGGCAGGCCGTCGCCGTTGCTGTCGCCAATCAGGTCGCCGATGGACGCCTTGAGTAAACCGACGGCGTAGGCGGCGTTGTGGACGCCGAGGCTGCCGTCGCTGTCGACGAACTGCCAGTTGTAAGCAGCGTTCAGATACTTCGTCGCCCAGTTGGTGGTAACGGAAGGGGTCTTGACCAGTCCATCCACCACGCCATTGGTGTTCGGCAACAGGGTGGAGAGTTTGTCGAGCAGATGCTGGACTTCAGTCTGGACGCCCTCGATGACGCCGTCCCCGTTGTAATCGGCCACCGGGAAGTCGAAGGTGTCGAGTTTGCCGTGACATGGGGTGCAGACATAGGTCACGTCAACGTTGGTGCCCTGGGAATTGATGTAACTCATCTTGGTGGTATGGCCGCCGGCCAGGGTGAACGCCGGATCATTGGTGGCTATCGGCTGATAATGGCAACCGACGCAGGTGTCAGCCACCACGTTGGCATGCGGCGAACTGGGAATCACCTTGCCGTAAGTGACGGCGTTGATGCCTTCCAACATGTCGCCTTGCGGGCTGTCATGTGGACCAAAAGCGGATCCGCCATTCCAGGTGGTTTGCGCCAGCGGATATTTGGCAATGCTGTTGGTGACCGAACCGTTGCGGCTGTTGTGGCAATTCATGCAGAAACCACCGGCGCCGGCGTTGGTGACCACAAAACCGGTATTACCATTAAACGCGACAGTCGTGCTGGTGCGCAGTTGATGTGGGTTGGAGGCGTCGTGGGGATCGTGACAGGTCTGACAATTGATCGCTTCGTAAACCACATTGGTGGCGTAGGCGTTGGTGTTGCCCAGATTGGCGACGTAATTAATAAAGCCGGGGGCCGTATGGCAACGGACACAGGCCATGCGGCTGGCGGAGCCGGAAGGAAGCCGGGTCGTGACGGCGTGCACCGAATTGTTCCACTCCGCGCTCTGGTATTCGGAGAACAACTTGTCGTGACATTGCGAGCAGTCGCCGGCGCCATAGCTGATGGCGATGGCATTGGTATTTCCCACAATGCCCTGCGAATACAGATGCTGGCTGCCGGGGCCGTGGCAGTTTTCGCACTGGATGTTGGCCAGGTTTTGCAATTGTGACGGCATTGAGGCCCAATTGCCGTTGGTCAACACGGCCGGGAAAGTCCAGTTCAGCAGTGCCGCCAGGTCGTCAAAGCCGCCGTTGTTGGCGAAGGAGTTGGTGTCATAGCCGACGGTGTGACACACAATGCAACTTGCGTTGTAATGACTGCTCTCCAGACCGTCAATGGCCTTGGTGAAGAAGGAGGCATGGGGCGTATTGGTCCAGTGGGGATATATGTTGGGCACACCCACCAAGCCGCCGCTGTGACAGTCGGCGCAAGCAGCAATGCCCAGATAAGTGGCCGCCGTGACAGTCGTGGCGATGTTCGTCATGACCGGGGCGATGTTCGTCCCGGTGTTGACACCCGTCGTGGTGATCGTGGCCAGAACGGTATATTGTCCAACGACATCCGGGCGGAAAAAGGTCCGGCCCGCCAGTTGGAATGCCAAAGCGCCGGCGTGATTGTTGTCGGGCGATAAACGGTCCGCCGGGTTGTAAACCGGCACATTGATGCCCAGCGGACTGTTGAGCAGCGCCGCCGCCGAACCCAGCGGCTTGTTGGTGCCGGGCAGCGACCAGGTGACGCTAATGATGTTTGAAGACGCAATGGAAGCATTCACCAGGGCGTCAAGATAGACCGGCTCACCCACACCGACGTTGTTAATGCCGGCAGAGAACTGGGCATTGGTCAGCCCATATGTTGAGATTTCATTTGGTGTGAGGGGACGCTGGAAGACCCGGCCATTTAATGCGATTGACGCCGCATCGGCCGTGGATAGCGCTCCAACAAACGCCAGTGTCACCGCCGCATAGCCGGCAAATATTTTCCATGGGGAATGGTTTGGTTTCATAAAATCAGAATTTAGTTTGGGTTTACAGGCGTTGGGTCGTTGTTTGGTGTTTTTCTCGGGTTGCGCTTTCATTCAGGATGCCGCTTCATACATGGGCCAGCCCGGCGCCAGTTCCACCACGGCAACCGGCCGGCCGGCGGGTGGCGGATTCAGTTTCGTCATCAAGGCCGCCGCGCGCCGCGCGATGATGTCGTTGCACCTGGAAAGTTCCTGTTCCCGCAATTTGGAATTTTCGCGGACGATGGCTTCCAGGTGGTCAATATTGTAAAGGTAAACGTGTTCCAGTTCGTCCACATCCGCGGCAACGTCCCGCGGCACGGCAATGTCCACCAGGACCAACGGCCGGTGGGACCGGGCCGCCAGAACGCCGGCGAGCTCGTGCTTGTGGAGAACGGTCATGGGGCTGCCGGTGGAACTAATCACAATGTCCGCCCCGGCCAGCGCCTGCAAGCGCTCGTCAAATGGCAGGGCGCGTCCGCCGAGTTCCGCGGCCAACGCCTGGGCGCGCTCGAGGGAGCGGTTGGCCACCAGCACCGAGCAGGCGCCGCGTTTGGCCAGATGACGGACACAGGCCTCGCCCATCTTGCCCGCTCCCAGAATCATCACCGTCTTGTCCGACAAATCCCCGGCAAAGATTTTTTCCGCCAGTTCCACCGCCACGCTGCCCACGGAGGTGGCGCCGCGTCCGATTCCCGTGTGCGTGCGGATTTCCTTTGCCGTTTGCAGCGCGGTCTGAAACCACCGGTTCAACGTCCGGCCGGCCAACCCGGCCCGCTGCGCCGCCTGATAGGCGTGCTTGACCTGACCGGTGATTTCCGTTTCACCGATCACCATCGAATCCAGGCCGCCGGCGACCGAGAACAGATGCTCCACCGCGGCGGCGCCTTCCTTGACGTAAACATAAGGCGTCACATCCAGGCCGGGACAGAGTTGCTGGAAAATCCGAAACACCTTGCCCTGGACCCACGCGGAGGTGGCGCCATAGACCTCGACGCGATTGCAGGTGGAAAGCAGCACGACTTCATCCAGACCGGCGCCGAGCCTGAGCCGGCAACCGCGGCACGGTAAGCGTGAAGGCGGCACCGCCAGCTGTTCGCGCACCGCCACTGGCGCGGTTTTGTAACTCAAACCGGCGACAAAGACTTTCATGCCCCCGCCCTCCCGGCGGATCGAACTTCGCAGCGGACCGGCGCGGGGAAAATGAACCGCCGAAGGCGCATCCCGCGCCTCCCGCCGATGCCGCCAGACCGGTCCAGGCGCCATCGAAGCTCGCATTCTTGATTCACGGGATTACTTTAGGTCGCAGGTCAAAACTTGCTGCCCATCCCTTGGCAACCGCTTTACATATATTGTCATTAGCATAACACATTATGTGTATATATTCAAATAAGCGCGTGTGAATTTATGACTTAGCCGGCTTGACATTGAAGCTCGCATCATTAAGTAACGGGGGGGGCGGCGGGTTTCAGCCCGCTTCATCTTCCGCAGTGACGAGGCGCTGAAATCGCCCGGCCCGCCTCCATTTCGCTCGTCGAAGCGGCGTGAACGCCGCGCGCCATTTCCAGCGATGGTTCGTTACCCGCTTGCGCGAGATTCAATAGTGGAAAAAGTGTTTGTCCACTGCGCCGGGATGGCCCACGCTGTTGCCAGATCCGTGTGAAAGACCAATCCATACCGTTCCGGGCGCCCGGCCGCCGGCCCGCAGTCAAGCGGGTCTTGCTGGAAGCCGCGTTCGTGGTGGTTGTCGGCGCCCTTTTCGCGTTTGCCGCCAATCGGGTTTCGCCGCGGGGCCTGGCGCTCACCCGGAATTATTTCCCGGCCGGAACCGGCCGGCTCGGGTCGGCGGCTCCGCCCGTCACCCTGCCACACCCTGCCAGCGGCACCAATCCCCTGTCGTTCAACCCCGAGCAATTGCTCGCCGCGGAATTGAAGGAAAAGGGGCTGCAATTGATTGACGGCAGCCAGGCGGCGCGACTCTTTCATGACCCGCGCTTCCGGCGGGACATCGTCGTGTTCGTTGATGCCCGCGACGAACAGCGCTACCGGGAAGGACACATCCCCGGCGCTTACGAATTCGACCCTTACCGGCCGGAAACCTATTTTGCCGCCGTGCTTCCGGTTTGCCAGGCGGCGGAACAAGTCGTGGTTTACTGCAACAGCGGCGATTGTGATGACAGCGAGAGCGCCGCCATTTTGCTGCGGGACGTCGGGATTGCAAACCAGAAGCTCCTGGTTTACGGAGGCGGATTCACGGAATGGACCACCAACGGCCTGCCGGTCGAGATCGGCGGGCGGAACAGCGGAGACCTGCGCAACGTCAACAAATGAGAACCGCTCAAGCATCCCCGAATCGGCCCGTGGCCGACGCCGCCGCGGTGCTAGCGCGCTGGTTGTTGGGCGCGGTTTTTCTTTACGCCGGCCTGAGCAAGGCGCTGCACCCCGTGGATTTTCTGAAGCTGGTGCGGCAGTACGACCTCGTGCAATGCTCCTGGCTCTTGAATTCGATTGCCGCGGCCGTGCCCTGGTTTGAAATTTTTTGCGGATTACTGCTGCTGGCCGGGGTCGCGATCCGCGGGGCGGCTTTGACCTTGATGTTAATGCTGGTGCCGTTCACGGTGCTGGTATTCCATCGCGCCCTGGCGATTCAGTCGGCGCTGGCCATCCCGTTCTGCATGGTGAAATTCGATTGCGGTTGCGGCACCGGCGTGGTCTTTATCTGCCGCAAACTGGTGGAGAATCTTGTCCTGTTCATGTTGGCGGGCTGGTTGCTGGCTGGATATGGCCGGCGATTCAGCCTGCGCTACGACTTGATCAAATCGCATCCACGACGGGACGAAACCGGAGAAATCCGCGAATAAGACCCCGGGGCGCTCCCCGGCGAAAAGCGCGTCCGCCGGGAGTGGACACCAGCGTTCTTGAGCTGATCCTTTCAAGTTATTTCTCCACGCTACGCCTGCAGCGAAAGCCCGGGACGCCGAAACGCAACAAGTCATGCCGAGTGAGCGGCTTTTGTCCTGGCCTCGCTGCGAGGTGGCTGGGTCCCGGATAAACATGGATTGCCAATGGCCAACGACTTGTAATATATGGGAGTTGACCCGGGCGGCTGCTTCACGCCTTGCCTGGCAACAATGACATGGCGGCATCCACCGCGCTGCCGGCATCCGGCGCATAGCCGTCCGCTCCAATTTCCCGCGCGTATTCCCGGGTGATGGGCGCACCGCCAACGAGGATTTTGACGGTCAAACCGGCATCGCGAATCGTCTTCACGGTATCGCGCATGGCGGGCATGGTGGTGGTGAGGAGCGCCGAAAGGCCGACCAGTTTCGGCTGGCGCTGCCTGATCGTCTCGACGAATTTGGCCACGGGCACATTCGCGCCGAGGTCAATCACGTCAATGTTCGCCCCTTTCCACATCATGGCGACGAGGTTTTTGCCGATGTCGTGCAGGTCGCCTTCGACCGTGCCGATGATGGCGCTGTGTTCCGGCTTGATGCCGGCGGCCACCAGCTTTGGTTCCAGTATTTTAAGGGCCTCCTTCATGGCCCGGGCGGCGATGAGCATTTCCGGGACAAAGATTTCGTTTCGCTTGAATCTCTCGCCAATGACCGCCATGCCCGGCACAAGGCGCTGTTCCACAATGGCGCCGGCGGTTTCACCGGCGTCCAGGCATTGTTGCACCAGCGCGGGCACGTCCTTGCGGCGGCCGGCAATAATGGCTTGAGTCAGAGGATGTGGTTCGTTCATGGGCGGGAAGTTAGCATATTCTGAACGAAACGCATCTTGTAATTGGGTATGATTTTTTGGT
>JBEKEJ010000039.1:0-16554 GCA_050013895.1 Verrucomicrobiota bacterium | reverse complement strand
ACGCTCCTTCAATCCGCGCAGAATCGCGATGGTCGCCTCGACTGTCGGCTCTTCCACTTTGACCGGCTGGAAGCGGCGTTCGAGCGCCGGGTCTTTCTCGATATGCTTGCGGTATTCGTCGAGCGTCGTTGCGCCCACGCAACGTAATTCGCCGCGCGCGAGCTGCGGCTTCATGATGTTCGCCGCGTCCGTCGCTCCTTCCGCGGCGCCCGCGCCGACGAGCGTGTGCAGTTCGTCAATGAATAAAATGATTTTGCCTTCGCTGGCGACGATCTCCTTGAGGAACGCCTTGAGCCGGTCCTCGAATTCGCCGCGATATTTGGCACCGGCAATCATCGCGCTCAAATCCATCGCCACGAGCCGCTTGTTCTTCAACGATTCGGGGACATCGCCGCTGACGATGCGCCGCGCCAGGCCCTCGGCAATCGCCGTCTTGCCCACGCCCGGTTCGCCGATGAGCACGGGGTTGTTTTTTGTCCGGCGCGTGAGCACCTGCATTACACGGCGGATTTCCTCATCACGGCCGATGACCGGGTCAATCTTCCCCTGTCGCGCGAGGGCGGTGAGGTCGCGGCCGTATTTGTCAAGCGCCTGAAATTTGGCTTCAGGATTTTCGTCCGTCACGCGCTGGTTACCGCGCAATTCAGCGAGCGCCTTGAGCACGGCGTCGCGTTTCAATCCGTGTTTCGAGAAAATCTTTTTCAGAGACGCGCCGCCGCCGTCCAGCAGGCCGAGCAGCAGGTGTTCGGTGCTGACGTAATCGTCCTTGAGCTTGTGCGCCTCGGACTGTGCGGCGTCGAGCGCCTTTTGCAAATCGCGCCCGGCATAGGGATCGCCGCCGCCCTGGACCTTGTGACGGCGTGCGAGTTCGGCCTCCAAATCGGGCTTGAGCCGGGCGACCGGCACGCCGATGCGTTCGAGCAAATCGGGAATGAGGCTTTCGCTCTGGCCGATGAGCGCGAGCGCGAGGTGTTCGCCGTCCATTTCCTGATGTGAGTATTCGCGCGCGAGGCGTTGCGCCTCCTGCAATGCCTCCTGCGATTTGAGCGTCAACTTGTCAAGTTGCATGACGCGAGTTTAATGCAAAGGCGCAAAGACGCAAAGGTGGGAAAATTCAACCGCGGATGAACACGGATGAACACGGATTATTTCTGACACGCCTTCCCAAACGGTTCAAATCCGTGGGACCTTTAGCGCATTAAAGTTTTCATCCGTGTGTTTGGCGTTACTCGCGGTTTAAAGCCTCTTCTGAAATTGTTTGAATTCGTGTTAATTCGTGAAATTCGCGTCAAAAACTCTTTGCTACTTTGCGTTAAAGCACTTTTCGCTTAACTTGCGCGCATGAAATACCGCGTATTGGGACGGACGGGCTGGAAGGTTTCGGAAATCAGCTTTGGCGCATGGGCCATTGGTGATGCGTGGGGCAGCGTGGACGACCGCGAATCGCTGGCCGCGCTTCACGCCGCGCTCGATGGCGGCGTGAATTTCTTCGACACGGCGGACGTTTATGGCGATGGCCGCAGCGAACGGCTCCTGGCCAAACTGAGAAAGGAGCGGGTGGACAAGTTTTTCATCGCCACCAAAGCCGGTCGCCGGCTGCCGAAGCAGACACCGGAAGGTTACAACCGCGCCAACCTCACGGCTTTCATCGAACGCAGCCTGCGGAACCTGGACACGGACGCGCTTGACCTGCTGCAATTGCATTGTCCACCCACGGAAGCTTATTACCGGCCGGAAATGTTTGCGATCCTCGACGATTTCATCAAGGCCGGCAAGCTGCGGTATTACGGTGTGAGCGTGGAAAAGGTGGAGGAAGCGCTCAAAGCCATCGAGTTCCCCGGCGTGCAAACGGTGCAGATCATCTTCAATATTTTCCGGCAGCGCCCGGCGGATTTGTTTTTCGCCGAAGCGCAGCGGCGCAAAGTCGGCATCCTGGCACGCGTGCCGCTGGCCTCGGGGCTGTTGTCCGGCAAAATCACACGCAAGAGCAAGTTCGCCAAGGACGACCATCGGAATTTCAACCGTCACGGCGAAGCGTTTGATCGCGGCGAAACGTTTGCGGGCGTGGATTTCGCCACCGGCCTGCGCGCGGTCGAGGAATTGAAGCCGCTGGTGCCGAAGAATGCGACGCCGGCGCAACTGGCGCTCCGGTGGATTCTGGAATTTCCCGCTGTGACCTGTGCGATTCCCGGCGCGAAACGTCCGGCGCAAGTCGCGGAGAACATCGCCGCATCAGACTTGGCGCCGTTGTCCGCCGGCACGATGAAGAAAATCCGCGCGCTTTACGACGCGCAGATCAAGCCGCTGGTGCATCATTATTGGTGAATCGAGCATCAGCTGAGTTTAATCTCGACAAATTTTCCAAAAGTGCAATTATTGTTCACATCAGCGGAAAGAACCATTCAGAATGTGTGGAAAATGGAAATTCTGGGTTGCCGGCATAACTTGCGGCGTTGGATTGTCAGCGATTGCCCAAGGTATTCTTCCTTTTCGGCTGGCTGACGATTTTGCCAATCGCGCGGTCATTTTCGGGCCGAATTATTGGATTGTTGGCTCCCTTTCCAATGCGACCACTGAACCCGATGAACCCCTGATTGACGGCGTTTCCAGCGGTCAAACCATGTGGGGAACGTGGACGGCACCATCCAATGGCACTGTCACGCTTTCGGCGGATACGGAGACTTTCAGCCCCTTGTTGACCGTTTATGCCGGAAATGATTTTGCCGGGCTTTCACTGGTTGCCAGCAACAACTATTTGATGTGTTTTGAACACGGACCATGCGGCTGCCACTGGCGTGAGCGGAACCAAACGACGTTTCACGTGGCAAGCGGACAAGCTTATCAAATTTGCGTGGACTCGGCCATCATCACGGACGCGGCGATGGAACTTGTGCCCATACCCGGTAGCGGAGGTCCCTTTCAAGCACTGGAGTGGGAGCCGGTCTTTACCACCAATGTTTTTGAGGGAGGGGATTTCATCCTCAATTTGGAATTCTCTCCCGCACCCCCCAATGACGATTTTGTCAATCGCGTCAAGCTCTCCGGCTCGCGGTTTTCCACCCATGCGTCGAATGCGGGCGCCACCAAGGAATTGGGGGAGCCGAACCATTTGGGAAATCCCGGCGGAAGTTCGGTTTGGTATTCGTGGACAGCGCCGGCCTCAGGACGGATTACGCTCTCGACCAACGAAGTGCCGGCGTATTCTCCCCCATCCCCGCCGGGCGGCGGTGGCGTCATCACCACAAGACGCCCATACCCTCCCACTTGTGGAAATGAAGTTGACCAGAATCCGCCACCGGTCTTTTATCCGATACTTGCCGTTTACACGGGCAATGCGGTGAATTCATTAACTTCGGCAGATTGCCTGCCGGCTGCACTCGATGCCTATCCCAACATGGTTGAATTCGATGCCGTCAAAGGCCAGACTTATCAAATCGCCTTCGACGGCAACCTGGGAACCACCGGTGATATTCCGCTTTATCTCGCGCTGACCACTCCGCCTTCAAACGATAATTCCCAGCATAGCATCACGCTGCACGGCGTCAGCGTGACCGCCACCGGTTACAACGCGGGCGCCACGCATCAGGCCGGCGAACCCATTCTGCTTGAAGAACCTGTTCTTAACGAATTCAGCAGCGGCAAAGATGTTTGGTGGTCGTGGACAGCCCCCATCGGCGGACCTGTTTCGATTGACTTGAGCAGCAGTGATTATCCATTCCCGGTGGGCGTGTTCACGGTTGTAACTGTTGGAGGACTATCTATAACCGAATGGGTTGCCAGAGGTTCCGGCCGACTTTCTTTCGACGCCATTCAAGGCCGCACTTACCAAATCGCCGTGGGCGATTACAACGGGTTGACCGGACAGATTGGACTGAATTTGCATGCTTCCATCGTTGATTTGCCTTTATATCGAGTGGCCGGACGGGACAGGGTCGCTACTCTCATTTATACAGCGTCCGCTGGCGAAGTCGTCGCCTTACTGTATTCAAGCGATAATGAAAACTGGGAAATTGTCCAAACGAAAATTGCCAGCGGGAAAATGGTGTTTTTCCAGGCGAGGCCCGCGCCAACCCCTTCTGGCCCTTTTTATCGCGCCATTCTCTTCGATAGAACAGGTTCCTCACGCCATTCGCATTCTGCGAACGACAGTTTTGCGTCTGATTTGCGCCCGTAAGTTATAGCACTCTAGGACGCAAGGATTTCGAAGATTTCAGAAATTGGTTTCGCGCCGTTGTCCATCGGCATAACGAAGATAATCCGCGTGATTTACGACGCGCCCATCAAGCCGCTGGTGCATCATTATTGGCAGTGGCAGCATGCGGGGCGAAATTGCGCACGCCAACAACGCTGCATCGTGATTGCTTTAGCGTCACCCCGGTCATTCGTGCCGCAGCGCTTCCACGGGGTCCATGTTGGCGGCGCGGACGGCGGGGTAGATGCCGAACACGACACCCACCAACGCCGAGATGCTGAACGCCAGCAACGGCGACCAGAGCGTAATGATGGTCTTCATGCCAGCCGTGTGCGAGACGATGAAGGGAATGGTGACGCCCAGCAGCACGCCCATGATGCCGCCAATGCCGGAGAGCATTACCGTCTCAACCAGGAACTGAACAATGATGTCGCGCCGCCGGGCGCCGAGGGCGCGGCGGATGCCGATCTCGCGCGTCCGTTCGGTGACGCTGGCAAGCATGATGTTCATGATGCCGATGCCGCCAACGAGGAGGGAAATGGCGGCGATGGAGCCTAGCACAATATTGAATATCTGCTTGGTACGTTCCGCGCGGCGGAGCATTTCCAGGGGCACGTCAATCTGATAATCCTTCCGTTTGTGGTTGCGCTCCAGCACCATCTTGATGGCCTCCGCGACGCTGGTAACAGCTTCGAGGGAAGCGACTTTTACGGTGAGTTCGTGGAATTCAACGCGCTCGGCCTCGAAGCTGCCGCTGCGCCGGCGCATCAAGACTTCGCCGTAGCGCATCTTGATCGTCTCCAACGGAACAAACATGCGGTAGGCGGCGGATTTGTCCTTCTGCTCCGTGGCGTCGTCGGCCTTGGCCTCGTGCCCGCGCGCTTCCATGATGCCAACGACTTGATAATAGTCGCCGCCCACGCGGACGTGCCTGCCCAACGGAGTTTCCAACGGAAACAACAACGGCACCATCTCCGCTCCCAGCACGCAAACGCTGGCCCGTGCGTTCATGTCATTGTCGGTAAAGAAGCGACCCTGGGCGACGCGCTGGTTGCGCATGGCGGGATACCACGGCACCGTGCCGACGATTTCACAATCCACGCGGCGGCTGATGTTCCAAACGTAATCGCGGATGATGCGTGCAGGCAGGATGACGGTAACGCCGGGAATAGTGGCGGCGATCCGTTCGGCGTCGGCATAGGTCACGCCGTAATCGAGGACATAACTCTGGCTGCCTTGCGTGGCTTTTTGTTCGTCCGGGGGTTTGATGCTGTGAATGATGATGTTCTGGCTGCCCAGGCTTTTGATCTGCTCCTGCGCCTCGTAACTCGCGCCTTCGCCGATGGCGAGCATGGCGATGACCGAACAGACGCCAAACACAATGCCCAGCACGGTGAGCAGCGAGCGCAGACGATGTTGCCAGAGGCTGCGGATGCCCAGGCGCATCGCGCGCTGAAGCCGCGCCAGCGTGAAGTCGCGCCAGGTGTAGGCCAGGCTGGAATTGCTTTCAGTGGCGGGCATCGCTTTCAATGTGTCCGTCACACAAGCGGATGGTGCGCCGGGCGCGTTTGCCCACGCTAGGATCGTGGGTGACGAGAATCAGGGTTTTGCCCTGGGCATTCAATTCGTCGAAAACCTTCATGATCTCCACGCCGGAGGTGGAATCGAGATTGCCGGTGGGTTCATCGGCCAGAATGACGAGCGGATCGTTTACCAGCGCGCGGGCAATGGCGACGCGTTGTTGCTGGCCGCCGGAAAGTTCAAAGGGTTTGTGTTCGAGCCGATCCGCAAGTCCGACGCGCGCGGCGAGTTTGCTGGCGCATTCACGGCATTCGGCTTCGGGACGGTCCTGGTAATAGAGTGGGATTTCAATGTTCTCCACCACCGTAAGTTGCTGGATGAGATTGTAAGATTGGAAGATGAAACCCAGCCGCGTTCCCCGAACAGCGGAGAGGGCGTCGTCACCCATTCCCGACACGTCCTGGCCGCCGAGGAGATAATGACCGGTCGTGGGACGATCAAGACAGCCGAGGAGATTGAGCATCGTGGATTTGCCGCAACCGGACGGACCCATGATGCTGATGTAATCGCCGGCTTCGATGCCGAAGGTGACGCCGCGCAAAGCTTCCACCGTGTTCGGACCCATCTGGTAGGTCTTGCGGACATGGTCAAACTGGACGATGGGCGATGGCATGGCAAATGTGTTTTAAGCGCCCTTCGGCGGGGCCGCACTCGCCGGTATGGCGGGAGCAACCGGTTTGTCGGTGCCGTTGGGCTTTTGTTCCCCGGGCGGATTGGCGTTTTCCGGACCGCCCGTTTCAACCCCATCCGGCAGCCGCAACAGGACGCGCTCGCCTTCCTTCAACCCGTGTTTGATTTCGATGAACTCATCGTTGAAATCGCCAATCTCCACTTCACGCCGTTCCGGCTTGAAGGCGCCGGCGACGTAGCAAAACTGTTTCCCATCATTGGGCGACACGGCCTGAACCGGGACATAAACCACATCGTCCAGTTTGTTCACGAGGATTTCCACCCGGGCGCTCATGCCCGGCTTGACCCAATCATAGGTGCCGTTGATGGTGATGGTCGTGTTGTAAACCTTCAGATCCGGGTTCAGATAACGATTTTGTGAATCCGGCAAAACGCCCACCTTGGTGATCTCGCCTTCGAGCGCGGTGTCGGGAAACGCGTCCACGGTGATGCGCACCTTCTGGCCTTTCTTGATCTTCTTGATGTAACTCTCGTGGATTTTGACATTCACCGACATGCGGGTCATGTCCGGGATGGTGATGATAGACTGCCGCTCACGGACGGTGGCGCCTTCGCGAATGGGTTCCTGATTGCCGTAATAGTAGTCTCCGCTGCCGCCATATACCACCAGCCCGCTCTTCTGCGCGCGGATCGTGCATTTCCCAAGCTGGTCATTGAGGTCCTTGCGCTGGCGGGTCTGCACCTCATATTGACCCTGCGCCGACTTCAACTTGGCCTGGGCTTGCGCCAGTTTTGAGATGGCCACGCGGCGCGCCTTGTCCAGTTCGCGCACGGCTTCGGTGTAGTCGGACAGCGACTGTTCGGCCGTTTTGGAAAAATCGTATTTCAAAAACAATGCCCGGTCGGTTTCCGCCGTCTGCACCTTCAATTCGGCGCTGTCCTGGGCCAATTGATCCTTCTCCAACTCATTCTTCGCGACAAATTGTTTTTCGTAAAGACGCTTCGTGCCTTCGAGCGTGGCCTTGGCCTGGCCGAGTTCCTTCTGGGCCACCTGCAAATCGTCTTCAAACTTGCGCAGCTTTTGTTTGGCTTCGCCGTCCCCCAGAACATCAATGTTCGCGTATCTCGAAAAATTAATGAGGCCGGACGGAAAAGCGGCGGACTCAGGAACCGCAGCAATATCCAGATTCGTATCCGAATCGGGAATCGGCGCTGCCGGGAGGGGCGATGCGGAAATGGGAAAAGCGATTATGTCATTTGATCCGGCCGGCCCGGACGCAAGCGCCATCGAGTTGGTGGATGCCGCCGGCGGCGCATTGGTGTTGTCGGATATGACCGGGTCCAGCCGGGTGTTTTCGATGATGGGTCTGGCGGTCAGCGGTTCCGTCACCGATGGCGGAGCCTCCAGGATGGCCAGACTGGCCATCTGCGCATGACTGGTCTGTTCTACATTGTTGGTGCTGGCATCCGTAAGAATTTTATCGAGGCCATAATCCTTGATGATCTGTTCGGTGACGGTATTACCCAAAAATTTGTCGAAATCCATCCGCGCGAAGCGGGCCTTTTGTTCGGCGGCCTTGATGTCACTTTGATTTTGATTCAACTGAATTTCGTAGTTTTGCTGGGCATCAATCAAACTGGCGACCGCCTGCTGATATTGAATCTCCTGCTGCGCGATTTGCTTTTCCAAATCGGAAGAATCCAGTTCCACCAGCACCTTGCCGTTTTTCACATCGTCTTCCGTGACGAGATACCCCTCTTCCACGATCCGCAAAATCTTCGTGCCTTGATAGCCCACGCGCACTTCGCATTTAACCTCCTGCGATTCGAGCGCCTGCAGGCTGCCGCCTTCGAGGACGTTGATCTCCAACGGCCCGCGCCGTGCCGGGAATGTCGGGGCCTTTGCCGCCGACGCGCCGCCGCTGCGCAACAACCACCAGCCGGCCAGCGCGATGATGGCCGCGGCGGCGATTTGCCGCCAGCGCGGCTGCCGCCGGATGAACTTAATCAAATCATTCACTTTTCGCATTTTGCATTTCCTCCCATTGGCCATTGGCCTTGATGTAGAGAATCCCCATGTTGTTCCAGAATTGCAGCCGAGCGATCGTGTGGGTGACGAGCGCCTGCGTCCGCTGGTTCTTCGAGGCAATCAAATCGTTCTGCGCGTCCACCTGATCCTTCGCATTGGAACGCCCCCATTCCGCCAGAAGACTCTGTTCCTCGACGCGCCGTTCGGCGATATGCACGCCCACTTCGCTGATCTCGTAACTGCGTTTGGCTTGATCCAATGTGCGCCAGCTGCCGCGCACCTGAAGTTTGATCTGGTCTTCCTGTTCTTCGAGCGTGCGTGCGGCGCGGTTGCGGGCGATGAGCGCGCTGCGATAGGAATTACGCTCGGACGTGCGGTCCAGGCCCGGGTCAACGTCCAGGCCGGCATTCCAGGCATAGCGCTGTGGATCGGGCAGCGAATAATTCTTGTCCGGATTGCTGTTCAGGTTTGCGTTGGCCAACAAGTCCACCTGCGGCTTGAGAAAATTTTGCGCGACCTTCACTTCGCGCTCGGCATCATCAACCTGATCCTTGCTGGTCATGTAATCCAGCCGCGACGCCAGCGCGAGTTTGATCGAATCATCCACGTTGATATCGGGGTGATGGATTTGCAACGCCTCCAATTCGTTATCGTCCAAAATGAGGTTGGCATCCACCTTGAGGCCGAGTTGGATTTTGAAATTGTCGAGCGACTGCTTGTAATCGACGACGGCATTGATCCACGAGCTTTCGGCGGACAACTCCTGCTGCTCCTGGCGGCCAAGATCCGTGCCCGCCACGCGACCCTCCTGCGCGAGGGCGCGGGTGCGATCGGCATTCTGGTGCGAACTCTTCAGATTGAGATAACTGTTGCGCACAGCGTCGCGATTGCCCAGCACGTTGTAGTAGGCGGAAGCGATCCCGACGCTGAAATCTTTGCGAAACTGGGTGAAGTTCCGCAGGGCATAGAGCAAATCACGCTCGTCCTGCGTCAGATTCTCCATTTCCTGCTTGAACCCGGCGTCGCGCCACAGGGGGCGGACGAACGCGGCGCTCAACTGCGACGAAGTGGCCAGCCTCGGATCGCCGGTGACAAACCGCAGGAAGTCCGCCGTGAACGCCGTCGTGATCCGGCCCACATCGCGCACCAGCCAGCTTTCGCCCACCGAACCGTCGGCGCTGACGCTGCGATCCTCAACGAAGTGGTCGCTCATCGTCGCGCTTTCCGTGGCCGTGACATTGTATGCCGCACTCCCGCTCGCGGAAAAAATGGGCGTGAATTGATGGCGTGACAGGGTCAGCGACAACGCGGAAAGATATAGCTGCTCCTTGCGTGATTGATAGCTGCGACTGTGATGAATGGCAATGTTCAGCGCATCTTCGAGCCGCAGGATAGGCGCGCCGCGTTCGCTTTCGCCATCCTTGCCAAGATAGTCCACCACGTTTGTCACGACCGGCAAATTGCCGAGATAAATATCATTGGTCTGTTCGATGGTGAAAGATGAATCCATGTTCTTCACCAACGGCGACTTCTGTTTGATGGCCGCATAAGCCGCCTTGTCCGCAGACTTGCGGTAATGATTGGCGGTGCAGCCCGTCGCCACGACCGCCAATAGCAATCCCGGGAAAAAGCAATTTTGGGCAAACCATTTCATTCATGCACCCATCCAGCAAACAAAACACTTCCGACTCAACAATTCTGCTTCTGCGTCTCCTGATTAAACTCCACATTCGACTTCAAGTTGCGGCGCGAACGAGGCCATTAATCCCGAAATGGGGAATGTATTTTTTGGATTGTTTGCCGTGAAATGTCAACGGAAAAGGCTGGAGGGATATGCTCGTCCTTGAAATCTCCTGAATCAGGATGAAAGCGATTAGCGAAAACCGGCGCGGCCAAAATCGCGATTACGGCAGGTTCCTTTTTCAAAGGCAGCTGGAACTGGGCCGGCGGCGTGTCAAGCGTTCACTGGTGAATCCGCCTTGCTCGTTCACCGATTTTGAATTAGTTTGCCGCCATGGAAACTCCGTCCTACAATTCGCCAGGCGCGCCGCCACCGTTGGCTTCGCCGCCGCCGGTCATCGCTCCTCCACCGCCGCCCAAATCGCGCAAGAGCCGGGGCTGGATGATTTTTGCGATCATTTTGCTGGTGGTGCTGATGTTCAGCCTGCTCATCAACTTCACCCAGTTCATCTCGCACGCGCTGAGTTTTGACCGCAGTTTCACCGCCAGCACCGCGCACGAAGCCGGCCCGCGGCTCGAAGAATACCTTTTGAAAGACAACCACGCGCACAACAGAATCGCCGTGGTCTCCGTGGACGGCATCATCACCGACCATGAAATGGATCCGACCGGCAACAGCATGGTGGACGTGATCAAGGCGCAACTTGACCGCGCGAAGGAGGATGACCGGGTCAAAGCCGTCATTCTCAAGGTGGATTCACCCGGCGGTGAAGTCATGGCCTCGGATCAAATCAACAAGGCCATCAGGGAATTTCAGGACAAGGCCAACAAACCCGTGATCTGCTCGATGGGCAGCCTGGCGGCATCGGGCGGCTATTACATTTCCGCGCCGTGCCGCTGGATTGTGGCCAACGACCTCACCATCACCGGCAGCATTGGCGTAATCATGGAAACGTTGAACTACCGCCGGCTGATGGACAAGGTCGGCGTGGAACCCGACATTTACAAGAGCGGCAAGTTCAAGGACATGCTCAGCGGCATGCGCGGCACGAATGAAATTCCGCCGGAAGAGCGCGCGATGGTGCAAAAATTGATCACCGATACTTATGACAAATTCAAGGCCGTGGTACGCGACGGCCGCGCATGGGCGCATGCCTTGAATAAAAAGGATGGCAAACCGCTCGCGCTCGACTGGGAGGACTATGCCGACGGTCGAGTGCTTTCCGGCCGGGACGCGCAGGAATACGGTTTCGTGGACCAGCTCGGCGACTTCGATGACGCGGTGAAAACGGCAAAGAAAATCGCCGGCATTTCCAGCGCGAACCTGATTGAATACCGCGAGCGTTACGACATCTCGGATTTTTTGCGCCTGTTTGGGCAAAGCCAATCCGCCGCGCATGACATCAAGCTCGATCTGGGCATGAACCTGCCCAAGTTGGAGACCGGGCAGCTTTACTTCCTGTCGCCCACGGTGGTGAACTGACGAAATAGGTTGCATTTTAACCGGTCTCGGCGATGCCGCCGACCGGCTGTTTGGAACGTGACAACTGTTATCCACGAATTTCGCGAATTTCCGCCAATTGAATTTCAATTCGTGAAAATTCGCGCAATTCGCGGATAAAAAAATGAACCGGCCGGAAACCTTGCTCATCGTCGCGGACAGCGAGCGTGACGCGAACATGCTTTACGCCACGGGCCTGTTCGCGCCGGACCCGTTTGTTTACCTTAAAACGCGCGGTCGTCCGCTCATCGTCATGAGCGATTTGGAAATTGATCGCGCCCGCGCGCAAGCGCCGCACTGCCGCGTCGCTTCGTTAAACGCATACCAGCAGAAACTCCGCGCACTGGGAATCAAACGACCTGGCCTGGCGCAGGTCGTCCGCCGGATTCTGCGCGAAAAAGGCATCCGCCGCGTCACCGTGCCCGACGATTTTCCGCTCGGGATGGCAATGGATTTGGAAAAACTGGGCGTCAAGGTCAGCGCGCGCCCGGGAACTTTCTTCCCGGAACGCGAAAGCAAGTCTGCCGCCGAGGTCAGAAAGATTTCCGCCGCGCTGGTAATGGCCGAAGTGGGCATGGCCGAGGCCATGCAGGTCCTGCGCACGGCCAAAATCGGGCGCGACCGGAAACTCATTTACCACAACCTGCCGCTGACCTCGGAAAAGCTGCGCTCGGTGATTGACTGCGCGATTCTGCAAGCGAACGGGCTGGCCGCCAACACCATCGTCGCCGGCGGACGACAGGCCTGCGACCCCCACGAACGCGGTTATGGTCCGCTCCGGGCAAACGAACTGATCATCATTGACATCTTCCCGCGCTCGCAAAAAACCGGCTACTTCGGCGACATTACGCGCACGGTTGTCCGCGGCCGCGCAAGCGAAGCCGCGCGAAAACTTTATCACACGGTTTTTCAAGGACAACAAATCGCGTTCAGAAAGGTCCGCGCAGGCACGCCGACTGCCGCCATTCACAAATCCGTGCAGCAGTTTTTCGAACAGCAGGGCTACCACACCGGACGCCGCAACGGCCGCATGGAAGGATTTTTTCATGGCACGGGCCACGGTTTGGGTCTGGAAATCCACGAGGCCCCGCGCGTGGGCGCGACTTCGGCCGGCAGGCTCCAACCCGGTCACGTCGTGACCGTCGAGCCGGGGCTTTATTACCCCGAAATCGGCGGCGTGCGGCTTGAAGACGTCGCGTTGGTGACAGCCACCGGCGCGCGCAACCTGACGCGGTTTGAGAAGCTGCTGGAAATTTGAACCTGAATTCCGAAGCTGGGGAGCGCACCCGCCCCGGGTGCGGTTTTCCGCGCCGCCGCGGAAAACATCGGACGCAGCAAAAATTCCCGATCTCGTGTGTTGGTCGCGCGCAAGAGGCTGGACGCGAGGCGCGTCCAGCAACACCCGATCCGTCTGCGCTTCGCTTCGACGCGACCGCGCCGAAGCCGGAGGCGAAGGCGGGGGCGGGTGCGCTCCCCATCTCCTTCGGAGTTCGGGTTGGACCGCAATTGTTCACCTGTTGATCGGGCAATGAAGATATCGCTCGCGGGAACCGGAGGTAATTGGGGATCGCCACCCGCCCGGCAGCTGCCTGTCCAGGAAGCCGGCCTGGTCAGACCGCATCATTAATCCCCGTCTCCTGTATCTATAATTGGGAGTGCGTCGTTGTATGTCACGGATGCCCGCTGCTCATCGAGACGCGAGATGACCACGCCCGCCTGCTCCAACAGGGCCTTCTCAATCAGTTTAAGCATCTGACTCTTGGTAACCCCCTCATCCGATCGAATCGTTAAAACCCGATGCAATTTCCTAACATCCGAAGACACCACAAGCTCAAGCCCGGAAAGTTGATGATAGACCGGCAATATCTTCTCCAAGGGAGTGTTTGTGAAGTTGACCGTGCGCTTTGGTTCGTCAGCCGAGGCGGCGCAGCAGGAAAGAAGCAGTGTTGTGAACAACGGCAGCAGGATTCGTTTCATAATGTTGTGTTTCGTTGGTTTAAAATGAGCATGCCATGCGGTCTTACGAGCTGAACCACAGACGGCCACCTCAGCCAGGCAACAACGACAAACTAATATCATATGCAGCCCAATACTCAAGTGACGGATGGCGGCACCCGATTTTTCATATGTGAAGAAGCCAAACAATTGTTAGAGCGACCCACGAGTTGCGCGCCAGCCCCGTATTTGTGCCAAAGCAAGTGGCTCAATTGAGTCGCGATGGCTCAAAAAAATCTTTCAACCACCACAAAATCCTCTAAATTCCTCATAAATTGAATTGGCACACCACCAGCTTGGTTGAATGGAAACAGCGATGTGCTGTCCATTGATTTAGATTATGTTTTACGGTTTTGATCCATTGTGGCTGGCGTTTGCGATACCCGGCTTGCTCATTGGCATCTGGGCTCAGATAAAATTGCACCGCGCCTACGGCAAATACAGCCGCGTGCCGGTGGAATCCGGCATGACGGGCGCCGAAGCCGCCCGCGAAATCCTCGATCAAGCCGGTCTCCAGGACATGCCCGTGGAGGAAATTCCCGGCCAGTTGAGCGACCATTACGACCCCGCCAAACGCGCCCTGTTTCTGTCGTCGGACAACTTTCATGGCCGGACAGTTGCCGCCGTGGGCGTCGCCGCTCACGAAGCCGGGCACGCCCTCCAACATCAGGCGGCTTACGCGCTGTTCAATTTTCGCATGGCGATTGTGCCGGTGACACAATTTGCGAGCATGGCTTACATGGGAATTTTCTTTGCTGGCTTTATTTTCCGGCAGTTCTTTCCGACCTTCATCGCCATCGCCATCGTGTTGTTCGGCGTGATGACCCTGTTTCAGCTTGTCACGCTGCCGGTGGAATATGACGCCAGCCGTCGGGCGAAGGGGCAATTGTTTCGGCTCGGCCTTGTTCATGAGGACGAGCGCGCGGGCGTGAGCAAGGTCCTGGACGCCGCCGCGCTTACCTACGTGGCCGCCTTGGTCAGCGCGGTGCTGCAATTGCTTTATCTCCTCACCCTGTCGCGCGGCGGCCGCAGGTAACTCGACGGTTAAATGTCTTGCGGTCTCGCGCCGAGGACATAACTATTTCCCCCGAATATGGCGGCAAAGAAAAAAAAACGTACAGTGACCAGGCCTCAACGGCGCAGAAAACTTTCTGCGACTCCGGTCAAGGCGGCGGTCGCATCTAATCTTGCACCCCCGAAAGCCGCCGAAGGCGACACCACGGCATTCATCCGGCAGGAAAGCACACGCTACGACGCCGACACGGCGATCAAACTGTACCTGCGCGAAATCGGCCAGGTGAAGCTGCTTACGCCGCAGGAGGAAATCGCACTGGCCGCCCGGATCAAGAGAGGCGACAAGAAGGCGCGCGAACAGATGATCAAGGCCAACCTCCGCCTCGTCGTCAAAATCGCGCGCGACTACGAAGGCATCGGCCTGCCGCTGCTGGATTTGATCAGCGAAGGCAACATCGGCTTGATGAAGGCCGTCGAACGGTTCGACCCCAGAAAAGGCGGCAAGCTTTCCACCTACGGTTCCTGGTGGATCAAGCAGTCCATCAAACGCGCGCTCGCCAATCAATCCAAAACCATCCGCCTGCCGGTGCATCTGGTGGACAAAATTTCCAAGATGCGCCGCGTAGGGATGAAACTGCAGGAGGAACTCGGACGCGAGCCGACCGACGAGGAACTGGCCGCCGAACTCGACATGACCCCCGGGCGCGTGCGGCAGATGCGGCTGGCGGCCATTCGGCCCGCGTCGCTCGATGCGCCCATCGGCGACGACGAGTCGAACAATTTTTCCGAGGTGGTCGAGGACGAAAATGCCGCGACGCCCTACGAGGACCTCGAAGACAAGACCGTCTTCGTCATGTTACAGGACATGGTCAAACACCTCGACGCGCGCGAAGCGACGATTTTGCGTTACCGTTTCGGCCTGGACGGCGGCACGGAAAAAACCCTGGAGGAAGTCGGCCGGAATTTCGGCGTTACGCGCGAGCGCGTCCGCCAAATCCAGAATCTGGCCCTGCGAAAACTCCGCAAGATGATTGAAAAGCTCGAAAGCACCAAAACCAAAAACAACTGAAGCCATGCCCCGCCCCGGCGCCACACCCAGGGAAATCGAACAGGCCATCCGCAATGTCCCGGACTTTTCCAAACCGGGCATCCAGTTCAAGGACATCACGCCCGTGCTGGCCGACGCGCGATTGTTCGCCGGCGCGGTTGATTTGCTCACGGAGAATTTCCGGCCCGGTTCGGTGGAGGCAGTGGTGGGCATTGACGCGCGCGGCTTTATTTTCGCCGCCGCCGCCGCTACGAAATTGCACGCCGGTTTCGTACCCGTGCGTAAACAGGGCAAGCTGCCCTTCAAAACCATCGAACAGGATTACGCCCTCGAATACGGTTCAGCAACGGTGGCCATGCACGAGGACGCGCTCAAGCCGGGAATGCGCGTGTTGTTGATTGACGACCTGCTCGCGACGGGCGGCACTTCCGCCGCCGCCGCCGCCCTGGTGAAAAAACTTGGGGCGCAAATTCTGGAAATCAGTTTTCTCATCGAACTGAAATTTTTGAACGGACGCGATAAATTAACCGGCCATCCGGTGCGTTCCATCATTGTCTATTGAGACCGCTGAAACCCCGGACCGTGGCGATGCCTCGGCCGAGCGCCGCAAACCGATGAAATTGAAGAGCGCGGTCTCCTGCCGAAAGACGCTACGCCTGATTTGCAGGGGATTCGTGTTGAGCAAAATTGAAAACCCGCTGGAACGTGAGAACCCAGCGCGGGAATTGAGCGCAATGAAACGTCATCCAATTACCTCAACTAAGTTGGTCACCACCTTGCCACTGTAAAAGTTTATCCACTTGCCTCTCGCATTCGAATAGGCCAGGCACCGGTAGCCTTTGCATTGAACCCAGACCAGATCGATGCCCTCCGGGAGCGGCGTT